>NZ_JAMKBZ010000013.1:0-144868 GCF_053772255.1 Rhodopseudomonas parapalustris | reverse complement strand
AAACTTCACGGACGACTAACTATTGAGAGAGCAGCAGCTCGGCCGGGCCGCTCAGGACTCCCTGCCGATCGGTCGAACTCGGCGGTCAGTAGAGCCCGCGGGCCGACAGCAGGTTGCCGATTTCGTCGTTGCCGCGCGACGGCGCGGTGCTGACCGGCCGGTACTCTGCCCGCGCCTCTCGGGGATCGGCGTCGTAGGACACCGCGCGCGGATTGGGCGCAAGCGTGTGGCGGTTCGATCGGGTGCTGCGCGAAGCCGAAACCTCCGAGGTCGCCGCGACCGAGGCGACGTCCACCGAGGTGTTGCCGAGCGAATACGGGCGCCCTTCCGGCAGAGGAACATCGCCGCGAATCCGGCCACCGCCGGCACCGAAGTCCGGAACGAACGGTTTGGCGGAAGCGATCCGCACGCCGGTCGGCGCCGGTGCGGGTTCGCCCTGACGCAGCGTCGCCATCAACTGGCGGTCGTCGGAGCCTTCGAGCGGGGCTCGGCCGACATACTCGACCCGCACCCGCGCGGTGCCCCTGTGTTTGAATTCAAGAAGTTCGGCGGCTTTGTTCGAAACGTCGATGAGCCGGTTACCGTGATACGGGCCGCGGTCGTTGATGCGCACGATCAGCGAACGGCCGTTGGCCAGGTTGGTCACTCGGGCATAGCTCGGGATCGGCAAGGTCGGATGCGCCGCCGACAGCGACGCCATGTCGAACACCTCACCGTTGGCGGTGAGCCGGCCGTGGAAATCGTTGCCATACCAGGACGCGAGTCCTTCCGCGCGGTAGTGGGGATTCTCTTCCGGAACATAGGTGCGGCCGGCTACCACATAGGGTTTGCCGACCCGGTAGGTGCCTCCGCCCTTCGGCACCGGCTCTCCGAAAGCGACCACCCGCGGGCTCGACGACACGCCGTATTTCGGATCGACCCGGCTGAACGTGCCGTTCTGGGCGCAATTGGCGAGGGCAAGGCAGGCGCTAGCGGCGAAAGCCACCCGCGCGGCGCGGCCCAACGAATCTCGCTCGCGAATCCCCATAAGTCCCCAAATACCATTCTCGCGACATCGGCCCAAGATGGGACCTTCCCCGGTCGCGACTTCGACGCACGCCCACTTCCGCATCGAACCATGACCATATCGCAGAGCGAACAAGGCGAAAATGGGACGAACCAGGCTTTGGCGAAAGTATGGTTACCAAGCTCTGATACCGGATTCGGGCGCTTGCTCTGCCATGGCGATTCGCGAAACACTGAGTGCCGACAGCCGAAAGGACCGCATGTGACCGCCCCCCTTCCCGATCGCGTTCCGTCCCGCACCGACCTTGCCTGGGCGATCGCCCTCGGCGGCATCGCCACCGTATCGTTCGCGGCGCTGCTGTACGGCGCCTGGCAATTCGCCGGCACGCTGTTCCTGATCTTCGCCGGGGTGCTGTTCGGCGTGTTTCTCAACGCCCTCACCGAGCTGACCGGCAAACTGGTAGGCGGTCCGCACGGCCTCCGGTTGGCGCTGGTCTGCGTGGTCCTGAGCGGCCTGTTCTTCGGCATTGCCGTGCTCGGCGGCAACACCATCAGCCAGCAGGCCAAGGCGCTGTCCGGCACGATCAAGACCCAGATCGTCAATGTAAAGGCTCTGCTCGAGCGGAACGGCGTCGACACCAGCTTCCTGGAACTGGGTGGCGGCAACGGCGGCGGCGCGCATTCGGAGACGGCTCCTGTGCAGCCGCGTAACCTGCCGAGCGCAGGCGAGATCGCCTCCGGCGGCGGCGCCATCGTCAGCCAGACGTTGAAGCTGATCCTCGGCACCATCGGGGCTGTCGGCAACTTCTTCATCGTGCTGTTTCTCGGCCTCGCCTTCGCGGCGCAGCCGGAGGTGTACCGCAACGGGCTGGTCAGGATGGTTCCCCGGCGCCACCGGAGCCAGGCCGAGGTCATCGTCAGCGACACCGGCGAGATGCTCAAGCGCTGGCTGCTGGCTCAGCTCATCACCATGATCGCGGTGTTCGCGGTCACCGCAATCGGCCTATCGCTGATCGGGATTCCCGGCGCGTTCATCCTGGGAATCCAGGCCGGCCTGCTCGCCTTCATTCCGACCGTCGGCGCAATTCTCGGCGGGCTGGTCATCGTGCTCGCCGCGATCGGCTCCGGCTGGATCGCCGTCTTCAGCGCCTTCGTGCTGTTCCTCGGCGTCCATGCGCTCGAGAGCTACATCCTGACGCCGCTGATTCAGCGCCAGGCGATCGACATCCCACCGGCGACTCTGTTCGCCACCCAGATCCTGCTCGGCATTGTGTTCGGGCTGTGGGGACTGGCGCTGGCGCTGCCGCTGATGGCGATCGGCCGGGTGGTGATCGACCATCTGCGCGGCGAGGAGCCGGGCGAGACCGCCGCACCGGCCGCCCCCGCGCCGATGACGCTCGCGGTTACGCCTGAGACGTGAGCACCGTTTCAGTGTGCTCGACATCGGGCGGCGCTGCGAAGAAGCCGCCGACGAGACCACGCCATTCGGTGAAGTTCTCCGAACCGCGGAAGTCGACCGTGTGGTTTTCCAGCGTCTGCCACTTCACCATCAGGCGATAGCGCTGCGGCTTCTCGATCGACCGATGGAGTTCGAAGCCGCAAAACCCCTTGGAGCGGCCGAACGCCTCGCGGGCCTTGGCGACCGCGGCTTCGAACTCCGCTTCGCTGCCGGGTTTGACGTCGATCTGTGCGATTTCGGTAATCATGCGTCTGCGCCTCGTCGGTGATGGGACGGGCGTCTTATCGCACCGGGCGGCGCAATTGAAGCGGATCGGAGGTCAGGTTCAGGCGACCGCCTGCCCGACCGAGCCGCCGCGCGCCACCACTTGATGTTCGCGCGTCTGTGCCGCCTTGCGCCGGCTGTCCTCCAGCGACACCGGTTGCTCGGCCGTCGCCACCACCCGGTTCCGGCCGCCGCGCTTGGCCTGATACAGGGCCGTGTCGGCAGCAGCGAGCAGCACATCGAGTTCGATGCCGGCCGGTCCGCCGGCCACGCCGATCGACACCGTGGTCGCTACCGGGGCGTCGTCGACCTCGATGCCGCAGTCCTGGAACGCCTCGCGCACCCGATCGGCCGCGGTCACCGCCTCGTCGATCGAGCACGGCAACAGCGCGGCGAATTCCTCGCCGCCGATCCGCCCCGATAGATCCGAGATCCGCAGCGAGCTAGCGACGATGGCGGCGAACAGCTTCAGCACTTCGTCGCCGGCCGGGTGGCCGAACCGGTCGTTGATCGATTTGAAGTGGTCGATGTCGAAGATCAGCGCCGATACCGGGCGGCCAGCATTGGCCTCGCGGTCGATCATCCGCGCGCAGGCTTCCGAGAAGCCACGCCGGTTGAGCATACCTGTGAGCGGGTCGAGTGAGGCCGCGGTCTTGTGCATGGTCACGGTGCGTTCAGTGACCAGCATGAAGATCACGAACACAGTGCCGATCGCGTACAGCACCAGTTCGACCGCGAACAGCGTCACCCAGGCGTTGCCGACGAATCCGGAATTCGGCGACGGCCACAGATCGGCGAGCACGATCGGAAGCATTAGAACCGTGCCGTGCAGTAACGGCACCACGATGGTCGGCCAGCGCCGCTGCATCGATTTGCGCCGCTCGGCCGAAAGCTGGTTCGCCGTCAGACCGGCGTAGACGGCGACGATCGCCGCCCCGATCGTCATCCGCAGCGCTTCCTGTCCGGCGGGCAGGCTGGCGACCGCTGCCAGCCAGACCAGCGCGCCGAGCAACAGCCCGGGCCAGTTCGGCTTAAAGCCATGGAATACCCGCGCCGCGTTCCACACCATCCCGCAGGCGATGAAGCCGACGCCCGCCATCGCCAGAGTGATGGTCTCGCCGAAGACCGGGCGGAGAACGGTCCAGAGCGCCACGGTGATGGCGCCGAGCAGATAAGCGTTGCCCCACCAGTTCAATGCCGGGATTTTCTCCTGGCGGCCGAAGTAGTGCAGCATGACACCGAGCAGGGCGCAGATGAGCGTTGCGACCAGAAACAGCGTCGAAATGTCGAGCGACATAGTGGGGTACTCGGTGGATGACTTTCCGGTGACGGCATTTCAACACCGCGGGTGCGGAGCTGATCCCCTCATGCTGCCGATTTGACCCTGGGTGAATTGAAATCGCGTTTGCGCAAAAGCTCCGATTTGTTCGATAACTGGTTGGACTTTTCCGACAATTTGCATGCAAAGCGAGCCTCGCCGGTAAGTTGGGCCGGACCGTTGACCGATCCCTCGCCCGCCTTCGAGCGCAACAAAAAAGGGCGCCCCGCAGGACGCCCTTTGTCGATCCCGGTAAGACCGGAAAAAGATCAGCGCTTCGAGAACTGGAAGGAGCGGCGGGCCTTGGCCTTGCCGTACTTCTTACGCTCGACGACGCGGCTGTCGCGGGTCAGGAAGCCACCCTTCTTCAGTACGCTGCGCAGCTCCGGCTCGAAATTGGTGAGAGCCTTGGAGATGCCGTGACGAACCGCACCGGCCTGGCCGGACAGGCCGCCGCCGGCGACGGTGCAGATCACGTCGTACTGGCCGGCACGGGCCGCGGCGACCAGCGGCTGCTGGATCATCATGCGCAGCACCGGACGGGCGAAATAGACTTCGACCTCGCGGGCGTTGACCATGATCTTGCCGGCGCCCGGCTTGATCCAGACGCGGGCGACCGCGTCCTTACGCTTGCCGGTGGCATAGGCGCGACCGAACTTGTCGATCTTCTTGGTGTAGGTCGGCGCGTCGGCGGACGTCACGGTCGTCTTCAGGGCGGCGAGCTGGTCGAGAGACTGCATGGTTTCGGACATCTTATGCGGCCCTCATGTTCTTGCGATTCATCGCACCGATGTCGAGCTTCTCGGGCTGCTGAGCTTCGTGCGGGTGTTCGGCACCGGGATAGACGCGCAGGTTGCCCATCTGGACACGGCCGAGCGGACCGCGCGGGATCATGCGCTCGATCGCCTTCTCGACAACGCGCTCCGGGAAACGGCCTTCGAGGATCGCCTTCGCAGAGCGCTCCTTGATGCCGCCGATGAAGCCGGTGTGATGGTAGTAGACCTTGTTGTCGCGCTTACGACCGGTCAGCACCACCTTCGCGGCGTTGATGATGATGACATTGTCGCCGCAGTCGACGTGCGGGGTATAGGTCGGGAGGTGCTTGCCGCGCAGCCGCATCGCGACCAGCGTGGCGAGCCGGCCGACCACGAGACCAGTGGCGTCGATGATGACCCACTTCTTCGTGACTTCGGCGGGCTTGGCCGAAAACGTCTTCATGAGAATGATCCGTGACAGGGGGAATTCGGTGCATGAAGCACCGGACTGCGGGCGCTTGTAGAGAAGCCCCGCTGCGGCGTCAATCCCTTCCCTGCTGGATTTATTGCGCAATTACAGTGGGTTATAAATATGGTGCAATATTACCTTCAAAAACATCAAGCGGTTGGAATGGAATAGGTCGACGTCACATGGGCGATCGGGTCCGGCGAAGTGCCCGACAGCAGCGTCACCTCCCCGACAGCCAGCCGGCGGCCAAGCTTGAGAAGCTTGGCGACCGCGACGACATCCTGGCCGGGTTGGCCTTTGCGGAGGAAGTTGATGTTGAGGTTGGTGGTGACCGCGAGTGCGACTGGGCCGATGGCCGACAGCAGCACGACGTACATGGCGAAATCCGCCAATGCCATCAGGGTCGGCCCCGACACGGTGCCGCCGGGCCGCAGCATCCGGTCGCTGTAGCGCTGCCGTAATAGAGATGTGCGACCATCGGCGGTCTCGATCGAAATGTCACCGTGGCTGAACGCCTGCGGGAACTCGCGCTGCAGAAATTCTTCGAGTTCGGCTACGCTCATCCTCGCATGTGTCATGTCGTTCCCGCCCCTGCTCTCGCTTCGCCCGGCTTGTTACAATAAGGTGACGCTCGTTCCCAGCGCTTCATTTTGTTCCCGGACGCCGCCATGACCGTGTTGCCCGCCTTCGCTGCGACCCAGCCTTCACCGATTCTGCTGCGCGAAACCGTCGACGGCGGTGTTGCGGTGCTGACGCTGAACCGGCCCGCCGCGCGCAACAGCCTGTCGCTGGAAATGATCGACGATCTGCACGCAGCGCTGGATCTGATCGGGCGCGACGACGGCGTGCGCGTGGTGGTGATCGCAGCCAATGGCCCGGCGTTCTGCGCCGGCCACGACCTCAAGGAGCTGACCGCGCATCGCAACGACGCCGACCGCGGCCGCGCCAGCTTCTCCAGAATTATGACCTCCTGCAGCGCGATGATGCAGGCGATCGTCAAACTGCCCAAGCCGGTGATCGCAGCGGTGCAAGGCGTTGCTACTGCGGCCGGCTGTCAGCTCGTTGCAAGTTGCGATCTCGCTATTGCGTCCGAGCAGGCGACCTTCGCAACGCCCGGCGTCGATATCGGGTTGTTCTGCTCCACCCCGATGGTGGCGCTGTCACGCAACGTGCCGCGCAAACAAGCGATGCACATGCTGCTGACCGGCGAAGCGGTCGGTGCCGACGAAGCACGCCAGATCGGTCTGATCAACCGGGTGGTGCCGCATGGCACCGAGCGCGCCGCTGCGGTGGCGCTGGCCGAGCAGATCGCCGGCAAGTCGTCGCACACCATCAAGGTCGGCAAGGAAGCGTTCTACCGCCAGGCTGAGCTCAACCTCGCCGACGCTTATCATTACACCGCACAAGTGATGGCCGAAAACATGATGTCGGCCGACGCCGAAGAAGGCATCGGTGCGTTCCTCGAGAAGCGCGCACCGGAATGGAAGGATCGTTGATCCGCGCCTTCGACCATGCCCCGTCATTGCGAGCGAAGCGAAGCAATCCAGGGCCAAGCACCGGAAGCTGGATTGCTTCGTCGCGGAGCCTGTGCTCGGACGCCGCGAAGTGGCGATCCGAGTGCTCCTCGCAATGACGGACTTGTAAGATGAACCACGACAGCTACGCCGACGCCTACATCCGCGCGATCCTGAACAGCGTGAAGACGGTTGCGATGGTCGGGGCGTCGCCGCTCAATGTGCGGCCGAGCTACTTCGTGTTCAAATATCTTACCGAACGCGGTTATGACGTCGTTCCGATCAATCCCGGACAGGTCGGCAACAGCCTGCTCGGCAAGCCGTTCGTCGCGTCGCTGAAGGATATCGACCGCCCGATCGACATGGTCGACGTGTTTCGCGGCTCGGCGCATGTGATGCCGGTAGTCGACGAGGTGCTGGCGCTGTCGCCGCTGCCCAAAGTGATCTGGATGCAGATTGGGGTGCGCAACGACGAAGCCGCCGTTAAGGCCGAAGCCGCTGGCATCAAGGTGGTGATGGATCGCTGCCCGAAGATCGAATACGGCCGGTTGTCGTCGGAGATTTCCTGGATGGGGGTGAATTCGCGCACCCTCAGCGCCAAACGCGCACCGATCCCGGTCAAGGGGATGCGACTGTCGCTCGACCGCCAGAGCGTCGCCGGCGGCAATACCGCTGCGTCCGACCGCGCCGTCAAGAACCGCAACGAGCCAACTTAAGGCAGCAGCGGCGGAGCGGTAGTCGGGACACGCTTGACCTGCTCCAGGGTTCCGATCAGATAGCCCAAACCATCAGCCACAGCACGGAGGGATCGACCATGACTGAACGCAACCCTGGATTTGCGACGCTTGCGGTCCATGCCGGTGCCCAGCCCGATCCCACCACCGGCGCGCGCGCGACCCCGATCTATCAGACCACATCGTTCGTCTTTAATGACGCCGACCATGCCGCGTCGCTGTTCGGCCTGCAGGCATTCGGCAACATCTACACCCGCATCACCAACCCGACGACGGCGGTCCTCGAAGAGCGCGTCGCCGCGCTCGAAGGCGGCACCGCCGCGCTCGCCACCGCCTCCGGCCACGCCGCGCAGCTCGTCGCGCTGCAGCAGTTGATGCAGCCCGGTGACGAATTCATCGCCGCGCGAAAACTGTACGGCGGCTCGATCAATCAGTTCACCCACGCCTTCAAGAGCTTCGGCTGGAACGTGGTGTGGGCCGACACCGACGACCTCGCCAGCTTCCAGCGCGCGGTGTCGCCGAAGACCAAGGCGATCTTCATCGAGTCGATCGCCAATCCGGGCGGCAGCATCACCGACATCGAGGCGGTCGCGGAGGTTGCGCGCAACGCCGGCGTGCCGCTGATCGTCGACAATACGCTGGCGACGCCCTATTTGATCCGCCCGATCGAGCACGGCGCCGACATCGTGGTGCATTCGCTGACCAAGTTCCTCGGCGGCCACGGCAACTCGCTCGGCGGCATCATCGTGGATGCCGGCACCTTCGATTGGTCGAAGGACGGCAAGTATCCGATGCTGAGCGAGCCGCGTCCCGAATATCACGGCCTGAAGATCCAGGAGACGTTCGGCAACTTCTCGTTCGCGATCGCCTGCCGCGTGCTCGGCCTGCGCGATCTCGGTCCGGCGTTGTCGCCGTTCAACGCCTTCATGCTGCTGACCGGCATCGAGACGCTGCCGCTGCGCATGCAGAAGCACTGCGAGAACGCCAAGGCGATCGCCGAATTCCTCGCCACCCACAAGGCGGTGGATGAGGTCAACTACTCCGGCCTCGCCTCCAGCAAATACGCCGCCCTCGCCCGCAAATATGCGCCGAAGGGGGCCGGTGCGGTGTTCACCTTCAGCCTCAAGGGTGGTTATCAGGCCGGCGTCGACCTCGTCGCCAATCTGAAGCTGTTCTCGCATCTGGCCAATGTCGGCGACACCCGGTCGCTGATCATCCATCCGGCCTCGACCACCCACAGCCAGCTCGACGACGCCCAGAAGACCGCGGCCGGCGCCGCGCCCAACATGGTGCGGGTGTCGATCGGCATCGAGGACAAGGACGACCTGATCGCCGACCTCGACCACGCGCTCGGCGGCTGAGCAGGAATCACGCGAGCAGCGTCGTCGAGGGGGCGGCGATGAGCAGCGGCCATTTTGAATTGAGGCGGTTGGAAGCTCTCAGCAACACCGTGTTCGGCGTGGCGATGACACTGCTCGCCTATCAGGCGCCGCGTGAGAAATTCATCGGCGCCGATCCGCAATGGCGCGAGATCTGGCACGTCTACGGTGCCTTCGTCTCGACGCTGCTGCTCAGCTTCATCGTCGCCGGGATGTTCTGGTACAGCCACCAGCAGCGGCTGGCCTATGCCAGCCATGCCGGACGCAGCGAAGTGATCGGCAATCTGTTCTTCCTGCTGTCGATTATCCTGCTGCCGGTGACCTGCGGCCTGTACGGCAACAATTACGACTCCCCCAACGTCACCACGCTGTACGCGATCAATCTGTGGCTGATCGCGCTGTTCAACACCGCGCTGTGGGCGTTCGCGGTCGCGCCGCGCGACGACTGGCTGAAGCTGGCAACGCCAGGCTTCTCGCTGGCGCTGTTCACGCTCGCGGTGCTGGTCTGTCTGATCGAGCCGCACTGGCCGAAATACATCTGGCCTCTGGCCTTTCTGTCGCCGGCGATCAGCGCGTGGATCGAGAAGCGGCAGTAGCTGTTCTGCATGACAGCATTCGCAGGCTCGATCGAAAGCCGCCGGGGCCGCCCTAACGGGGCAGCCGCGGCAGCTTGAGGACCTGTTACACAGATCCACCGTTTCGAAATGACCGACTCAGACTCCTCAGGGATTACGCCTGACCCGGATCGACCAGGAGCTTGATGCACGCGTCGGCCTTCGACAGTGTCGAGAAGGCAGCAGCCACGCCCCCGCGTCCCACCGTCCCGGAGATCAGCGGGGAGACGTCGCACTGTCCTTCCGCGATCGCGTGCAGCGTGGCGGCGAATTCGGCGGGGCTGTAGCCGAACACAAACCGCAACGAGAGCTGTTTGTTGATCGCCAGCGATGGCTCGATCGTATCGCTTTCCATGCAGACGCCGACCACAATGATGGTCGCCGTTGGCGGCGATTTCTCGATCAGTTGCTGCAGCATGCCCGGCACGCCGACGCACTCGAACACGACCGCATCGCGAATTGAGCGCCCTTGCAGCGTCGCGGCGCTGAAGCTCGCCAAAGTGGCGGGAACGTCGAGAGCCTCCCAGCGATCGTGAGGCGAATGCTCGCCGGGATAGATCACCACGTCGGCGCCAAGCGCCACGGCAGCGGCGCGGCGGTGCGGTGAGAAATCGCTGGCGATGACCGGACCAATCCCCCGCGCCTTGAGCGCGGCGATGACCGACAGACCGACAGGTCCGCAGCCGATCACCAAGGCCACGCTGCGCGGTGTCAACGGTGCATTGGCAACCGCATGCGCGCCGACCGCCATCGGCTCGGTGAGCGCAGCGCGCGCGTCATCAAGTCCATTCGGCACCTCGAGCAGCAGCGCCTCCTGCAACACCATTCGTTCGGCAAAGCCGCCGGGAAAGCGGTTCGAGTAACCAACGAGCTCACTGCCCGCCGGGCCGAATGCGGCCGGCACTGAAACCACCTTTGTGCCCGGAGGCAGCGTCTTGTTGCAGCCAGGACCGTGATCAATCACTTCGGCGCAGAATTCATGGCCGAACACGACGTCCTGGGAAGGGTCGAGGCTGGGTCGTCCGCCGGCGCGGCGGGTGAGCGCAATCATGTGATCGAGATGATGAAGCGCATGGAGGTCCGATCCGCAGATCCCACACACCAGCGTCTTCACCAGCACCTGGCCCTCGCCCGGTGTGACTTCGGCGATGTCTGTGTCGACCAATTTGCCGTCACGCCTGACCACGGCCTTCATTGAACGGCTCCCGTTAAAGCGCCCATGACCCGGGGCAGATTGGGTTGTCCAGTGTGCGCGGTCAGTCCGCCATCGACCGGCATGGCAATGCCGGTGACGTAGGATGCCGCATCGGAGGCGAGGAAGGCGATGACTTGCGCAATCTCCACTGGACTAGCGAACCGGCCGATCGGCACCCGGTCTTCCCAGTCGGCGCGTAGCCCAGGAATGCCCTGAACTCCGGCGAGGATCGGGGTGTCGACCGGACCAGGACACACCGCATTGACCCGCACGCCATCACGCGCATGATCGATTGCTGCGGTGCGGGTGAAATTGATGACGCCGGCCTTCGCAGCATTGTAGGCCGCGAATCCGAAATCAGCGGCGAGGCCCGAGGCCGAGGCGGTGTTGACGATCGCCCCTGCCCGCTGCGCGACCATCACCGGCAGCGCTGCCTTGCAGCCGAAGAATACCCCATCGAGATTGATGGCGAGGACCTTCTTCCAGTCCTCGACCGGCAGTGCGGCGATCGACGACAGGCTACCAATCCCAGCGTTGTTGACCAGCACATCGATCCGCCCGAAGGCCGCTACCGCACCGTCGATCAGCGCTTTCACCGATGCGAAATCGGATACGTCGGTGGTGATGAACCGTGCGCGTTCGGCCCCGAGTTCAGCCACCAAGGCATCGCCCGCCGTCGCGTCGAGATCGCCGAGCATCAAGCTCGCGCCTTCGGCGTGAAGGAGCTGCGCGGTCGCAGCGCCAATGCCGGAGGCGCCGCCTGTGATCACCGCGACTTTGCCACCAAAGCGCGTGCGCTCATTCATCCTCTTGTCCTCCCCGGTCGATGCTTATAATTATAGCGCACTATAATAACGGCGCGGCAGACGCTGCAACAGGGAGGAAGACGATGGCTGAACACGATCGCCTGGTCGGCGGACAATTGCTGGCGAAGACGTTGAAGACCGCTGGTGTCAGCCAAGCGTTTGCGCTGCACGGCGGACATCTCGAGGCGCTGCTCAAGGGTTGCATCGAGGAAGAGATCGCCCTGATCGACTTCCGTCACGAATCCTCGGCTGGCCATGCCGCCGACGCTTATGCCCGTGCGACCGGCAAGCTGGGGGTGTGCATCGTCACCGCCGGGCCAGGGTTCACCAACGCGCTGTCGGCGATGACCAATGCGCAGCTCGATGGCTCACCGGTGCTGTTTATCGTCGGCGCCCCGCCGCTGCGTGAGGTCGAAACTAATCCGCTCCAGGGCGGGATCGATCAGATCGCGATGGCCCGCCCGGCGGTGAAATGGGCTTTCTCGATTCCGAGCACGGAGCGGATCGCCGATCTGACGGCGATGGCGATCCGCAAGGCTATGACGCTGCCGCGAGGTGCTGTGCTGCTCGAAGTGCCGATCGACGTGCTGCATATGAGCGTCGCTGCTGCGCGCGCCACGCCTCCGGCCGGCGTCGGCGTCAATCCGCGCCCCGCGCCTGCCCCGGCTGAGGTCGCGCGATTAGTTGAACTGCTGCAGGCAGCCAAACGCCCCGTGCTGATCGCCGGCAATGGCGCTGCCAATCACGAAACGGCGGAGGCGGTGCGGGCACTGTGTGCCAGGGTGCCGCTGCCGGTGTTCACCAAGTCGCTGGCGGCCGGCATCCTGCCGCCGGGACACCCCTGTAATGGGGGTGCCGCCGGGAACCTCGCCTTGTTGCCGATGCTGGGGATCGATCGGCCGGATCTGGTCATCCTGCTGGGCGGCAAACTCGGCCTGCTGCTCGGCGGACGTTCAGGCGGCCTGGTGCCGCATGGCGCAACCCTGGTGCAGATCCACGGCGATGCGGCCGAGATGGGCCGGATCCGCGACGTCGATCTGGCCATCCTGGCGGACTGCACCGAGGCGACGCGCGCGCTCGACGCTGCTCTGAAAGACGACCAGTTCAACGAGTTGGAAGGTTGGCGGGCGAAGGCCGTCTCGGCAACCGGGCTGTTTGCCACGATGTTTCCCGATCGCGAGACCACGCAAGGCATCCATCCGTACCACGCGGCTCGGGCGGTGGCCGAAGCCGCTGGCCCGGGCGCGACGTATGTGTTCGATGGCGGGGAATCCGCGTCGTGGGGCGCTGCGGCAGCGGTCGTCGATCGGCCCGGGGCCGTGCTGAGTCACGGCTATCTCGGCTGCCTGGGCATAGGACCGGGATTCGCGATCGGCGCCCAGCTCGCAGCTCCGGACCGCCGGGTGATCCACCTGACCGGCGATGGCGCGTTTGGATTCCACCTGCAGGAACTCGACACCATGGTCCGGCACCGCTTGCCGATCGTCACCGTGGTTCTCAACAATGAAGTCTGGGGAATGTCGATCCACGGCCAGCAAATCATGTTCGGCAGCAACTATCATGTGATCTCGAAACTGGGCGGAACGAACTTTGCCAACATCGCCCAGGCCTTCGGCTGCCATGCCGAGCGTGTGACCCGGTTTCCCGACCTCGCGCCGGCGCTGGAGCGCGCCTTCGCCAGTGGCGGCCCGGCATTTATAGAGGTGATGACGGATGCTGACGTGGTCCATCCCGTCACAGTGGCAATGCTCGGTCAGGTTCAGGAAGGCAGCAACGACGTGTTGATTCCCTATTACGAGAACATCCCAGCAGACCCGGCCTGAGATGACGCTATCGACGAGCACTCTGGAATCGCGGCGGCGCGGGCTGGTAACAGCCGCGCACGCCCTGATCCGCGAATCCGGCGGCGCCGGGTTTTCAATGATTCAGCTCGCCAAGCGTGCGGGCGTCAGCCCAGCGACGCCCTACAATCTGGTCGGGACAAAGGCCGACTTGTTGCGGCTAGTCGTTCGGGACGAGTTCGCCGCGTTCGAAACCCGCCTCGCCACCCGCCTTCCCGGATCGCCGCTCGCCCAGCTCGAGGCGGCGATTGATCTCGTGGTGAAGCACTATTGCGCAGAGCCTGCGTTCTATCGCGGTCTCTACGCCGCGATGCAGGGTGAGCACGCCGCCGAGCTCCGCGGGATGATGCTCGCCGAAGGGCAGCAATTGTGGTGCGCGATGGTGCGCACTGCGGTGGATGCCGGCGAGATCGAGCGCGTCATCGACGATGAAGCCTTCACCGAGGTGCTGCTGCGCGCGATGGCCTCGACCACGGAGGCCTCGCTGGCCGTGAACTGGAGCCGCAAGCGCTTCGCCCAGGAGATGCATTTGGCGACACGTCTGCTGCTGCTGGGCGTCGTCACCAAAACCGCGCGCAGCCGGATTTCCGCTGAATTCGCATCATCGCGCCGGACCAGCGCGCGAAAGCCTGCGCGAACGGGCAGGACCGCCAAGTCGTAGTCGGCCGCCGCGCCTATGCCGATAGGACTGGCTTGGATGGAAGCCGCTCGGCAGCACCGCGATCCAGCGCGGTTTGATGGTCGCTCGTTGCCGTCAGCCGTTCAGCCTGCAGTACCGCCAGCGTCAGCACCACCAGTGCCATTGCCTGATGCGCCAGGGCGAGGTCGATCGGCGCGGCGTACAGCACGGTGAAGATGCCGAGCGCGGCCTGAACCGTCAGTGCCAGGAACAGCAGCACCGCGCCGCGCGCCGCCCCTGCCCGCGTCCGCAGCGCGTCGATCATGTGCAGCGCCGCCAGCGTCCACAGCGCGTAGGCCAGCATGCGGTGATCGAACTGCACGGTGAGATGATTATCGAACAGGTTCTTCCACCATGGGCTCTCGAACCACAGCCGTGCCGCATCCGGGATCAGCGCGCCGTCGATGGTTGGCCAAGTGTTGTAAACCCGCCCCGCGCGCAGGCCGGCGACCAGCGCACCGGCGTAAAGCTGCACAAAGGTCAATCCAAGCAGCACCAGCGCGGTCGCTTTGAGCCGGGCCGGCGCGGCCTGGCGCACCCGGCCCGACATCCGGCGCAGCGTCCAGACGATCGCCGCGTAGATGATCAGCGCCAGCGATAGATGGGTGGCGAGCCGCACTTGCGACACTTCGGTGCGCTGCGTCAGGCCGGACGCCACCATCCACCAGCCTACCGCACCCTGCAGCGCGCCGAGCGCGAAGATGATCCACAGTGCCCGCTTCCACTCAGCCCCAATCGCGCCGCGCCACAGGAACCAGAGGAATGGCAGCAGATAGGCGACCCCGATCACCCGGCCGAGCAGCCGGTGGCTCCACTCCCACCAGAAAATGGTCTTGAACTGATCCAGCGTCATCCCGGCGTTCAGCTCGCGATATTGCGGGATCTTTTTGTAGCCGTCGAAAGCGGCCTGCCATTGCGCCTCGCCGAGCGGCGGCAGCGTGCCGGTGACCGGCTTCCATTCGACGATCGACAGCCCGGATTCGGTCAGCCGCGTCGCGCCGCCGACCAGCACCATCGCCGCAATCAGCGCCGCCACCAGCGTCAGCCAGATCCGCACGGCGCGAACTCGGGACGATGGCGGCACCGCGGCGATGGTCATAAAGCATCCCTTGAACGGATTTTTCCGCACTCTATAGTCCGGCCGTTCTTACGCGCAAGGCGTTGCGAGAACGCATCAACGGCGTGTGAGCGAGGCATGAATATTCGAACCCGTAAATTGATTGGAACCGTCGGCCTGCTGCTGCTGGCGATCGTGTGGTCGCTCACCGCGATGGCGTTCGCGCAGGCGCCGGTGATCGCCGAGTCGAAATGGCTGCAGGCGGTGTACTACGTGGTCGCCGGCCTCGGCTGGGTGCTGCCGGCGATGCCGCTCGTCACCTGGATGTCGCGCCCCGACCCTGCCGAATAGGCTGGCGATACGCCGAAACCAATACGCCGCCACCGGGCTCCCGATGGCGGCGTCGCTTCGTGAAGCGCAGCGCGTGGGCTCAGAACAGATAGTTGAGCCGAAGCATCGCCTGGTGCCGCTCGAAATCGTCGAGATCGAGATGGCGCGGATCGTTGCAGGCTTGGCCAGCGACCTGCGTGCTCCAGGTACCCGACAGGCCGATTGTCTCGGTGAGATGCGTCGAGAAGGTCGGACCGACATACACCGCGTCCCCTGAGAACCGGTCGAGCCCGAGGCCTTCATAGGCCCGCACGTAGCGCGCCTCGACGCCGACGATCAGCATCGAATTGACCTTGTAGGACAGCGCGCCTTGCACGGCGAATTCAGAATCGTGCGACCAAGTGTTCGTGAGATCGCGCGAGGCGCCGCCGGAGTACCAGAGGTTGAACGCGGCGAACAGCTTGCCGCGGATCAGTTCCTTGTCCATCAGCGCAGCGAATTCGGTGCCGTAGATCTGTGCATTGAAGCCGGTCAGTTCGTCGACCCGGTTCCAGCCCGGTGCGGCGTGCAGCGTCAGCCCGAACGGCATCTCGTCGCGGTCGAGCAGCTTGTAGCGGAACTCCATCGAGGCGCCGGCGATGGCGTTGCGACGGTTGTCGATCATGCCGGGCACGCCGCTGATCTGGGTCGAGGCGAAGCTGATGCCGGGCGCGACGCGGAAGTTATCGGTCAGCGTGAATTTGAACTGCGACAGCACACCGACGCCGGTGTAGGAGCCGAACCGTCGCCCGAACCGGCCGACGTTCTCGATCTCGAGTTCGATCTCCCCCTTCTTGCCGATATCCGAGCCCATGCTGAAGCCGAAGATGTGCTCGGTATCGACGTCGTCGTGCGTTGCCTCGACTGGCGCGGAGAGCGCGCGGGCCGTTGCGGCCTGCGATGGTTCCGCGGCGTAAGACAGCCAGCGCGGCAATTCCTCCGCTGCCGCCCTGGGCGCCCCCACGCCCGTGACGGTCAGTGCCCCGATCGTCGCGATCAGCGACGCCTTTAGTCTCATTCCCCGAACGCCGCAGCGACGCGACGCGGTCACACACCCAATCATTAGTAGCCCCCGATGACTTCCATCGGTCTACTAACTGCAATTGAGAACGCCTCGCGGTCAAAGCATTTTGTTTACAGGACCTGTAACTGAGAAACGCCGGAAAATTGATTGATGACAATGATTAGTAGTTGCGTACCGCGTCATAATGTCTGTGATCGCGACGAACACCGTTTCCGGCCGCGCCGGAAGCCGTCGCGGGATCACCGTGATACTGTTCAACGGTACTCATCTACAGCCGCCGGCTTTGACCCGGTGTGCATTTCAACAAGGACTGGACATGACCAAGCCTGCAAAGATCAACATCGGTATTCCCGAGGACAAGCGCGCCAAGATCGCCGACGGCCTGTCGCGGCTGCTCGCCGACTCCTACACGCTGTATCTGATGACGCACAATTTCCATTGGAACGTCACCGGGCCGATGTTCAACACGCTGCATGCGATGTTCATGACGCAGTACACTGAGCAGTGGAACGCACTCGATCAGATCGCGGAGCGGATCCGTGCGCTCGGCTTCCCAGCACCTGGTACCTACAAGGAGTTCGTCAAGCTCGCCTCGATCGCCGAGGTCGAGGGCCAGCCGAAGGCGCTGGAGATGGTGCGGCATCTGGTAACCGCGCAGGAAGCCACCGCGCGCACCGCACGGGAGTTGTTCCCGCTGGTCGAAGACGCCAATGATCAGCCGACCGCCGACCTGCTGACCCAGCGCCTCGACGTCCACGAGAAGACCGCCTGGATGCTGCGCAGCCTGCTGGAAGACTGACCACGAGCCCGGCGTGACACGATCGGCCCGAAGGCTCCGTCTTCGGGCCGCTATGGCGACCTTCCGCTATCAGGCGCTGCGACAGCGTCCAATTTCGTTCGCCGTGCGCGGCATCAGGCCGGACAGGATCACCCGCAGGCCGGCCAGCGAACTCTGCCGGCCGTCCCAGGCGATCCGCGGCAGCGCCAGCGGATCAACCGGGCCGGGTCCGATCACGCCGGGGATCGAGGTCATCGCCCCGGCGAAGCCCGCTTGCTTCACCATGGCAGTATGCGCAGCGCCAAAGCTGCGGCGATCACCGAACGGAAACGCAAAATGGCGCACGTCGCGGCCGAGCGCGGCCTGCAGCACCGCGCGCCCCTTCTCGACCTCCTTGCGAGCGACCATCTCGGGCAGATTGGCGAGCACCGGATAATTCACCGTAGCACTGCCGATGGTGACCTTCGGGTCGGCAGCGAGCCGGCCGAGTTCGTCCCAGTCCATGACGGCGTTGCGTGTCACGGCGGTGAGATCCACCGCATAGCGTCGGCAAAGATCCCCTATCGCGGCGGTCAGCGCCGTCGGCGGCATCGTGCGCAGCCAGCCTGCGAGAAAGCGAAACACTTGTATCTTGGCGGCGATGGTCGCGGTATCGAACCGTCGCTCGTTGTCGTCGATCAGCAGCGCGACCCGATCGGCGCGCGCCATCACCAGTTCGAGCGCCAGCCACCACGCTTCGCCGACGCCGTCGGGAAACGCGGTGGGCAGATACACGGTGAACGGCACGCCGTGCCGCGCCAGGATCGGATAGGCGAAGGTGGCGATGTCGCGCGATCCACCGTCGAAGGTCAGGCAGACGAACCGTCCCGGTGCGCCGCCCGCGGCGATCCGCGCACAGACCTCGTCGATCGAGATCACCGGACAGTTCCAGTGTGCCAGTCCACGCAGCAAGCCGTCGAGAAACTGCGGTGTAACCTCTCGCCCGCGTAACGGCTGAAACCGCTCGCGACGCGCCGGCCGCACCCGGTCGAACCGCAGCACCACGCCGCAGCCGTCGCCGCTTGCTTCCGAAGCACGCGTCAGGCCACTAAGACAAGCCAATCGCAGCCGGGCAGCCGTCCACCAGCCGTTGTTCGACAAGCCTATGTCCTCGCGGCCGCGGTGTGTGGCTACGGTTTCGCTGCGGGTCATTACGCTTTGTTGAGATTTGTTTGTAAAGGTTCGCACTGCTCGAATCGCGCCTTTGCCTGTTCTCAGTGGATCGCCGGACGACGATGATGGCCGTGCTGACCGAAGCCCGGACCGCCGATCACGCGGCTGCGATGCAAAGCCGGATCGCCCGCGTCGAAGTCTTCCGCAATCTTGCGTCCGCCGAACCGGTGTGGCGGTCACTCGAACAATCCGGCGGTTACTTCTCTCCCTATCAGCGGTTCGATTTGCTGAGTGCCTGGCAGAGCCACGTCGGCAGCGCAGAGCGGATCGAGCCGTTCGTCGCGGTTGCCCGCGGCGCCGACGATCGGCCGCTGCTGCTGCTGCCGCTCGGTGTCGAACGCAAATTCGGCGTCGGCGTGGCGAGCTTTCTCGGCGGCAAACACACGACCTTCAACATGCCGTTATGGCGGCGTGATTTCGCGATCACCGCGGATGCACGCGATCTCGACGCACTGCTTGCCGGGCTGCGCGCCGCCGGTGGCGCCGACGTGCTCGCCCTGCTGCAGCAGCCGCTGCGCTGGAACGATGTCGCCAACCCGCTGGCGCAGTTGCCACATCAGCCGTCGGTCAACGACTGCCCGGTGCTGTTCCTTCCGCCAGATGCCGCGCCGAATGACCTCGTCAGCAATTCAATGCGTCGCCGGCTCAAGAGTAAGGAGCGCAAGCTGCAGGAGCTGCCCGGTTATCGCTACGCTCAGGCGCGGAACCAGGCCGACGTCGACCGTCTGCTCGATGCGTTCTTCCGGATCAAACCGGTACGGATGGCGGCGCAGAACCTGCCGAACGTGTTCGCCGATCCCGGCGTCGCTGACTTCATCCGCCAAGCCTGCGCCGCCGAGCTCGACGGCGGCGGCCGCGCGATCGAAATCCACGCGCTCGAATGCGACGACGAGATGATCGCGATCTATGCCGGCGTCGCCGACGGCAGCCGCTATTCGATGATGTTCAACACGTACACGCTGTCGGATGCCGCGCGCCACAGCCCGGGTCTGATCCTGATGCGTCACATCGTGGATCATTACGCAGCGGAAGGCTATCGCTGGATCGATCTCGGCATCGGCTCGGACGACTACAAGAAAGTCTTCTGTAAGGACCTCGAACCGATCTTCGACAGCTTCGTCCCGCTCACGCCACGCGGCCGGCCGGCTGCTGCCGTCCTCTCGGCGATCGGCCGCGGGAAGCGCGCGGTCAAGCACAGCCCTGCCCTGATGCAGTTCGTTCGGCGTCTGCGCGGCGCCATCGCGCGCTGACGCACGTCCCTTTTCATTCGGCAAAGAAATGCGCACGGGACCAGCCCGGGCGCTCTTCACGGATCTGTTCCCGCCGTTACGCCGCCGCCGTGCGCGGGCCGGCTTCGCTCGGGTCGCGCGCCTCGGCGGCGCGGCGCAGCATCGTCACCTCGGAGAATCCGACCGCAACGAGCTGCTCGGCCATCTTCGCACGGGCTTCGCTGGTCATCGTCGGCGCCGGCACCACGGCGGCCTGCGCTTGCGATGTCAGCAGCTCTGCCGGCAGATCGGAGGCGGTGCCGGCGTCGAGCAGCACATGGTCGTACACTCGCATCAGCGCGTCGATCGCCAGCGATAGCCGCGGCGAATGCAGGAGCATTCTGTCGAAGCCCGGTTTGCCGGCGCTGACCAGTTGCAGCGTAGAGGCGCGATCTCGGGTGATGATCTGGCCGAATGCGGCCTCGCCCAGCATCAGTTCGGCGAGCCCGGGTGCCGCCGGATCGATCGAAGCGGCCTTGAGCATCTCCGAGGACTCCGACAGATCGATCAGCACCACCTTGGCGTCTTGCGCCAGGCGACGCGCCAGAACCAAGGCGGTCGTCGTCACCGCATCGGTGTCGCCGGTGCCGAGCACGGTGAGCTTGCGCCCACCCTCGCCGGCTCCGCGCAAGCGCTGTGCGAGCGCGTCGATCTCGCCGGTCGGAGCCGCTGGAGCCGGCGTAGCGTCCAGGGGGGCGGCCGGGGCAACATCCGGAACCGCCGTAGCAGCCTGCATTGCCGGCATTGGCGGCGTCACCGGAGCAACGACCGGCGGCGCGACCAGAGCGGCGGTGGCCACCGGCACCAGCTCTGGCTCGACCATTGCGGGGGCCGCAATCTCGCGGCCGCGCGGCTGGGTCATGCGCAGCAATTCACCGGTGGCGATGCCGCCCGAAGTCAGCAGCAGCGTCGCCAGTGTCGCGATCAGCACGATCGGCGCCTTCTTCGGATAGGCCGGCGTATTGGAGACGATGGCGCGCGAGATGATTCGCCCGTCCGCCGGGCTCTGGTCGATGCTCTCGCGGGTGGTCGCCTCGCGATACTTGGCCAGATAGGTCTCCAGCAGATCGCGCTGCGCCTTGGCCTCGCGCTCCAGCGCGCGAAGCTGCACGTCCTGGCCATTGGTGGCCGAGGCCAGCTTCTTCAACTGATCGAGGCTCGCGGACAGATTCTCGACGCGGCTGCTCGCGATCCGGGCGTCGTTCTCGAACGAACGTGACAGCTTCACTGCTTCGTCGCGGAGTTGCTGGTCGAGATCGGCAAGCTGCGCCTTCAGCTCCTTGATCCGCGGATGGGCGCCGAGCAGCGTCGAGCTCTGCTCGGCGAGCTGGGCGCGCAGCGTCACCCGCTGCTCGGACAGCCGGCGCATCAGTTCAGAGTTCAGCACTTCGGAGGCTTCGATCGGGCCACCGGTCTTCAGCATTTCCTTGATCAGCCGCGCTTTGGCTTCGGCGTCGGACTTCAGGGCGCGGGCATTGGCGAGCTGGGCGTTGATGTCGCCGAGCTGCTGGTTCGACAGCGTGGTGTTGTTGTTGCCGATGAACAGGCTCGACTTGGAGCGGAACGCCTCAACCTTGTCCTCGGCTTCGGAAACCTTCTTGCGCAGCGAGTCGATTTCCCCGGACAACCATTGCACCGCCGCCTTTGCCTGTGCCTGACGGACGTTCTGCTGCAGCACCAGATAGCCGTCAGCGATCGAGTTGGCGACGCGCGCGGCGAGATCGGGATCCTCCGACTGGAATTCAATCACCATCACCCGCGACTTGTCGACCGCATAGGCGGTCAGCCGCTCGTAATACGCGTTGAGCACCCGCTCTTCAGGCGACATCGCGAACGGGTCACGGCCGATGCCGATCAGCGCCAGCAACGACTTGATCGGATTGATGCCCTTCAGCACCGGATCGAACTCGGGCCGTGCCGCGAGCTTGTTCTTCTTGATGATTTCGAGCGCGAGCTCGCGCGACAACAGAAGCTGAACCTGGCTGGTCACCGCTTCAGGATCGAGCGCGTTGCGCTGCTCGTCGCGCTCGCCACTCGGACGCAGGAAGCTGTTCTCCCGGCCGTCGATCAAGATCCGAGCTTCCGATTTGTAGCGCGGCGTAATCAGGTTGACGATCGCCAGCGACACCACCAGCGCCAGCAGCGTCGGTGCGATGATCAGATGCTTCTTGCGGGACAGTGCCTGCCCGATCAGGCGAACGTCGATATCGCCGTCGGTGGGCAGCGGCGCCGCCTGGTTCGACGATGGCACGCGAGTCTGCGACCGCTTGAAGATCGCTTGGCGGATCGCCGGCTTAGGCGCTGGGCTCCGCGTTTCGGAAGCCGGGTCGGAAGACGGCGTTGGGCCGGCGGCTTGCGTATCCGGCGTCGGTACCGGTGCGCGTGCGGCCGTGGTCTTCGCCGTTTTGTCCGTATTCCGGCGCCAGAACGCGATCCGCATTGCACACTCCTAGATGACGCGACCGAGCCTACAGCTCGGCTCCATACTACAATCCATTAAGGTTGCTGCGCGGTTAATCTCGACGAATGCACGCAACTAATTCATGGTATCGAGGAGCCTGCACACACGTTTTGTTAACCACGAAAGTCGTTAAGCTGAATCGGCTTTTCCGGATTGATCCATGTTCCTCCTCTCCGTCTTGAACGCCTCTGCTGCCGCCGGGCGCCCCTGGGGCGGACGGCGCTGCGCGGGGGTACGTGGGGCGGGAATTCGATGACCGTTCCATCGCAGGATCGCCCGTTGCGGATTGTGCATGCGGTGCGGGCTCCGGTCGGCGGCATTATCCGCCACATCCTCGACCTCGCCAACGGTCAGGCCGAACGCGGTCATCACGTCGCCCTGATCACCGACAGCCTGACCGGCGGCGACCGCGCCGCCGCGGCGCTGGCCGAGATCGCGCCACGGATGAAGCTCGGCGTCTACCGGCTTGCGATCCGCCGCGAGCCGACCCCGGCCGACCTGGTGGTGTGGGCGCAGTTTGCCCGCTTGATCGCGAAGCTGATGCCGGATGTGCTGCACGGACACGGTGCAAAGGCGGGCGTGTTCATGCGGATCGTGCCCCGGCCGCCCGGCTCGATCCGGGTCTACACGCCGCACGGCGGTTCGCTGCACTACCCGACCTCGACGTGGAGGGGCCAGCTCTACAGCCGGCTCGAGCGACTCTCGATGAATCGCACCGAACTGTTCCTGTTCGAAAGCGAGTTCGCGCGCGCCGCCTATGAGCGGATGATCGGCAAACCCGACGGCCTGGTGCGCTGCGTGTTCAACGGCGTCACCGCCGGCGAATTCGATCCGATCACGCGCGCCGCCGACTCCACCGACGTTTGCTATGTCGGAGAGTTCCGCCACATCAAAGGCGCTGATCTCTTGGTCGACGCGATCTCCCGGCTGCGTAACCATGGACGACCCGTGACGCTGACGCTCGGAGGCGACGGCGAGGAAACCGAAGCGCTGAAGGCCAAGGTGGCGCGGCTCGATCTCGGTGCCGCCGTGCGCTTCATCGGCCACGTCAAGGCGCGCCAGGGGTTCGCGCAGGGCCACCTGTTGGTGGTGCCGTCGCGGGGCGATTCCATGCCGTATGTGGTGATCGAGGCCGCCGCGGCCGGAATTCCGATGATTGCCGCCAATGTCGGCGGCATCCCGGAGATCTTCGGTCCAGAGCATCGCGACGCTCTGTTCGCGCCGAACGATCCAGACGCGATGGCGGCTGCGATCGCCGCCGCGCTCGACGACCTGCCCGCCGCGCGCGACCGCGCGAAGCTTCTGCGCGAGCGGATCTTCCTGCATTTTTCGCAGAAGGCGATGGTCGAGGGCGTCCTCGCCGGTTATCGCGCGGCGCTGGCGCAACGCTGAGTCTTCAGCCTGGCGCTAACCGTTTCTTGCAATTTTTCCGTTAACTGCCGGACCGGGGGATTTTGCCGGAGGACGGAAACGTCATGCCGGCCAAGGACACGGAATTGAGAACATGGAGCCGATCAGCGCACGTTCGATGATCAGCGCTGCTGCGACGGGAGCCGCGGTGACCACCAACGAAGGCGCGCCGCGCGTCGAGCGACGTAAGCGCCTGTCGCCCGCCGCCCTCGCCGTCACCAACCAGAAGGTCCAACCGGCCTATTCGCCGATCGTGATCGCCGGCTCCGTGCGCCTGGCCGACTTTCTGGTGATCGCAGCGATCGGCATCGCGCTGTACTTCGCCATCGTGGTGCGCCGCGACGGCTTCGCCTGGGAATACATCGCCGCCATTCTCGGCACCACGGTGACCGCAATTCTCACCTTCCAGGCAGCAGATCTCTACGAGGTGCAGCTTTTCCGCGGCACGCTGAAGCAGACGACGCGGCTGCTCTCAGCCTGGTCGTTCGTCTTTCTGCTGTTCATAGGCGCGTCGTTCTTCGCCAAGCTCGGCGGCGAGGTGTCGCGGCTATGGCTGGCGTCGTTTTACTTCACCGGTCTGGCCGCGCTGTTCGCCGAACGGATGGCGGTGCGCGCGCTGGTCAGGCGCTGGGGGCGCGAAGGCCGGCTCGATCGCCGCACCGTGATCGTCGGCGCCGACATCAACGGTACAAAGTTGATCGAGGCGCTCAAGGCCGAACACGCCGACGCGTCCGACATCCACATCCTTGGCGTGTTCGACGACCGAAACGACTCCCGCTCGCAGTCCACCTGCGCCGGCGTCCCGAAGCTCGGCAAGGTCAACGATATCCCCGAATTCGCCCGCCGCACTCGGGTCGATCTGGTGCTGTTCGCGCTGCCGATCTCGGCCGAGACCCGAATCCTCGAGATGCTGAAAAAGCTATGGGTGCTGCCGGTCGACATCCGGCTGTCGGCGCACACCAACAAGCTCAGGTTCCGGCCGCGCGCCTATTCGTATGTCGGCAAGGTTCCAACGCTCGACGTGTTCGAAGCGCCGATCACCGATTGGGATCTGGTGATCAAGCAGGTGTTCGACCGCGTCGTCGGCGGCCTGATGCTGCTGCTCGCAGCGCCGGTGATGGCGCTGGTCGCGCTGGCGATCAAGCTCGACAGCCGGGGGCCGGTGCTGTTCCGGCAGAAGCGGTTCGGCTTCAACAACGAGCGCATCGACGTGCTCAAGTTTCGGTCGATGTATCACGACCAGGCCGACCCCACCGCCTCCAAGGTCGTCACCCGCAACGATCCGCGCGTCACCCGCGTCGGCCGCTTCATTCGCCGCACCAGTCTCGACGAGCTGCCGCAACTGTTCAACGTGGTGTTCAAGGGCAATCTGTCGCTGGTCGGCCCGCGCCCGCATGCGGTGCAGGGCAAGCTGCAGAGCCAGCTGTTCGACGAAGCCGTCGACGGCTACTTCGCCCGCCACCGTGTCAAGCCGGGTATCACCGGCTGGGCCCAGATCAACGGCTGGCGTGGCGAGATCGACAACGAAGAGAAGATCCAGAAGCGCGTCGAGTTCGACCTGTACTACATCGAGAACTGGTCGGTGCTGTTCGACCTCTACATCCTGCTGAGAACTCCGTGGGCGCTGCTCAAGGGCGAGAACGCGTACTAAGCTCGCTTGTTTTACGCACTCTACCGCAGCGTCATTCCGGGACACGCGCAACGCGCGTGAACCCGGGATCTCGCCGTTCGGGGCACCAGCCGGACTTCAATAATCTCGAGATTCCGGGTTCGCGAGCTTTCGCTCGCGCCCCGGAATGACGGGGGCGACGAGAATTACTTATTCGCATACGAAACGCCCATCCCGGCTCGCACGTCAGCCTGGATGCCGTAGGGCGCGATGGGGTAGCGCAGGCCGTTCTTGGCGAGCTGCTTCATGCCGTCGATCGCCTTCGCCAAATGCGCGGGGCTCAGCGCCATCAGCATCTCCTCGTCCGGCACGCCGCCGTAGCGGCGCTCGGCGAAGCATGGCAACGACAGGCTCGGCTCGCCGGTCTTCAGCGCCCTGCCCCATGAATCGGCACAGGCGGTCTCGCCGACCACGCTCCATTCAAACTTCTTGTAACCCGCATATTGCAGACCGTTGATCAGGATGATCATCTGCCCTGGCGTCGCATAGACGAGGCAGATGTCCGGCGGATCGAGCCGGCCGCTCGCCAGCGGCGACACCGCCATCGCCTGATGCTGACCGAACGGCACCACGTCGAGCGCATGCTGACGCGCGCTCGCATCCTCCGGCGTCGCGTGCCACACCCCGACGTAAGAGCGCCCGGCCAGCCATTGCTCGTCCTGCGGTGCGAGGCCGATCACCGCGCGGCACTGCTCGCCGACCAAGTCTGCGGCGGTGATGCCGACCGTCCATCCCAGCCGAGACGCCATCGAGACGATCTGGTCGGTGGTGTGGATTGCGTTCGGCCGCCGGATCTTCGGCACCGCCTCCATCTCGGCGACGGTTTTGAACAGCTTCATCCCGATCACCGTGGTCTTCAGCCGCAGCAGCGCGTTGAGATCGGCAACCAGACCGGCAAGATCGATGCGCTCCGGCGCGACGACGGCATCCATGGCGAACTCCCTTCGGTTTGTTGTTATTGTCAGTTGCGCTCAGCCGAGCCGCCAGCCGACTTCTGCGGCGAAGCTCTGATAGAACTCGGCCTCGTAGGCGCGCTCCGGCGCAGCACGCACGCGGGCGTCGAGCGCATGGGCATCGTCGCCGACCAGGATGCGCCAGTCACCGCGGCGCACACCATCGAGGATGGTGCGCGCGGCCGCGGCTGCACTGGTCGGAGCGTCTTCCAGAAAACTGCGCGCACGCTCCTTCGCCATCGCGCGGATGTCGTCGTCGGAGCTTTGCGACAGATCGGTTCCCGCCGCCTCCAGCCGCTTGCGGGTGCCAGCGACCTCCTCGGCGCTGAGCTCGTCCGTACTATCGCCGGTCTGGATCCGGCGCGAATTGGCGACGATCGAGGTGCCGATGTGGCCCGGCATCACCACCGAGCATCGCACATGCGGCGCATTCAGCCGAAGATCGCCGATCAGCGCCTCGGAAAATCCCTTCACCGCGAATTTCGCCGCACTGTAGGCGGTGTGCGGCACCATTGGGCCGATCGACGCCCAGAAGCCGTTCACGCTCGAGGTATTGATGATGTGGCCCTCGTCGGCCGCGATCAGCATCGGCAGGAAGATGCGGGTGCCGAGATACACGCCGCCCCAGCAAATGTTGAAGGTGCGCTCCCATTGCTCGCGCGAATTGGCGATCATGCTGCCGCCACCGCCGATCCCGGCGTTGTTGAACAGCAGATGGATGCAGCCGGTGGCATGCTGCGCGGTGACCTCGTCGCGAAACCGCTGCATCTGCGCTTCGTCGGAGACATCGACGACGTGGGTCGTGAGCCGCAGCCCTTGCGGCAGGCCGTCCGCCTCGCACAGCCGCCGCGTCTCGTCCATCGCGTCCGCCGAGACGTCGCAGATCGCGACATGACAGCCTTCAGCAACGAGCTGACGGGCGAGTTCGCGGCCCATGCCCGCGCCGCCACCCGTGATCACGGCAGTTCTGCCGGCGAAATCCCTCATGGCCGCGTCGTTCCTTCCCGGTTCTTTTGATGCGCGCCGGTTCGAGCCGGTGCTGCGTCGCCAGCTTAGCGGCGGCCCAGTGGTTGCGCGAGTCCATCGCCGCGCGCCGCCGCCAGCCTGCATTCGTCGTCAGGCGCGTCCCGGACAGCGCCGCACTTTTGCGATTCGGCGAATTGCCTTAGGCTCACAGGCAGATTCAGCCGATCCTGAGGAGTCCGATGATGCTGGCAGCCACCCTTCAGACCGCAGCGTTTCTGTTCCTGCTGCTGGTTGCGCTTCTGGTGTTTTCGGTGTTCGTCGCCTTCACGGCGCCGCCGCTGACCAAGTCACCGAAGCCCGGCTTCACCACGGTGCTGATGTACTTCGCCGCCGAACTCGCCGCGTTGATCGTGGCGATCTGGATCGTGGTGCAGGTGTCGTCGTTCGAATTGCTGCCGGTGCTGATTGCGCTGGCGATCGCAGCGGTGGTGTTCGCCCCCCAGCTCGTCGCCAAGATTCCGCTGCCAGACTCCGTCGCCGGAATGCTCGGGCGCAAGTAATCCCGCTGCGGAGCCTGCCCGCAGCGCGCGGCGGGTCAGGCCAAGCAGAACTCGCCACGATGCTGGAAAACCGCCCTCCGGGGCGGTTTTCGTTTGTGCTGGCCGCCGGAAAGTCAGTGGGCGTGGGCGCGGCGCACCCGGGCGATCGCTCCGGACGTGACCTGCATCGTCACGCCGGCAAGCCACCCGATCAGGATCAGCCAGCTCCACGCCGTATGCAGATTGAGCCGCAGCACCACGGCGCTGACCGCAGCGAACGCCGCCAGCGTCGCCAGAAAGGTGCCGAACGCGCTGAGAAACTCCGCAGCGTCGATCTTGCCGCGATCCGGGTTCGGTTCGTCGGCGCCGTGGAACGGCAGCGGCGGAATGTCGATGCCGAGATAGAACCCGACCGCACCGAGCGCGATCATGCCGAGCAGGAAGCCGATCGTGGTCAGCCCCGCGAAGCTGGTGCCGACGTGGGCGCCGACGAACGTGCCGCACGCTGCGCCGGCCAGCGCCAGCCCGGTGCGTTCGAGGAAATGGGCAGCCTTGCGGACACGAAATCGCATCGTCGAATCCTCGCTCGCCGCGGTGCAACGAGGTTATGACATTTCGATGAGACGCGGAAGGATGCGGTCTGCGGTAACCCACGGCAGTCGCAGATCGGTGAGCGCTCCGCCCCGCGCCTCTGTGATCGTGGCGCGGGAGCCGGATCGCGGGATCAGAAGTTGAACGTCGTCGAGACCACATAAGTGCGTGACGATCGCCCATCGATTGCGATCTGATGGAACGACCCTGCTGAGATCCAACGATGTCCATGCGAGGAGACGATCGCGCCGTGGGCGCATCTGGCGTCAGCCGCTCCGCGGCTTAACGGCAAGGCTCGCCGGACCATACGGCTCGACACGGCATGACCATGTCGATTGGAAAAGTCGAATGTAGGATATGCTTGAGAAACCGATCGGATGCTCGATCAGCGCGCAGCAATCGCTGCGAATGGTCGGAGCGAAAGGATTTGAACCTTCGACCCCTAGTCTCCCAGACTAGTGCGCTAACCGGGCTGCGCCACGCTCCGATGCCGTTTCGGCCATGATGCTGTAGCGGCGATCGGTGCTTCGCGCAAGCTGCGGAGGATCAATTCGGGGACGTGTATGCCGAAGAATGTCGGGTTGGACCGAAGTGGTTCGATCAGCGCACGATCCACGGCACCGCCGACCGTTCTGGCGGTCCGCCGTCCGAACGGCGTCAAGCCCGGCTAGTCCCCCGGGCATCCACGCCTTTGCTGCAGTCGCCTGTCCGCAGATGTTCTCGAACACGCACAATCGTGGATGGCCGCGGCAAGCTGAGCCGTGACTAAACGAACAGCCTCGCATATACTTAAAGGCCATACTTGAGGTGATTTCTTAAGGTCGCTGCCTGCCCTCAGCCGTCCTTCGCCGCGGCGTTGAGCAGTTCGCGACAGGCGATCAGGTCGCTCAAGGCAGCGCGCAGTGGGGCGAGATCGACCGGCGGAGGAGCCGGCGGTGCCGTGGCGGCTGGAAACTCGAGCGGCGGCAGATCGAACCGAGGCGCGCAGCCGGGACCTGCCATCGCGGGAGCCGGGGCCGGCTCGACGGCGAAATCGTCGTCGTGGTCGTCGAAATGTGGATCGTGGCGCGGCTCGGCGACGATCGTCCGGCGCGGCGCAGGTGCCGGCCGGTGGTCGGGCTCCGCCATCGCGGCGTGCAGATCGAGCCCCTCGTCCTCGCCGTCATAGTCGTCGTCATCGGCGTCGATACCGCCGGGGATCGGCTCGAACTCTTCTTCCTCGGCGACCGAGCGGGTGATCGCCGCCTCGACCGCGCCGAAGCTGGCGTGGACCTCGGCATCGGCCAGTCGCTGCACCGATTTGATGCCGTGCTCTTTCAGGATCCGCTGCACGCCACGGATGGTATAGCCCTCGCCGTACAGCAGCCGGCGGATGCCCTTGAGCAGATCGACGTCGTCGGGCCGATAATAGCGCCGTCCGCCGGACCGCTTCATCGGCTTGATCTGATTGAACCGCGTCTCCCAAAACCGCAGCACATGCTGCGGAATGTCGAGCTCGGCTGCGACCTCGCTGATGGTACGGAATGCGTCGGGTGCCTTGTCCAAAGGCCAGCTCCCCGTCAGCCGCCAGAGGCGGTTTGCGCGGTGGTCTCGTCAGATTCTGTGGTCGAAGCCAGTGCGGCGCCGTTGGCGTTGATCCGCTGCTTCAGGATCGCCGACGGCTTGAACACCATCACTCGCCGCGGCGAGATCGGCACCTCGGTGCCGGTCTTCGGGTTACGTCCGATGCGCTGTCCCTTCTGGCGGACCAGAAACGAGCCGAACGAGGACAATTTGACCGTCTCGCCACGCTCCAGGCAGTCGGTGATCTCCTTCAAGACCAGCTCGACGAATGCCGACGATTCGGTGCGCGACAGTCCGACCTTTTGATAGACCGCTTCGCATAGATCGACACGTGTGACTGTTCGTCCGGCCATCGCCTGCCCCACCTCACGGCGAAAGAAAATCTGCGCTGAAATTAAGAGGTTAACAATCGCCGGTCAACAGCGCCGGGTCCTAAAGTGCCTCAAAGTTAGCACCGAACGCCATGGAAATACTGCTAAAATTTTACGCGCACAACTACCAGCGCAACAGCGCGGCGCCCCAGGTGAAGCCACCGCCCATCGCCTCGAGCAGCACGAGGTGGCCCTTCTGGATCCGGCCATCGGTGACCGCGGCGCACAATGCCAGCGGAATCGAGGCCGCCGAGGTGTTGCCGTGGCGATCGACCGTCATCACCACCTTCTCCGGCGCGATGTGCAGCTTCTGGGCTGATGCGTCGATGATGCGCTTGTTGGCCTGATGGGGCACGAACCAGTCGACATTGTCGGCGCTGGTGCCGGAAGCCTTGAACGCGTCGACGATCACGCCGGTGATCATGCCGACCGCGTGCTTGAACACCTCTTTGCCTTCCATCCGCAGATGGCCGACGGTCTGGGTGCTCGACGGTCCGCCGTCGACGTACAGCTTGTGTTTGTGGCGACCGTCTGAACGGAGATGCGTGGTCAGCACGCCGCGGTCGGCGGAGGTGCCCCAGCCTTCCTGCGCTTCGAGCACGATCGCGCCGGCACCGTCGCCGAACAGCACGCAGGTGCCGCGATCGGTCCAATCGAGAATCCGCGAGAAGGTCTCGGCGCCGATCACCAGCGCCCGCTTGGCCGAGCCGGCACGCAGATAATTGTCGGCGGTGGCGACCGCGAACACGAAGCCGGAGCACACCGCCTGCAGGTCGAAGGCGACGCCGTGGGTCATGCCGAGCGCGGCCTGAACCTGCACCGCGGTCGCCGGAAAGGTATGGTCGGGGGTCGAGGTCGCCAGGACGATCAGGTCGATCTGATCGGCGGTGAGGCCGGCATTGTCGAGAGCGGCCTGCGCGGCTCTGGTGGCGAGATGCGAGGTGAATTCGCCGTCAGCGGCGATGTGGCGTTCGCGAATTCCGGTGCGCTGGACGATCCACTCGTCCGAGGTGTCCACAGTCCGGGCCAGCTCTTCGTTGGTGAGAACCCGCTCCGGCAGATAAGCGCCGCAGCCCAGTACGACCGAACGAATCACCGTCACGAGACAGCCTCCTGGGCGCTCGGCGTCGCGACCAACGCGCCGGCATCACGATTGAGCGTTTGATTGATCTTGGTCAGGAGATCGTAGCGGACCATGTCATAGCCAACATCGACTGCTGAGGCAAAGCCCTCGGCGTTGGTTCCACCGTGGCTTTTGACCACGATTCCGTTAAGGCCGAGGAAGACGCCCCCGTTGGACTTGTTGGGGTCCATCTTCTCCTTGAGCGCCTTAAACGCATCGCGCGCGAACAGATAGCCGATCTTCGACCGCCAAGTCCGGGACATCGCCGCGCGCAGATATTCCGCGAGCTGACGCGCGGTGCCCTCCGCGGCCTTCAGCGCGATGTTGCCGGCGAAGCCCTCGGACACGATGACGTCTGCGGCGCCTTTGCCGATGCCGTCGCCTTCGACGAAGCCGATGAAATCGAACCGCGGCGAGTTCATCGCGCGCAAAAGTTCGGCGGCCTCGCGCACCTCGTCGCCGCCTTTGATCTCTTCGACGCCGATGTTGAGCAGGCCCACAGTCGGGCGCTCCAGATCGAACAGCACGCTGGCCATCGCCGCGCCCATGATCGCGAGCGCCTTGAGGTGGTGGGCGTCGCCGCCGATCGACGCGCCGAGATCGAGCACCACCGAATCGCCGCGCATCGTCGGCCAGGTCGCGGCGATCGCCGGGCGATCGATGCCGGGCAGTGTGCGCAGGCAGAACCGGGCCATCGCCATCAACGCGCCGGTATTGCCGGCCGACACGGTGACATCGGCCTCGGCTTTCTTCACCGCGTCGATCGCCTGCCACATTGACGATTTGTAGCGGCCGCGGCGGAGCGCCACGCTCGGCTTGTCGTGCATCGCCACCGCGACGTCGCTGTGGATCACCCGCGACACTTTGCGCAGCGCCGGATACGCGGCGAGTTCTTTCTCGATCAGCTTGCTGTCGCCGTAGAGCAGGAATTGGATGTCCGGATGCCGGCCGAGGGCGATCGCCGCGCCGGCTATCACGACAGAGGGGCCGAAATCGCCACCCATTGCGTCGAGCGCGATTCGAACGTTTTGAGGCATGGGCGTTCCGGAAACCTGATCGCCTGCGACCTGGAAGCGCTTGGTCGCGGACTCAAAAAAAGCCCCGAAGGGGCGGTGAAAAGCGTGCAGCGCTGCACACCGATTGGGCCGGACAATAGCCTTTCTCAGCTCCGATACAACATCTTGATCGGGCAGATTTAAGTCGCATTTCGTAGCGTGCGCGCATGATTTTGTGCTGCGAACGCGCCGCGTCTGCGGTGATCCGCAGGCGTGGCTGCGCTCAGCTCTTCTTCGGCTTGCTCGGCGCCGCGGAGCTTGCGGGCTGCTGGAGCGCCTTCAGCGCAGCAAACGGGTTCAGATCGGGATCGTCGCGATCGACCATCGGCTCGAACACTGCGTCCGGTTTGCGCGGATATGGATCGAGCCCGAGAAACAGCGCGTCGGTGGCGACACGCCCGATATCGATCATGCCGCGCTCGATCGCCTCCGGCGGATCGCCCGGGTCCGGCTCGCCGTCGTCGTCGACTGTGTCGGCAAGCTCGCGAATCTGCTCAGGCGGCACGAAGGTCAGATCGATCTGCTCGTCGATCAGATTGTCGACCGGCTCGAGAGTCACCACGCAGGTTTGGGTGACCTTGGCCCGCACCCGACCTGTGACCTGCACACGGCCATCGGCAAACGGCTTCAGATCAAATGACGCAGTCGCCTCGGCAACGCCGCGCAGGTCGCCGAGTGCGCTGATCGCCTCGCGCTGGGGCTCTGTCGCGGTGATGTCGCGATGCAGGCCGGTCTCCGGAATCTGCATCACCACGATCGGCACGCTCCACGGATTGTCTTCGCTCGCCATCGTCAAACGTCCTCGCCTTACGCCGCCGGCCGCGGAAACGGCAATTCACCGCTGCGCAGCTTGGCCGGCGGCACCGCGTCGAGCGCCGCGATCACCTGCCCGACATAGACCGCCAGCCGGCGTGCATTTTCAATGTCCGCGCCGTCGAGAACGTTCCGATTCAGCGCCAGTTCGAGATCTTCACGGCCCTCGGTCAGGGCCAGATCGTAGGCGGCCGAGCGGCCGTAGAACGCCTCGCCGAACGCCTGCATCCGCTTCGGCACCGACAGATCTCCGACGCCGAGCTCGCGCAAGTTCGCGTCGAGATCGCTGCAGAAATAGTCGAACAGCGCCTGCGCGAACGGTGAAGCGTCCTGAATGCTGCGAATCCGGCGCAGCACCAGCCACAAATGCACCACCAGCATCTCGAATCGGCCGTTGACGGTGTCGGCGACGCCGAATTCCTGATAAAAGGCCGGCAGGCGCGACTGTGCCACGATCGTGCCATAGATCGCTTCAATGGTGCCGTGCGGCGGCGTTCGGGGCGGACGAAGCAGATTGAAAGGCCAAATCATCGCGGGTTCCAGTCCGGGCCCGTGCGGGGCCTTTCGGGATTGCTTTCCGAGTTCCTGCCCGGTACGTCAACGCCCTGCGCGATGCAAGGGGATGGGGCCAGCTCCCGAATGAGTATTTCGATCGACCGACGTGAGCGCGCCAATGCGCCGCGAAGCCGTTTTTCGCTGCCGCGCAGCCTCGGCCTTGCCGTGGCGCTGACGCTGGTCGGCGCCGGCATGGGCGCCTGCACATCGGAGCAGTTCCAGAAGGGCTATATCCTGCCCAATGGTGCGCTGGAGCAGATTCCGATCGGCGCCAGCCAGGATCAGGTGCTCCTGGTGATGGGCACGCCGTCGACGGTGGCGACGCTGGACGGTGAGGTGTTCTACTACATCTCTCAGCGTACCGAGCGTCCGGTGGCATTCATGCCGCAGAAGGTGATCGACCAGCGGGTGATTGCGATCTATTTCGACAAGAACCGCCAGGTCCGCCGCATCGCCAATTACGGCCTGCAGGACGGCAAGATCTTCGACTTCATCAGCCGCACCACGCCGACCTCCGGCCAGGAAATGAGTTATCTGGCGCCACTGTTCCGACTGATCAGCTTCCGCTGAGTCGGAGGCGGATCAACGCGATGGTGTCGATGGGTTGATGGGTTTCGCTGCGCTCAACCCATCCTACCCGAGCCGTCGTAGGATGGGTTGAGCGCAAGCGAAACCCATCGACGAAGCGCCGCGCAGGCTACGCCAGCCCCTTCGCCCTCGCCCATTCCGCGATCGTGGCATTGACCTCGTCGGGCGCGTCCAGCTGCACCCAATGCGAGGCGTTCGGCAGCTTGTGCAGGGTGAAGTCCTCGACGAATTGTGCGTTGCCTTCAGTCAGGGCGATGTCGAGCGCGAGGTCGTCCTCGCCCCAGATCATCAGCGTCGGCACCTTGATCACCGGATTGCTGCCGGCACCGCCGGCCAGCCCGGAGAAATTGGCACGGTAGTAATTCAGCATCGCGGTCGCCGCGCCGGGCTGCAGGATGTTGCGGCGATAGATCTCGAGCTGCTCGGCCGGGATCTTGCGGCTGTGGGTCTCGAACATCTTCACCAGCGGCGCGCCGCCCTTGCGGGCGAGCAACCATTCAGGCAGCCACGGCAATTGGAAGAACGCGACGTACCAGGAGCGGCGACGCTGCGCCCAGCCGCGGGCCAGTTCGCGCGCAAACGCATCCGGATGCGGCGCGTTGAGAATGATCAGCCCGTCGAGATGCACCTTGCCGCGCAGCGCCACCTGCCAGGCGATCACACCGCCCCAATCGTGACCGATCAGGATGCGGCGCTTGCCACCGAGCGTAGCGAACAGCGCCGCAATGTCGTCGGTGAGATGCTCGATCGTGTAGGCGGCCTTGCCGCTCGGCCGGGACGAACCGCCATAACCGCGCAGGTCGGGCGCCACCACCCGCCAACCGAGCGTCGCCAGGAACGGAATCTGCCGATGCCACGACTGCCGCGCTTCCGGAAAGCCGTGCAGCAGCAGCGCGACGGTGTCGCCCTGCCCGGCGCTATCGGCCGCGAAGCTCAGGCCGTTGGCTTCCAGCGTCGTCGTGTCGATCGACATTGCGTCCAGCTCCCGGTCCGCCGCCGCCCGATCCTACACTTACGATTTGTCCTTGTTGATCTTCTTGATCTTGGCATCGGTCGTCTCGATCGAGCTCGCCAATTCGAGGATCGCCTTCGACAACAACTCGATCGCTTCTTTCTGGTCCTGCGACTTGGCCGCGCGCAGCGCGTAGTTCTTGGCGGATGAGAGAGACATAGAGAGCTCCTGTTGTTGTGCCGGCAATAGCTGCTGCATTACGTAGCAGAGGCGCGGCATTTGTAGGATGGGTTGAGCGCAGCGAAACCCATCCTTCGCGTCGCTACCGCTCGCCGTAACTCCCATCCATCTCTCGAACGTCCCCACCCCAATCGCGCGGATAGGCACCGCTGCGAACCATCGCTCTGAACGACGAATACGGCCAGTCGATTGCCCGACTAACATAGCCGTGCTTCACGGGGTTGAAATGGATGTAATCGGCATGAGCGGCAAAATCGCGCTCATCTCTGAGAGTATGTTCCCAGAACCGACGCTGCCACAGTCCGCGCTCCGCCCTGGCGGCGCGACTCGAGGAGATCGCTTCAATCGCGGGCAGCCGCCGGGAAAATGCAGACTTGAGCAAGCGCCACCGTGTCGAATAGTCGGCGTCCCCCTGGGGTAACGTCCAGATTGCATGGAGATGATCGGGTAGCACGACAATCGTGTCGATTGCGAAAGGATGCCGTTGCCGCACATACCGGCATGCGGCCCGGAGCTCCGCGATGTGGTCGATCAACAATGCAGACCGGCGGTCGTGCAAGTTCACCGTGAAAAAGAAGGTGCCGCCGGGCACGAAATTGCGCCGATACGACGTCATCGAAGCCCCCACACACCAAGCCCGTAGGACGGGTTGAGCGTAAGCGAACCCCATCGAAGCAGCAGCCGAAAAATCGTTCGAAGTTGCGAGGCGCTGACGATTGCCTGCGAAAGTGATGGGTTTCGCTACGCTCAACCCATCCTACGACTTTTCCGCAAAGCAAAAGCCCCGCGGCTTTCGCCGCGGGGCTTGGTGTCGGACCAACCTCTCCTGACGCTTAGTGCGCCAGGATCGCCAGCAACAGCAGCGCGACGATGTTGGTGATCTTGATCATCGGGTTCACGGCCGGCCCCGCGGTGTCCTTGTAGGGATCGCCGACGGTGTCGCCGGTCACAGCGGCCTTATGGGCGTCGGAGCCCTTGCCGCCGTGGTGGCCGTCCTCGATGTACTTCTTGGCGTTGTCCCAGGCGCCGCCGCCCGAGGTCATCGAGATCGCGACGAACAGGCCGGTGACGATGACGCCGAGCAGCATCGCGCCGACCGCCGAGAACGCCGCCGACTTGCCGGCCGCTCCGCCGCCCGCGATCGCATAGATCGCGAAGTAGACGAAGATCGGCGACAGCACCGGCAGCAGCGACGGGATGATCATTTCCTTGATCGCCGCCTTGGTCAGAAGATCGACCGCCTTGCCGTAGTCCGGCTTGTCGGTGCCCTTCATGATGCCCGGCTTCTCGCGGAACTGGCGACGCACTTCTTCCACGATCGCGCCGGCGGCGCGGCCGACCGCGGTCATGCCCATCGCGCCGAACAGATACGGCAGCAGGCCGCCGAACAGCAGGCCGACCACGACGTAGGGGTTGGTCAGCGCGAAGTTCGGCTCGACGCCGACGAAGTACGGCGTCTTCTTGGCGACGAAGTAGCTCAGGTCTTCGTTGTAGGCGGCAAACAGCACCAGCGCGCCGAGACCGGCCGAGCCGATCGCGTAGCCCTTGGTGACCGCCTTGGTGGTGTTGCCGACGGCGTCGAGCGCGTCGGTCGACTTGCGCACTTCCTTCGGCAGGCCGGCCATCTCGGCGATGCCGCCGGCGTTGTCGGTGACCGGACCGAAGGCGTCGAGCGCGACGATCATGCCGGCCAGCGCCAGCATGGTGGTGGTGGCGATCGCGATGCCGAACAGGCCGGCAAGGCTGTAGGTAATCAGGATGCCAGCGATGATCACGATCGCGGGCAGCGCGGTCGCTTCCATCGAGATGGCGAGGCCCTGGATCACGTTGGTGCCGTGGCCGGTGACCGAGGCCTGGGCGATCGACTTCACCGGGCGGAAGTCGGTGCCGGTGTAGTATTCGGTGATCCAGATGATCAGGCCGGTGACCGCGAGGCCGACGACGCCGCACAGGAACAGCGACATGCCGGTATAGCTGACGCCCGGCAGCGCGCCGAACCCGACCAGCCAGTAGATCGCGGCGCCGACGCCGATCAGCGACAGCACGCCGGTGGCGATCAGGCCCTTGTACAGCGCGCCCATGATCGACTGCGAGGCACCCAGCTTCACGAAGAAGGTGCCGGCGATCGAGGTCAGGATGCAGATGCCGCCGATGGCGAGCGGCAGCGTCATCACGCTCTGGAGCTGCTCGGGCGTCGCGGTGCCGAAGAAGATCGCGGCGAGCACCATGGTGGCGACAGCGGTCACCGCATAGGTCTCGAACAGGTCGGCCGCCATGCCGGCGCAGTCGCCGACGTTGTCGCCGACGTTGTCGGCGATCGTCGCCGGGTTGCGCGGATCGTCTTCCGGAATGCCGGCTTCGACCTTGCCGACGAGGTCGCCGCCGACGTCCGCCCCCTTGGTGAAGATGCCGCCGCCGAGACGGGCGAAGATCGAGATCAGCGAGGCGCCGAAGCCGAGCGCGACCAGCGCGTCGACCACGGTCCGGCTATTCGCGGCCAGACCCGCGAAGTGGATCAGGTAGATGAAGTAAAGGGTGACGCCGAGCAGCGCGAGACCGGCCACCAGCATGCCGGTGATCGCGCCGGCCTTGAAGGCGAGCTCGAGACCGCCGGCGAGCGAGGTGGTGGCCGCCTGCGCGGTGCGGACGTTGGCGCGCACCGAGACGTTCATGCCGATGAAGCCGGCCGCACCGGACAGGATCGCGCCGATCGCGAAGCCGATCGCCACGAGGATGCCGAGGAAGTAAGCGAGTGCCGCGAAGATCACCACGCCGACGATGGCGATGGTCATGTACTGGCGCTTCAGATAGGCCTGCGCGCCTTCACGCACCGCGCCCGCGATTTCCTGCATCCGCGCGCTGCCCTGGTCGGCGGCGAGCACCGACGAGGTCGCCCAGATGGCGTATACGATCGATAGCGCTCCGCAGAGCACGATCACCCATAGAGCTGTCATACCTGATTGCCTCAGTCCCGAGTTTCACCCCCGTGCCTGCGCTGCGGGAGCGGCGCGGGCGCGCAACAAGATGGCGTGCCCTCTTTTGCGGGGCAGCCTCAAATCGCGGCGGACCTTGCCAAAATCACGGGGGCTCCGCAATCGCTGCGAAGGGACTAAGCTGGGCTTTTCCGGTTATCTTCGGACTATTCCAGCGAGCTTCCTCACGCCGGAATACCAGCGACTAAGCGTCAGAAATGGCTGAAAGACAGCGTCTTCAGCGAGATTTCGCGGGCGTTTCCGTCGAGCCAGCGCGGCGATGAAGTTCCCTGCTCGGCAACGCCGATGACAGTCACCTGCACGTCACTTCGTTGCGCCGCAGCAAGAAACTGATCGAGGTTGTTTTGTGCAACGCCACAAAGCAACTCGTAATCATCACCGCCGCTGAGTAATCGCGCGAGCTTCGACTCATCGGTTCCAGCGATCGCACGCGCAGCGTCCGACAACGGCACTGCAGCAGCGCGGACAATCGCGGTAACGCCGGAGGCGGCGCACATCTTGGCAAGGTCGCCGGCAAGGCCATCGGAGACATCCATCGCCGCGCCGGCGTAATCGCGCACAGCGGCCGCCAGCGCCGAGCGCGGCTGCGGCACCCGGTAGCGATCGATCAGAAACGCATGGTCAGCCTGACTGGCGCAGGTCGCCCGGCCCTGCAGCAGATCGAGCCCGAGCGCGGCGTCGCCGATCGTGCCGGAGACGACAATGGCGTCGCCGGGGCGCAGCGCGTCGCGCGCCACCATCCGGCCAGGCGGCACCCGGCCGAGCGCGGTCACCGAGATCATCATCGGTCCCGGCGTCGACACCGTGTCGCCGCCGAGCAGCGGGCAGCGGAACGTCGCGGCGTCCTCGCCGAGCGCGGCCGCGAACGGTGCGAGGAAACGTTCGTCGGGCTGGCGCAGCGCCAGCGTCAGCAGGAAGCCGGCCGGCTCGGCACCCTTGGCGGCCAAGTCCGACAGGTTCACCCGCAGCGCCTTGCGGGCGATGGCTTCAGGAGGATCGTCGGGGAGATAATGCACGCCCTCGACGATCGCGTCGGTGGTCAGCACCAGATCGCTCTCCGAGGCCCGCAGCACCGCCGCATCATCCACCAGCCCCCGCGCCCCGGGATCGGTGGCCAGCGGCTTGAAGTAGCGTGCGATCAGATCGTCTTCACCGGAGGGCATCGAAGCAAGAACCTCGCCGTCATTGCACCTACGTCACCCAGGCACGGTGCGCTCCCTCTCCCGCTTGCGGGAGAGGGCTGGGGTGAGGGTGCCCCGAGCACTGGCTCTCGGCCTCGAGGAGGCGCCCCCTCACCCGGATCGCATCGCGCGATGCGATCCGACCTCTCCCCGCACGCGGGGCGAGGTTAGTCCGCCCTTGTTGCGGCGTCCCGCACCCAGAGTGCTCAGCGCGTAAACTCGTCCTCGCGGAACCGGCGGGCGATCTGGTCGAGCACGGCATTGACCATGCCGGTCTCGTCCTTCTCGACGAAGGCGTGTGCGACGTCGACATATTCGGAGACGACGACCCGCGCGGGGATATCCTTGCGGTGTTCGAGCTCGTAGGCCCCTGCCCGCATCACCGCGCGCAGAATGGCGTCGATCCGCGCCAGCGGCCAGCCGCGCGACAGGATGTCGTCGATCAGCGGATCGATCTGTTTCTGATCGCGCACCACGCCGGCGACGATGTCGCGGAAGAATGCGGCCTCTGCGGGGAGATATTGCTCGCCCTCGACCTCGTTGCCGATCCAGAAGCTCTCGAATTCGGCGAAGGTCTCGTTGATGCCGGCGCCCCCGATGTCCATCTGGTACAGCGCCTGCACCGCGGCGAGCCGCGCCGCGCCGCGCCGGTTGGCCTTGCGCTCGCCTTTCGGCGTCATCTTTTTAAGATCGGGTTTCTTGAAGGCGGGTTTGTTGATCTCGGCCATCGGCATCACGCCTTCGCCAGCCGGCGTTTGATCCGCAGCATCGCCAGCGCGGCGCGCGCGGCGTCCCCGCCCTTGTTGAGGTCGCCGGGCTTCGCCCGCGCCCAGGCCTGCTCGTCGGTATTGACGGTGATGATGCCGTTGCCGAGCGGGAATTTGCGCGCCACGCTGAGATCCATCAGCCCGCGCGCGGATTCCATCGACACGATCTCGAAATGGATGGTCTCGCCGCGCACCACGCAGCCGAGCGCGATCGCGGCGTCATACGGCTTGCCGGCGGCTTCAGCGGAATCGATCGCGATCGCAACCGCGGCCGGGATCTCCAGCGCGCCCGGCACGGTCAGGACGTCGTGAGTGGCGCCGGCGGCCTTCAGCTCGGCGACCGCGCCTTCCAGCAGCGCGTCCTGGATGTCGTCATAGAACCGCGCCTCGACGATCAGGACGCGCGCGCCCGAAATGTCGGTCTGGTCTTTCAGGGGTGCGCGCCGCGCGTCTGCCATGTGTCGCTTCTTCTTCGGTCGGTTGTCTGCATCTCGCCCAGTACGGACCTCATCCTGAGGAGCGGCCCATTGGCCGCGTCTCGAAGGATGAGCGCCGCGAAGCTCATGGTTCGAGACGGCGCTTCGCGCCTCCTCACCATGAGGGCCTGCGGGTTGTAGGCGGAGGCCGGCGCAAAGCCAAGCCCGCGCATGACGTCCTCATCCGTGTCTGCCGCCTATTTCATCTCGCTGAGGCGCGCGGCGTAGCGCGCCATCAGATCGACCTCGATATTGACCTCGCTCCCGACCTGCCAGCCGCCCAGAATGGTCGCCGACAGCGTGTGCGGGATGATCAGCACCGAGAATTTGGTGTCCTCGACGGTGTTAACCGTCAGCGAGGTGCCGTCGAGCGTCACCGAGCCCTTCGGCGCGATGAACCGGGCAAGCTCGCGGCTGGTCTCCAGCGTGAAGCGGGCCATGTCCGGCAGCTCCTCGCGTGCCACAACCTTCGCGATACCGTCGACATGGCCGGTGACGATGTGGCCGCCGAGCTCGTCGCCGATCTTCAGCGCGCGTTCGAGATTAAGCCTGGTGCCGGCGGTCCAGCCGCTCGCGGTGGTCTTGGCCAGCGTTTCGGCGCCGGCATCGACCTCGTACCAGGTCTTGCCGCCTTCGGTGCCGGAGCCGACCACCGTCATGCAGATGCCGTTGCTGGCGATCGAGGCGCCGTCCGCAATGGTCGACTGGTCGTAGGCGCAGCGGATCCGCAGCCGGTGCAACTGGCCCTGAGCGACCGGCTTGACGGTTTCGATCTCGCCGATGTCGGTGACGATGCCGGTGAACATGGAATGCCTTCTAGTTCGGGTCGAAAATGGTGAGCGTATCCGCACCGAAGCGTTCGGTGCTGCGAACGTGCCAATGCGGGGAATCGGTGATCGCGGTCAGCGCCAGGCCGTCCAGCGCATCGACGCCGTCGGCGCCGATCGTGGTGTCGCTGCGCCACAGCCGGATTTCGTCGGCGAGCCGCCGATTGACGAACGCCGCGGCGACGCGGGCGCCGCCTTCGACCAAAAGGCGCGTCACGCCCTTGTCCGACAGCGCGCGCAGTACCGCTGGCAGATCGAGGCCCGGCACGTCGGCGCAATCAGCGACATGGACGACTTCGGCACCGGCCGCGCCGAGCCGCGCAGCGGTCGCGGCTTCAGCGGTATCGGAGGCCATCAGCCACACCGGCGTGGTTCGTGCCGAATGCACGAGCTTGCTGGCGGCGGGAATCCGCAACGACCGGTCGAGCACCACCCGGATCGGCGATTGCGCCGCCATCCCGGGCAGCCGGCAGGTCAGCGCCGGATCGTCGGCCAGCACGGTGCCGATCCCGACCAGCACCGCGTCGGAACGGGCGCGCAGCAGATGCGTTCGAGCGTTGGCAGCCTCGCCGGTGATCGCGACCGGCTTGTGGCCGGCGGCGGCGATCTTGCCGTCGGCCGAGACCGCCAGCTTCAGCGTGACGTGCGGACGGTGGTCGCGGATGCGATGGAGGTGGCCGGCATGGTCGCGCATAGTCTCCTCGGCGCACAGCCCGGTCTCGACCGCGATGCCGGCGGCGCGCAGCCGGGCGTGCCCCTGGCCGCCGACCAGCGGATTGGGGTCTTCGATCGCCGAAACCACGCGTGCGACGCCGGCCGCGATGATCGCGTCGGCGCAGGGCGGCGAACGGCCGTGATGCGAACACGGCTCCAGCGTCACGTACAGTGTGGCGCCGCGCGCCGCCTCGCCGGCCCGGCGCAGAGCCTCGACCTCGGCATGCGGGCGGCCACCGTCCTGGGTCCAACCGCGGCCGACAATGATACCGTCCTTGACCAGCACTGCACCGACGGCTGGATTCGTCCCGGTCCGCCCCTGCCCACGCCGGCCGAGCGCCAGCGCCAATTGCATGAAGCGGCGGTCGGCCGAGTCGCCGGACTTGGCCGCCTTCTCGGCGGCGAGCTTCTGTCCGATCTGCTCTTCCAGGATACGGAAGATCATTTGTCGACCAGCGCCGCTCTCGCCTCGTCCTCGTGAGACAGTTCGCCGAGCACGGCTTCGAAGTCCTTGGCCTCGCGGAAATTGCGATACACCGAGGCGAACCGGACATAGGCGACGTCGTCGAGCTTGCGCAGGTGATCCATCACGCTCTCGCCGATCGCCTCCGACGAAACCTCGGCCTCGCCGCCGCTTTCCAGCTCGCGCACGATGGTCGACACCATCTGCTCGACCCTCTCCGGATCGACCGGCCGCTTGCGTAAGGAGATCTGCACCGAGCGCACCAGCTTGTCGCGGTCGAACGGCACCCGGCGGCCGTTGCGCTTGATCACGATCAGCTCGCGGAGCTGCACCCGCTCGAAGGTGGTGAAACGGAAATTGCAGGCAATGCACACCCGCCGCCGCCGGATCACCGAGGAATCCTCGGTGGGCCGGCTATCCTTCACCTGGGTATCGAGGCTGTTGCAGTTCGGGCAGCGCATTGCGACGCGTCCTTAGAGCGGTCCGAGGGGGATCGGTCCCTCACCTTTCGTCATGGCCGGGCTTGTCCCGGCCATCCAAGCCTTAGTGCCGTCGCCACGCTCGAAGGCGTGGATGCCCGGGACAAGCCCGGGCATGACGACCTTAGTTTACTGATAAATCGGAAAGCGGTCGGTCAATTCCTTGACCCGCTGCTTCACCGAAGCTTCCACCAGCGGCGCGCTGCCGCCTTCGGATTGCGCAATCGCATTCAGCACTTCGGCGATGAAATTACCAACCTGCTGGAACTCGGCGACGCCGAATCCGCGGGTGGTCGCCGCCGGGGTGCCGAGGCGCAGGCCCGAGGTCACGAACGGCTTCTCCGGGTCGAACGGGATACCGTTCTTGTTGCAGGTGATGCCGGCGCGGACCAGCGCCTTTTCCGACACGTTGCCCTTCAACCCCTTCGGCCGCAGGTCGACCAGCATCAGGTGGTTGTCGGTGCCGCCCGAGACCAGATCGAAGCCGGCGCCGCGCAGCGTTTCCGCAAGCGCTTTGGCGTTTTCGACGACGTTCTTCGTGTAGACCTTGAAGTCCGGCTGCAAAGCTTCCTTTAACGCCACCGCCTTGGCGGCGATCACATGCATCAGCGGGCCGCCCTGCAGACCAGGGAAGATCGCCGAGTTGAACTTCTTGGCCAGCGCCTCGTCATTGGTGAGGATCAGGCCGCCGCGCGGGCCGCGCAGCGACTTGTGAGTCGTCGTGGTGGTGACGTGGGCATGCGGCACCGGCGAAGCATGGACGCCGCCCGCCACCAGGCCGGCGAAGTGCGCCATGTCGACCATGAAATACGCCCCGACGCTGTCGGCGATCTCGCGGAAGCGCTTGAAGTCCCAGGCGCGCGGATAGGCCGAACCGCCGGCGATGATCAGCTTCGGCTTGGCCTCCTCGGCCAGCTTGGCGACCGCATCCATATCGATGATCTGGTCTTCGCGGCGCACGGTGTAGTGCACCGGCTTGAACCACTTGCCGCTCATGTTGACCGGGGCGCCGTGGGTGAGATGGCCACCGGCGGCGAGATCGAGGCCCATGAAGGTATCACCCGGCTGCAGCAGAGCCAGGAACACGGCCTGGTTCATCTGGCTGCCAGAATTCGGCTGGACGTTGGCGAAGTTGGCGCCGAAAAGCTTCTTGGCGCGCTCGATCGCCAGATTCTCGGCGATGTCGACGAATTCGCAGCCGCCGTAATAGCGGTTGCCCGGATAGCCTTCCGCGTACTTGTTGGTCATCACCGAGCCCTGCGCTTCCAGCACCGCGCGGCTGACGATGTTCTCGGAGGCGATCAGCTCGACCTCGTGGCGCTGGCGGCCGAGTTCGCCGCGGATCGCAGCGGCGATCTCGGGATCGGCCTGCTCCAGCGAGGCGGAGAAGAAGCTGTCGGGCGCGGACGCGGGGTTTGCTGTGCTCATGGGAAAAGTCTCCACCGTCGCAGCCGGTTCATCGGGTGCGAGCGGTTACGGGATAGCGGTTCGGAAGCGGCGGCTGGGCCATAGCACATCCGCCCCCGCCGGCCAAGGACGCCGCCACATTTGCGGCCATGCGCCCCAGTCAGACCCAGATATGGTGGATGCGACGGAGTTGCAGGAGGGGCGCTGCGGCCCGGCCATTGCGATTATAGAGCTCAGGCTGTATGTATATCCCAATTGGATATCCTATTGGAGTGTGGCTATGGCGAGTTCGACTGTCTTCACCAGCAACCGCAGCCAAGCCGTCCGCCTGCCCAAGGCTGTCGCCTTCCCGGACGGAGTGCACCAGGTCGACATCCTCAAGATCGGCCGCAGTCGCGTGATCGTGCCGCATGGCCAGCGTTGGGACGACTTTTTCCTGAGCGGTCCGCGCGCCAGCGACGATTTTCTCAGCGAGCGCGAGCAACCGGGGGCCGAGGAGCGTGAGCCGCTGTGATGCTCACCTACATGCTCGACACCAACATCTGCATCTACGTCATCAAGACGCGTCCGCCCTCCTTGCGGGACAAATTCAACGCGCTGGCGGAGCAACTGTGCATCTCGAGCATCACCCTCGGCGAACTGATTTACGGTGCGGAGAAGTCAGCCCGCCGCGTCGAGAACCTCGACACGATTGCTAATTTCACGGCACGCCTCGACGTCCTCCCCTTCGCCGACAAGGCCGCCGCGCATTACGGCCAGCTCCGCGCAGAACTCGAACGCGCCGGCACGCCCTGCGGCGCCTACGACATGCAGATCGGCGGTCACGCCCGCAGCGAGGGACTGATCGTCGTCACCAACAACATGCGCGAGTTTGCGCGAATGCCAGGGGTGAGGACGGAGAATTGGGTGTAAGCCTCGTCGCCGCATGAGCGAAGCGACATGCGGGCGACTTGCTGGCGCCGCACCGGCAAAGCCCGCCACGCTGACTGCTTCGCCTACGCCCTGGCGCTCACCCGCGGCGAACCGCTGCTGTACAAGGGCGAGGATTTTGCGAGGACCGAGATCGGTTAGTTCGCGTCGGGCGGATACGCGCCGCGAGGCGCACCGATTGTCAGCAGCCAGCAATGCGCCAGCGCTCCCCTCCCCCTTGCAGGGAGGGGTCGGGGGTGGGGGCCACGAGTCAAAAGCCTGCCATTCCGGCGGACCTGATCGCCGAATTTAGCGTTTGACGGGACCTCAATAGGAGCGCAGCCGGCTACAACCAACTGCGATGCATCCCGACCAGGACGCACCCGCGCCATTCCGCTCGGATCGTAGATCGCCCATGCTGACCGCAAAAAGGCCTCGAGCCGTCCAATGACGTTGATCGACAAATACGTGCCGGCGTTCAGCTTCAACGAGCGCCACGCCATCCTGGTCGACGCGCCGGCCGAAAAGGTGCTGGCCGCAATTCTCAGCTTCCGGCCGGAGGACGATCCGTTCTTTCGGGCAATGATTGCGCTCCGCGAACTGCCGATGCGCACCGCACGCGCGTTCGGCGGCGACGGGCAAGTCTCGCCCAAGGTTTTCGGAATCGACGACTTCACCCTGCTGGAGCACGACGACCGCGAAGTGGTGTTCGGACTGGTCGGCCAATTCTGGCGTCCCGACTTCGGCCTCGCCCGCATTCCTGACGGCGCTGCTTTCGCCGCGTTTCAGCGCGCCGGCTTCGTCAAGCTCGCGCTCAACTTCGCGACCGATGCGCAAAGCGACGGCCGCATTCGCCTGACGACCGAGACCCGCGCCTTCTGCCCCCGATCGTAGCGCTCGCCTAAAACTGCTGCCGTATTGGTACGCCGTCCGCCCGTTCAGCGGCCTGATCCGCCGCCGCATCCTCGCCGGCCTGAAGCGCCGCAGCGAAGCGGCGTGCGCCGCCGCAAAATCGTAGCTCAGACCCGCGAAGCGACGCGGGCTTGATCGCAGGTCCTCCTCCCGCTTTGTTGTGCAGCAACCGGCCGGAGCGATCGCACATTGCGTCGTGCGCGATGAGACAGCTTCCCGCCACCAATGCCCCAGCAACAAGGAGCCGCCGAATGATCCAGCAAGGCACGATCGCCACCAAGTTCTCGGCGTTCTCCGAGCACTGGCGCCCGAAGGTCATTGCCAGCCTCAACGGCCAGGAGCTGAAGGTCGTCAAGGTCCAGGGCGTGTTTCCGTGGCACCTGCACGAGGATTGCGAGGAGATGTTCCTGGTCTGGAAAGGCCGCTTCCGCGTCGAGTTTCGCGACCACGTCGTCGAGATGGGCCCCGGCGACTACATTGTCGTCCCGCGCGGCGTCGAACACCGCACCGCGGCCGACGACGAAGCCGAAGTGATGATCTTCGAACCCGCCGAAATCCGCAACACCGGCAACGTCGTCGACGACACCTTCACGGCGCCGCAGGGGGTGAACATATGAGGGGGATAATCTGGTGTGGGCGACGAGAAGCGTTCTGGCACATCAGCACGCCTGAATTGCCGAGACTCTGAACTCTTGCAAGTCGATTTCGCAACCCTCCATCCGGGCTGCCGAGCTGCGCTCACAGCGTCTCCTGCTTCGCCCCACATTCCTTGCAGACGTAGGCCACGCGGGTAACGCCCTTCGGGGCCTTGACCTTGTTCGGCGCGCCGCATTTGCCGCAGGTGGTGTTGATCACGGTGTCGCCCTGCTTCACCGTGACGTTGCGGTTTGCCATCGCCTCGCGCATCAGCCGTTCGGCCTCTTCGCGCATCGCCTTCTTGTCCATGTCGTCCATCGTCCGTTGTGTCGTTGCCCCGCGTTGTAGCGCAGCGCGATGACGTCGGCCGCATCAAATCCGCTGTGCCCGGCGAAAATCGGTTGACAGCGGCATTGCGCAACCTCGCCTTCGCGTCGGTGCTCTTCCGGGGCCGCCCGCTGACGCCGCAACCGCCTGCAGGGCATGACCTCGCTGCCTCAGAGCCTCTTGCAATGCGGCCCCGCCTCGCCAATCTCTGTGGTCCCACCCAACGACAATCCGAACCCCAATCCGGAGCCCTTGCATGACCGACGCCCCCTACACGCCGCCCAAAGTCTGGACCTGGGACAAGGAAAACGGCGGCAAGTTCGCGTCGATCAACCGCCCGATTGCCGGCCCCACCCATGACAAGGAGCTGCCGGTCGGCAAGCATCCGCTGCAGCTGTATTCGCTGGCGACGCCGAACGGCCAGAAGGTCACGATCCTGCTGGAAGAGTTGCTGGCGCGCGGCCACACCGGCGCCGAATACGACGCCTGGCTGATCAAGATCGGCGACGGCGACCAGTTTTCGTCGGGCTTTGTGCAGGTCAATCCGAATTCGAAGATTCCGGCCCTGCTCGACCGCTCGGTGAACCCGCCGCAGCGTGTGTTCGAGTCCGGCTCGATCCTTTTGTATCTGGCCGAGAAGTTCAGCGAGTTCATCCCGAAGGATCCGGCCGGCCGCACCGAATGCCTGAACTGGCTGTTCTGGCAGATGGGCTCGGCACCATATCTCGGCGGCGGCTTCGGCCATTTCTATGCGTATGCGCCGGAGAAGTGGGAGTACCCGATCAACCGCTTCGCCATGGAGGTGAAGCGGCAAATGGACGTGCTCGACCGCCGGCTCGCGGAGACTGAGTATCTGGCCGGCGCCGAGTACTCGATCGCCGATATCGCGGTGTGGCCGTGGTACGGCGGCCTCGCCAACGGCGTGCTGTACGGCGACAGCGCCACCTTCCTGGATGTGGCCAGCTACAAGAATGTGCTGCGCTGGACCAAGGCGATCGGCGCCCGTCCCGCAGTCAAGCGCGGCCGTATCGTCAACCGCGTCAGCGGCGATCCGTCGAGCCAGTTGCACGAACGCCACGACGCCGGCGACTTCGAGACCAAGACGCAGGATAAGCTCGAGGCTGCAAAGTCGTAAGCGACGTCACAAAACGGACCACGTCAGCGCCCTCTGCCTCCCGTCATTCCGGGGCTCGCGTAGCGCGAACCCGGAATTCCGAGATTGGTCAGGCGAACGTTTCCACAAGCTCCAGATTCCGGGTTCGCAAACTGCGTTCGCGCCCCGGAATGACGTCGGGGCGGTGCACGCGCTCGCGAACGAATGGTCCCGAACTACACGCTGTGCCTTGGGCCCGCGACCTTGCCTTGCTTGGTCGCGATGCCCATCTCGAAACTGTCGGCGATACGGCGGGCGCGGATAATGAACTCGGTCGCCAGCTCCGGGGCAAACAGCTCGGTCGCGGTCGCTTCGAACAGCTTCAGCCAGCGGTCGAAATGCTCCGGTGCAAGATTGAGCATCAGATGCGGCCGCATCGGCCGCCCTCCATAACGCCCGGTCTTCAGTAGCATCGACGACCAGAAATCGCTGATCTGGGCAATGTGGTGATCCCAATCGTGCACCGCACGGTCGAAGATCGGACCAATCACCTCGTCGCTCCGCGCGCGGCTGTAGAAGGTACGCACCAGATGCGCGATCTGCTCGTCTGTGACGATGTCCGAATGGGCGATGCTCATGGCTTCGATGTAAGCCACGTCGCTGCTGCGCTCAAGTGCGGCCCGTCAACTCGGCGTGCCGGCTTCGAGCGCTTCCAGATCGCGTTCGAACAGCGGCAATTGCTCGGCGGTGAACCGCCTTATCTGGTCGTTGTTGGGGTGCAGCAGATAGCGTCGCATCACGTCGATGGTGCTGCGGAACATGCCGATCTGCTTGCGCCGGAAATCGCTGACGAACCGCTGGCCGACGGCGCCGCGCAGCCCGGCGAGCTCGTTGCTGATCACGGCGTTGGGCCGGTTGGGGAAATCGATCGCCAGAAGTGTGAAGGTGTTGAGCTTGAACACCTCCTGGTCGCGTTCGCGGGCGAGCTGCGCCTGAGCGAACGCAAATTGGCGGAGCGCATCGTCACCGCGCGAATCCGCAAGGCCCGCAACCTGAACCTGAAACATATTGAATTGATGCAGGTAGCGCAGCACGTCAGCACCGTTCGGCGGCCAGCCGAACGCCTGCTTGATGCCGATCCACTCGATCAACGAGTGCTTCTGTGGCGTCTCCGCGGTGGCGACGACGCCTGTCATGATGACGATTGCCGGCAAGACCGCAACGAATCCCGCGATCAGCCGCATCATCATCGTTTCTCTGCCGTGCTACATCCCTGTGTAGCCAGCTTTCACCGGATCATTGCTGCCGTCAAGTTCCCGCAGATACACGAGGCCGCACACCGTGAGCCGGTTGTCGTCGGTCTCGCCGGCTTCGACCAGCTTCCGGATGTAGCGCTCCACCTTCGGCTTGGAATTTTCGGCCGCTTCCTTGCTGGTCAGCAGCCCGTAAGTCTGGATCACGCGGTCGATGGCGCGTTGCATGTCGTCCCCTTGTTGTCAGGCCGCGATCTTCGCGGACTCGAAGCTCGAGATCGCCTTGTTGGCGAGTCGGATCGGATTGGTTTCGCCGCGCTGAAACATCCGGACGATCGATTCCAGCAGCGCGTCGTGCGTCGCATCGGTGTCGGGAATCGAGCCGGTGCGGCGCAGATAGTGTGCCGCGATGTCGTAAGCTTTTCCGATCCGATCCACGTTCATTACCCGAAGCCCTCGCTCGATCAGCATCGTTCTTCTCCAACGGCTTGCCGAGAGTTAAGCGTTTGCGGCGGCAATGGTTCCGTCCGGTTCCGAATTATTGGGCGGCGCAAACAAATCGGCCTCCCTTGTGGGGAGGCCGAAGGACGACAGGTCTGGAGACTGACAGCGCGCGGGCTTGCTTCTTCGAGCAGCGGCTCGGCGGATGGCCGGCCGACGTTGGCGCATATGTTTGGACGGCTTACAGCCGATATAGGATCTGGTCGGTCCAGAACCGCTCGAGGCGGTGCAGCGACTTGTTGAGGGTGGCGAACTCCTCGCTGGAGATGCCGCCGACCTGCTCCACCGTCTTGACGTGCTTCTGATACAGCGCCTCGACGATGTGGCGGACTTCCTGGCCCTGCGGCGTCAGGCGGATCCGCACGGAGCGGCGATCGACACGCGACCGCTGATGATCGAGGAAGCCGAGCTCGACCAGCTTCTTCAGATTGTAGGACACGTTCGAACCGAGGTAGTAACCGCGAGTACGCAGCTCTCCGGCGGTCAATTCCTTGTCGCCGATGTTGTAGAGCAGCAGCGCCTGCACCGAGTTGATGTCGGCGCGGCCGCGACGGTCGAATTCGTCCTTGATCACATCGAGCAGCCGGCGGTGCAGTCGCTCCACCAGAGTGAGAGCTTCGAGGTAGAGCGGCTGGACCGGCGCGTTGGCTGCTGCGGGTGCGGTGGTCTCCGCCACCGTGGCGACTGCTTTGATCATGACACTTCCCCTGTCGTCTTTTTTGATCGACTTATTCGACGAAACTTCTGTCTCGTCTGATAGGTCCACCTTAAGGGGCCGCTTTGAACATCAGCTTAAATAAGACGATAAAGAGATCATGAATTTAAGACAGTGAATCGTGGATTAAGCCTGCAAATCAAGGGCTTTTTGCAACGTTTGATTCACGGATCGGCGCCGATTCAGGGCTTTCCGGCAAGGCCGTGTCGCATTTGAAGACAGCTTCGTTCGAATTTGAAAGATCTGCGTAACAGATCGGCCGCGCGGTGCGCGATCCGGTTAAGGTCTTCACAACCCTATCCGGACCGCGTTTCAATAAAATGCCGTGAGCTCGTTTACGCGACGCCGCGGTTGCGGCCTTCCCAATATGGGGCACGCAGCACCTTGCGATCGATCTTGCCGAGCCCGGTGACCGGGATGGCTTCGACGAAGTCGATCGACTTCGGCGACCACGGCGCGCCGCGCTTGTCTTTGACGTGCGCCTGCAGCTCGGCGGCATCGTTGTTGGCGCCAGGCTTCAACACCACGAAGGCCTTCACCGCTTCGCCCCATTTGTCGTCCGGTACGCCGATCACGGCGGCGGATGCGACCGCATGGTGCGCCATCAGCGCGTCCTCGACTTCGCGCGGATAGATGTTGAAGCCGCCGGAGATGATCATGTCCTTGGTGCGGTCGACGATATAGAGATAGCCGTCGGCGTCCTTCACCGCGACGTCGCCGGTGTGCAGCCAGCCCCCGCGGAACGCTTCCGCCGTCGCTTCGGGCCGCTTCCAATAGCCGTCCATCACCAGCGTGCCGCGCACGCAGATTTCGCCCGGCTCGCCGGGGCCGACTTCACGCATCTCGGAATCGAACAGCTTGACGTCGAGCAGCGGGCTGGGCCGGCCGCACGAACCGAGACGCCCGGGCTTGGTATCGTCGTGATCGACCTTGCGCATCGTGGTGATGCATTGCGGCGCTTCGGTCTGCCCGTAGAGCTGGACGAACACGTTGCCGAAGATCTTGATGCCTTCGCGCAGGCGATCCGGCGACATCGGCGCAGCGCCGTACACGATCATGTCGAGCGACGACAGATCGTAACGCGCCCTCACCTCCGCGGAGTCGATCAGCGCATAGATCAGCGTCGGTACTAGGAACACCGCGGTGATCTTGTCCTCGGCGACCACCCGGCAATACGACTCGACCTCGAAGCCCTGCACAAGTCGCGTGAAGCCGCCCCGCATCATCACCGGATACACGGTGACGCCGGCGGCGTGGCTGATCGGGGTGGCGGCCAGATAGCGGATGTCGGCGGGCCAGTCCCAATCCGAATACAGGATCACGGCCATCGTGGTCAGCGCGCGATGCGGGATCATCACGCCCTTGGAGCGGCCCGTGGTGCCGCCGGTGTAAGCCAGCCACGCGATCTCGGACGTCGCGCTGTCGTCGACCAGCGGGGCCGGCTGAACCGCAGCGAAGCCATCGAGCAGATCGCGGGCGCCGTTCACCGCCCCGAACGACAACAGATGCTTCAGGCCGGGCACGCGGGCGCGGATCGCCTCGCCGCGCGCGGCGAACTTGCCGCTTTCGACGATCAGCGCGTCGATCTCGGCGTCCTCGATGATGAAGGCATGGTCGTCCTCGGCCGCCATCGGATGCAACGGCGTGTAGCGCATTCCCATCACGGTCGCTGCGCAGATCGCCGCCCAGGACTCCGCGCGGTTCGACGACAGGATCGACAGCGCGCTACCTTTGGCAAGGCCGCAGTCGCGAAACAGCGTGATGAAGCGGCCGATCGCCTCGCCGAGCTCGCGATAGCTCCAGCGGATGCTGCCGTCGGCGATCGCCGGCCGGTCGCCGTAGCGGGCGATCGCGTTGATGATCAAGCTGCCGCCGGTGCCGCCGGAATGAAGCTGGTCCATGGTTTCCCCCTTTTGTTGTGATTTTCGTTGCCGTGGCGCCGCCCCCCTGATTGCGGCGGCGGTTGTCGATGGCCTATGGCGGCCGTTCGCGCGCCGCCATCCAGGCGAGCCCGAGATAGGCGGCAAGCAATAGAGCCTCGCCGAGTACGACGAGAAGGCTGCCGCCATAGATCGACGGGAACATCAGTTCGATCACCGCCATCGACACCACGGTCGTCAGCCACACCACGGCGCCCCACGGCGTCGCCAGCCACAGTCCGACGGCGGCGACCAGCTCGATCACGGCGAAATAGACGGTGGCAGTCTGCCAGGCCATGGTCTGGACTTCGAACCCGTCGTCTTCACCGCCGACGAAGCCGGTGATCTGCGCCCAATGGTAGAGTCCCTTGACGACCGACAGCACCGCCATCACCCGCAGAAACAGCACCAAGCGGCGCGTCCAGTCGTTCTCGTGGTTGTCGGGCCGCTCCGGCGAAATCGCCGCGACCGAAATCGCCTGATCTCGTGGCGGCTGTTCGCGTGATGGAAGTTCGGACATGCGGCTCGGCTACCGGATCGGTGGTGGTGCGGTGCGGTCTGAGTGCGAGTCTTGGCCCGCTCGGCCAGCAAAATCAATCGGCTGTGATCGCGGCGGAACCTTTTGATTGCGCCAAATCAACAGTGCGGTGACGCGGGGGTGCCAAAATGCTACTTTCCATGAACACAGCAGAGCCTGCAGGGAGAGTTGGCACCATGGCGATCAAGTTCGGCCGTCCCATCGAGATTCGTGACCCCTCGACTCGGCCCGCCGCTCCCCCGCTCGATCTCACCATCCGTCCGCGCCGCAATCGCAAGACCGAATGGGCCCGCCGCCTGGTGCGCGAGAATGTCCTCACCACCGACGATCTGATCTGGCCGATGTTCGTGGTCGACGGCACCAACCAGCGGGTTCAGGTCGCCTCGATGCCGGGCGTCGAACGACTCAGCGTCGACCAGATCGTTCGCGACGCCGAACGCGCCGCCAAGCTCGACATCCCGTGCATCGCGCTGTTCCCGTTCACCGAGCCGTCGCTGCGCGACGAGCACGGCACCGAAGCCGCCAACCCGGAAAACCTGATCTGCAAGACCGTCCGCGCCATCAAGAAGGAATTCCCGCAGATCGGCGTGCTGTGCGACGTCGCGCTCGACCCCTACACCAGCCACGGCCATGACGGCCTGATCGAGGACGGCCGCATCCTCAACGACGAGACCGTTGCCGTGCTGGTGCAGCAGTCGCTGGTGCAAGCCGAGGCCGGCTGCGACGTGATCGCGCCCTCGGACATGATGGACGGCCGCATCGGCGCGATCCGCGAAGCGCTGGATGCCGCTGGCCATCTCGACGTGCAGATCATGGCTTATGCGGCGAAGTACGCGTCCGCCTTCTACGGCCCGTTCCGCGACGCGATCGGCTCTGCCAAGGCGCTGACCGGCGACAAGCGCACCTATCAGATGGACCCGGCCAACACCGACGAGGCAATCCGCGAGGTCGAGCTCGATCTCGCCGAGGGCGCCGACATGGTGATGGTCAAGCCCGGCATGCCGTATCTCGACATCGTCCGCCGCGTGAAGGAGACCTTTGGGGTCCCGACCTTCGCCTATCAGGTGTCGGGCGAGTACGCGATGATCGCCGCTGCCGCCAACAATGGCTGGCTCGACGGCGACCGCGCGATGATGGAGAGCCTGCTCGCCTTCAAGCGCGCCGGCGCCAACGGCGTGCTGACCTATTTCGCCCCGCAGGCAGCCGAGAAGCTGAGGCAGCAGGGCTGAGGCTCCGGCCTTCTCCAGCGCCCCGCCCTCGCTGATTCGCTGGGCTGGCTGGGGCGGAGCGGTGAACAGTTTGTAATGTCGCGGCAGCCTTGCAAGGCGTGCGAACCGTCGCCATGTCGAACCGGACGATCGCTCCGGTTCGGGGGCGTGCAACGGGGAGCAGGCTGATGGCTGACTATGGCGGGAGTGGCGGCTGGCACGGCAGCGAAGTTCGGCCGGCGGCGTTCGATCCCTGGCTCAATCCGGAAGTGTTTCAGGGCGTGCTGACCAAGCGCGTGTTCGCGTTCCTGATCGATCTCGTGGTGCTGACCGTGCCGATCGTGGTGGTCACAGTATTCATCGCGATGTTCGGTCTGGTCACGCTCGGCATCGGCTGGACGCTGTTCTGGCTGGTGTCGCCGCTGTCGGTGATCTGGGCGCTGGTGTATTACGGCGCCTCGCTCGGCGGCCCACACTCGGCGACGATCGGCATGCGGACCATGGGCCTGGAGCTGACCACCTGGACCGGCGAGCCCGGCTACTTCGTGCTCGGCGCGGCGCACGCCTTCCTGTTCTGGCTGTCGCTGTCGATGCTGACACCGCTGGTGCTGTTGGTCGGCCTGTTCAATGGCCGTCGGCGCCTGCTGCACGACATCGTGCTCGGAACTGTGATTATCAACAGCACCGTGCCCGCCGCGCAGCCGGCGCGCTCCTACTAAGGGCGAAAGCGATTGACCGGCGGCGGACGTAAGGCGATGCTGGGCACGTTGGAGGCCGACGACCCGACGTGACCCAGCACTCGCGCGATACCCCGCAATTCTATCTCACGGCGCCCTCGCCCTGCCCGTATCTGCCGGGCCGGCACGAGCGAAAGGTGTTCACCCACCTGGTCGGCAACAAGGCCGGTGAGCTCAACGACCTGCTCACCCACGGCGGTTTCCGTCGCAGCCAGTCGATCGCCTACCGTCCGGCCTGCGATCAGTGCCGAGCCTGCGTCTCGGTGCGGGTCATCGCCAACGAGTTCAAGCCGTCCCGCAACCAGCGCAAGCTGATGGCCCGCAACGACGACATCGTCGGCGAGCAGCGCAATCCGGTTCCGACTTCGGAGCAGTATTCGGTGTTTCGCGCCTATCTGGACCAACGCCATCGCCATGGCGGAATGGCCGACATGACGGTGCTCGACTATGCGATGATGGTCGAGGACAGTCATGTCCAGACCCGGATGATCGAGTATCGCAAGCGCACTCCCGACACCGGCATCAGCGGCCGCGGCGGCGAGCTGATTGCTGCGGCGCTGACCGACGTGCTCGTCGACGGGCTGTCGATGGTGTATTCGTTCTACGAGCCGAACGAGCAGCACCGCTCGCTCGGCACCTTCATGATCCTCGATCACATCGCCCGCGCCCGGCGGCTCGGCCTGCCTTACGTGTATCTCGGCTATTGGATCGAAGGCTCCAAGAAGATGGACTACAAGGGCCGCTATCTCCCCCAACAGCGGCTGGCGCCGAGCGGCTGGCTGCGCGTCGACGCATCGGGCGAAATGCAGTCCGAGCCACAGGATTAGCCGCGGCCTCCCGGTCGCGGGCGTCCAGTATCTTGGTCCGTCTCCGCTCCATCACGGCGAGCCAACAAGACCGCGAAGCGGGAGCCCACATTCAAGACCTCTGCCCCGCATTCGCTTCGACTTCTGCAGGAATAATTTCGACCGTTGCTGTCATGCCCGCCGCCAGCTCGACGCCGGAAGGCACGCGATCGAGATGGATGCGGACCGGTATGCGCTGGGCTAGTCGCACCCAGGAGAACGTTGCCGCCACATTCGGCAACCCGAAACGACCCGGTGTTTCGTTGCTGTTCTCGATGCCCCGACCAATGCTCTCGACATGGCCAGCCACCGGCTGATCGAAGCCCATCAGCTTGACCCGCGCCGGAGCCCCCACACGGATTTGCTGGAGCTTCGTCTCTTCGAAATAGCCGGTGATCCAGAAACTCGCTCCGTCGAGGATCGCAACATTGGTGGTGCCGGCCGTCGCATAATCGCCGGGTCGCAGCTTCAGATTGGTGACATAGCCATCGACGGGGGAGCGAATGACCGAGCGTGCAAGATTGAGTTTGGCCAGCTCGCGTGTCGCTATCGCCGCCTGATAGGCCGCAGTCGCCATGGCCGCTGCGCCGCTCGATTGCTGGAGCGCTTCCTGTGAGACCACGTCGTTGAGTTTGAGTTGCTGCTTACGCTGGGCAGTGGCTTGCCGCACCAGCATATCCTGATACTTCGCTTCGACGTCAGCCTCTGCCAGCGCTACGGCCAGCCGAAGCCGCTCCGGGTCGATCTCGTAAAGGACGTCACCCCGCTTCACATACTGATTATCGACTATCGGCACGGTGCGGATCGTCCCCGAGACTTCCGGCGCGATCTGGACCACATCAACGCTGACTCTCCCGTCGCGAGTCCAGGGCGTTCGCTCGTAATGGCTCCAAGCTTGGAGGGCGACGAATCCGGAAACAATGAAGATGCAGAGTGTCAGAGAATAGTGCCCGAGCAACGATACAAGCGGTTTCACAACGGCAGTCCGATCAGTGGCAGGTGCTGCATGAGCAGACCGCAAACGATGACAAAGATGGCAACTTCGGCGAGCGGCCGATAGGCGAACAGGCGAGAGATTCCGATCTCGGTGCAAACGCGCATCGTCGCGATCGTGACGATCAATGCGACGAACGCAATCACCACGAGGCCGGGGATTAAGACGCCTCCGATATTCAGATCAGCGATCATGAGGTAGAGCTCCCTTCTCTGCTGCTCCACTCGCGCCGAGGGCGAAACGCAGGTCGATCAGCAGATCGACTACCCGCAACCGACTTTTCTGTGAGCAGTGCTCCATCTTCGCCGTCAGCCGCTCAATGCGCTGATCGAAATCGATGAGGACGGCTGGCGTTGTCGGTCTCCTGCCACGAAAGTGCGCGGCAATCTCGGTCAGAATACCTTCTATTGCAGCGCGGGCCTCGCCTTTGACCAGCGGGATCATCTTGCGAAGCTGACCGGCGACGTGGCCGATACGAAGCAGGCGGAGCGTATCGTCAAGGACGTCTGGATGGGCTTTCCCGGCCGCTCGCAGCCTCGGCAGCAGCAGCGCCGTCCGGTCGATCATCAGACTTGTCCAACGCGCCTCGTTCGGTGCGCCGCCCAGCGCGCGGCGGCCGACATCGCGCCGGCTGAGGTGAAGCAATCGTTTGATCGCAACGTCGACCGGTACGGTTTGGAAGATCGACATGCTGACCGCTCCAAATCCGACCGCAACGAAAAGCGCGATCGTCATATTGAGGGAGGCAGCGAAATCACCGGTGTAGCTGGTGCCCAACCCTGAAAGGATCGGAATGGTCAGAGTAATGCCCATCGCCATGAAGGCGGTCGGCACACGCGCTTGGAGCGAGCCAGCGAACAGGAACGCCGGAGCAAGGACCGCGACAAGCACCGCGAAGTTCGTCACATGAGGAAGGACGACGAAGCTGTAGACGAGGCTGATCAGCACACCGAATACCGAGCCAACGATATATTTGACGACAAACGGCACAGGCGTGTCGACGTTTCCGAACAAGGTGCAGCATACGCCGAGAATCGAAACCGCCGTTCCGCCGTCCGGCCACGCCGACCATATCCAGAACGCGCAGCCGCCGAGGATGCCGACCATCGCGCCGAGCGCTGCGCGCGCCGCCATCCATGGATCACGGTGATAGACGTACCCCTTTGCTAGCTCGGGGCCGTGAAGCGCCGCTGCTTTTCGTACCCGGTTGGTCATGTTCCGACCGAGCCTGCCGCAGTCGTGCAGCAAGCCAATCATTTCCGCCAGATGGCCGGCAAGGTTGTCACCCACCCTGTCGGCAGGCATCGTTGCGTCGGTGCCTAAACTCTTCTGAATCGACCGTGCACGCCCGATCAGTCGGGCAGCCTCCGCATGGCGACCAGCCGGCTCATCGACTGCGATCCAGCCCTCCACATCAGAGGCCAGTGTGGTGAGTTCATCAAGCTTCGCTGCGCGCGCGATGTCGAGAGAACGTACTCGCTCCTCGATGTCGGCCGTGAGCGGGAGAAGCCGAGCCAGACGGTCATGGATGAGCAGCAGTGTCTCGCGGCGGGGTCTGGCCGATGCTGAATCGTATGGAAGATGTGTCGCCAGCCCCTGAAGCATCAGAAGGTCTGCAGCAAGCTGTTCGCGCCGTTGGCGGTTCTGTTTCGACGATCCTGTCAGCGCGGCACCCGCAAGCCGGCGAGCGTCCTGCAGCATGGCCGACAGCTTGCCAGTGAACTGCCCAGTCATCGGCTTCGGCCAAATATATCGATGGATCAGAACTGCGCAGAGAATGCCGATGCAGATCTCCTGGACGCGCAAGGATGCGATGTCGAAGACTGCGCTAGGTTCAAGCACGCTCGGAAAGCCGATCAGGCTCGTCGTGTAGCCTGCAAGTACAAACGCATAAGATCGCGGCGTGCGATCAAGCAGCGAGAGAAACAGGCAACGGCCGATCCAGCCGGCAAGGATCAGGCAGCACACGACCGGATCGTTCACGAAATTCGGAACGATTGCGACGGTCGCAATTGCCCCGACGAACGTGCCAGCGAAGCGATACACGCCGCGGCTAAGTGAGGCTCCCGCAGATGTCTGGGAGACGATGTAGACCGTCACGATGGCCCAAAACGGCTTGGGCAACCCAATCCGCAAAGAAACATAATAGGCCAGCATCGCTGCGGCGAAGCTCTTGGCAGAAAACAGGATCGCGTCGGCATCTTCCTTGGTGGCCGGCCTGCGGAGGAAGTTCGTTAGCGTCTGACGCACTGCTGGGTAGGTCTCGGTCAAACGGGTGCGTCCCAACTGGATGTTGCTCATAACGCCAGTTGTGACCGATTTGCATAAGCGAATAAATTCGGTATTACGACATGAAATCCCTCAAAACGGCCATTCGCATGCCCATGGAATCTGTCGTTTCGGTTTTCGACCCGGACCTGACGCGTCTCCCCGCAGTCGCCCACAGGCTCCACTTCTCGGACCATGAGTCGGAAGTGCCGTTGCATGTGCATCGGAAAGGGCAGCTGATCCTCACCCTGCACGGAGCCGTCACCTGCACGGCTGGCAACGAAATCTGGATTGTGCCGCCCAATTGCGGAGTATGGATTCCTGGCGGCGTGCCTCACAGCGCGCGCGCAACTGCCAATGCCCAGCTCAACTACCTGTTCGTCGAGCCGGAAGCGGCGAACCTGCCCGACTCAAGTTGCACGCTTTCGATTTCTCCGCTGATACGAGAAATGGTCGAGCGTCTGGCAGATGAGCGCGCGGACTATCACGGAGACAGCCATGCGGCGCGAATGGCGCGCGTGCTGCTGGACGAACTCGCGGAGATGCCGCGAGAGCGGTTCAACCTGCCAATTTCAAACCATCCCAAGATCCGAGCCATCGCCGACGCTCTGACAGCCGAGCCGTCCGACCGCAGGACCTTGAGCGATTGGGCAAAGCGGGTCGCCATGAGCGAAAGATCGCTGGCGCGGCTGCTGATCCGCGAGACAGGACTGACGTTCGGGCGTTGGCGACAGCAACTTCACCTCGTCGTCGCCCTTCGGGAACTTGCGAGCGGCGAAGCGGTGCAGAATGTTGCGGCCGGACTTGGCTACGAGTCCGTCAACGCTTTCATCACAATGTTCAAGAAGGCGCTGGGAAGCACTCCCGCTCAGTACTTCGCGCAGCGCCAAGCCTTCACAAAAGCGGGGTCGAACGAGCAGAGCCGCATTTGACCGGCGCCAGTCCTCGTCGACCAGCAGACCCCGGCGCTGGGATTCTGTGTCTTTGCACTACCCGCCTGTCGCGTAGTCGAACACCAGCTTGATATTCAGCACGATGATGATCGCCGCGATCACCGAGGCGCTCGCGGTGAGCCAGCGCGGCGCGACGAACTCGCCCATCTTGGCCCGGCTTGCGGTGAACATCACCAGTGGCACGACGGCAAAGGGTAGCTGCAGGCTGAGCACCACCTGACTGAGAATCAGAAGCTGCCCGGTCCCCTTCTCGCCGGCGATGATCGTGACGACGACCGCCGGAACGATCGCGATCAGCCGCGTCACCATTCGCCGCAGCCACGGCTTGATTCTGATCTGGATGAAGCCTTCCATCACGATCTGGCCGGCGAGCGTCGCGGTGATCGTCGAGTTCAGGCCGCACGCGAGCAGCGCGATGCCGAACAGCGTCGGCGCCAACGTCGAGCCGAGCAGCGGGGCGAGGAAGGCGTGTGCCTGGTCGAGCTCGGCGACATCCGTCTGGCCGGCATGGTGGAAGGTCGCCGCCGCCAGGATCAGGATCGAGGCGTTGATGGTCAGCGCGAAGGTCAGCGCAATCGTCGAGTCGAAGGTGGCGAGCTTGATCGCCTCGTGCTTCTCGGCTGGGCTATGGCCGAAGCCGCGCGTCTGCACCAGGCCGGAGTGCAGATAGAGATTGTGCGGCATCACCGTGGCGCCGAGGATACCGAGCGCCAGATACAGCATGCCGGGCTCGGTCAGCACGCGCGTGGTCGGCGCGAAGCCACGGATGACCGCCCCCCAATCCGGGTCGGCCATCGCGATCTGGATCGCGAAGCACGCCGCGATCACGCCGAGCAGCGCCACCACGAAGGCTTCGATCCAACGGAAGCCGAACGCCTGCAGCGCCAGCACCAGGAACACGTCCGCCGCGGTGATCAGCACGCCGATCTCCAGCGGAATCCCGAACAGCAGGTTGAGCCCGATCGCGGTGCCGATGACCTCTGCGAGGTCGGTCGCGGTGATGGCGATCTCGGCCGAAAGCCACAGCGGCCACGATACCCAGCGCGGATAGGCGTCGCGGCAGGCCTGGGCGAGATCTCTGCCCGCACCGACCCCGAGCCGCGTGCACAGCGATTGCAGCACCACAGCCATGATGTTGGAGACCAGCGCGACCGTCAGCAGCGCGTAGCCGTATTTCGAGCCGCCGGCGAGCGAGGTGGCCCAGTTGCCGGGGTCCATGTAGCCGACAGCGACCAGATAGCCCGGCCCCAGAAACGCGATCAGCTTGCGCCAAAACGGCCCCTTGGCCCGGACCGGGACAGAGCCGAACATGCCGGCAAGCGACGGCTCGCCCGGCGACAGACGCCACCCCGTGGTTTGCTCCGGTGTCGGCGCTGGATCTGAAGTCATCTGCGGCGTTTTTGCATCCATCGCATCACATTGCAGGCCCGCGACGCTTCTTGCAAGTCATTTGCAATAGCAAGAAGGTAGCCAAGCACTGATCGATAACGATTTTTGCGGTCAAGGAGCCTCCAGCCAGCCGAGTCGCGGGCGCTGATGGAGACTGCCACAAAAGACGCCAGTGGTCATTGATCGCGCTTCGTTTGGTACGCCGTGTTGCAGTCCAGCCCCTGCGCGGCACCATTTCCCACTTGCGTTCGCCGGCAAATGGCGCAAAACGCCGCCATGCCAAACCAAGCGCCAGAACGAATGTCATTCGACGGCCTGCTGCGGTGGGCGACCACCCCGCCGCAGGCTTATGTCGTGTACCTGATCTGTGTCGTGCTGGTCGGAGGCGTGTCGTTCTACGTCGGCACCTTCAAGCCGAAGCACATACCGGGGATGGCCCCTACCCCGGCAGCCACTGCACCGCAAAGCAAATAGCCTGTCCTGCGTCAGTGAAGCTGAAGGTTCGGCACGATCGGCAGGAACGTCAGCAGCAGGAACAGCGGGATCAGCACCAGGCCGGCCCGCAGCGCGTAGCCGAAGAACCCCGGCATCTTGATGCCGCGCTCGGTGGCAATCGCATAGACCATGAAGTTCGGTGCGTTGCCGACATAGGTCAGCGCGCCCATGTAGACTGAGCCCATCGAAATCGCCGCGAGCGTCCCGGCGAGCGGACCCATCAGCTCGGCGGGCCGGCCGCCGGCCAGCTCGAAGAACACCAAGTACGTCGGTGCATTGTCGAGCACCGCTGACAACAGCCCAGTGAACCAGAAGTACGGCACCTCGCGCGGCGTGCCGTTGCTCGCTGTCACCGCTTCCAGCAGCGGCGCGAACAGGCCGCTCTTGCCGGCATGCAGCATCGCCAGCACCGGAATGATCGCGACGAAGATCCCGGCGAACAGCTTCGCAACCTCGCGGATCGGCTCCCAGGTGAAGCCGTTGGCGGCACGGTGCTCGTCTGCGGTCCACCACAACGACAGCAGCGCCAGCACCACCAGCATCCCATCCCGCACCAGATTCTGCAGCGCGACCTTGGTGCCGTAGACGTCGAACTCGACGCCCGGCCGCCACTGCGCGCACGCCAGAATGGTGGCGATGATGCCGGCGATCAGCAGGAAATTGATGCCGCCGCGGAATCCGATCGGGGTCTCGGAGGTCTTCGCCGGCGCATCGTGGCGCGCGTACCAGAGATCGAACAGGTAGAACATCACCAGCAGCACGCCGGCGACGATCAGGGTCTGCTGCCACAGATGCTGCACCGGCCAGAAGAAGTCGATGCCGCGCAGGAAGCCGACGAACAGCGGCGGATCGCCGAGGGGCGACAGCGCACCGCCGATATTGGCGACGAGGATGATGAAAAACACCACGACGTGAACGTTGTGCTGCCGGCCGGCATTGGCCCGGATCAGTGGCCGGATCAGGATCATCGCGGCGCCGGTGGTGCCGATCAGGCTGGCGCAGGCGGTGCCGACCGCGAGCATGCCGGTGTTGATCAATGGCGTCGCTCGGATCGTGCCGGTGACCAGGATGCCGCCCGACACCGTGAACAATGCGAACAGCAACACGATGAAGCTGAGATACTCGGCGAGCAGCGCGTGGATCAGCGACGCGAGCGCCGCCTCCCAGCCGTACACGATGGCGATCGGCGCCAACGCCAGCACGGCCCATAATGCGGCGATCTTGCCGTAGTGAGCGTGCCAGACTTTTGGAAACAGGAGCGGCCCGAGGGCGATCGAAAGCAGAATGCCGGTGAACGGCACGCCCCACACCCAACTGAGCGCCGCACCATCGAGCTCCGCCGCCTGCGCTGGGCCGGGCAGCATCACGATGAGCAACAGCGGGAGCAACAGGCGAAATCGGCGGGAGCAGCGTACGATCATCGCATCCACTTCAAGGCGATTGCAGAGCGAGACGCAAAGCTAAATGGAACGGCCTGCCTGCGACATAACGCGCAGGCAGGCGCGGCCTCATGCGATGCCGCGTCCGAACTTGTTCGACTTCGGGAAACCCTTGGGCGGCAGCCGGCCGGCATCGGCGCGATTGCCCCGCCATTCGGCGAGCTCCTTCATCGTCGCACTGAACTCGCGGCCGGCGGAATCGCGCCAGCCGAGCCCCTGCTTCGACGAGAAGGTGGCGATGTCGGACAGGCCGCCATCCTTGTACTTCTGCAACCGCACGCCGCGACCACGGGTCATCTCCGGCACCTGATCGAGCGGGAAGATCACCATCTTGCGGTTGTCGCCGATCACCGCCACGCTGTCGTCGCCCTCGCTGACGACCGTGAGCGCCCGCGCTTCGTTGGGGATATCGATGTTGAGGATCTGCTTGCCCTTGCGGGTCGAGCCGACGCACTCGTCCTCGTTGACCACGAAGCCCTGACCGTCGTGGCTGGCGATCAGGAATTTGCGGCCGCCGGTGTGCACGAACACGGTGACGATCGCGGCGTCCTGCTCCATGTCGATGAACATGCGGATCGGTTCGCCGTGGCCGCGGCCGCCGGGCAGTTTGGCGACGTCGAGCGCGTAGAACCTGCCATTGGTGGCGAGCAGCAGCAGCTTCGAGGTGGTCTCGGCGAAGAACGACTGGCCGAGCTTGTCGTCCTGCTTGAAGTTCAGCCCAGACAGATCCTCGACGTGGCCCTTCAGCGTGCGCACCCAACCCTTGTCGGAGATCACCACCGTGACCGGCTCGCGCTCGACGAAAGCCTCTTCGATCGCCGCGAGATCATGCTCGGGCGCATCGGCGAACGTGGTGCGGCGCTTGCCGAGCGGCGTCTTCGGCCCGAACATTTCGCGGACCTTGCGGACCTGCTCGCCGACCTTGGCCCATTGCTCGGTCTCGGACTTCAGAACCGCGTTGATGCCCTTCAGCTCGGCGCGCAGGTTCTTGTCCTCGGTGCGGATCTCGAATTCCTCAAGCTTGCGCAAAGAGCGCAGCCGCATGTTCAGGATGGCCTCGGCCTGAATCTCGGTGAGATTGAAGGTCTTCATCAGCACCGGCTTGGGCTCGTCCTCGGTGCGGATGATCCTGATCACCTCGTCGATGTTCAGGTACGCGATCAGATAGCCGCCGAGCACTTCGAGCCGGTGCTCGATCTGCGTCTTGCGATAATTCGAGCGCCGCAGCAGCACGTCGCGCAGATGATCGAGCCATTCGCGCAAGCACTCGGCGAGGCCGAGCACCTTGGGAATCCTGCCCTTCACCAGCACGTTGAGATTGAGCGGGATCCGGCTCTCCAGCTCGGTCAGCCGGAACAGCGACTCCATCATCAATGTAGGATCGACGCTGCGCGACTTCGGCTCGATGACGATGCGGACGTCCTCGGCCGACTCGTCGCGAATATCGCCGACCAGCGGCAGCTTCTTCTCGTTCAGAAGCTCGGCGATCTTCTCGATCAGCCGCGACTTCTGCACCAGCCACGGAATCTCGGTGACGACCACGCTCCAGGTGCCGCGGGCGCCCTCTTCCTGGGCCCACTTGGCGCGGGTGCGGAACGCGCCGCGGCCCGTGGTGTAGGCCTCGGCGATGCTCTCCTTGGAGTCGATGATGATGCCGCCGGTCGGAAAGTCCGGCCCCTTGACGAAGCGCAGCAGCGCTTTCGACTTGGCGTCGGGCTTCTCGATCAGATGCAGTGCGGCGTCGCACAGTTCGGCGGCGTTGTGCGGCGGGATCGCGGTCGCCATGCCCACGGCGATGCCCTGGGCGCCGTTGGCGAGCAGGTTCGGGAAGCCGCCGGGCAGTACCACGGGCTCCTTGGCCTGGCCGTCGTAGTTCGGCCGGAACGCGACGCCGTCCTCGTCGATGCCATCGAGCAGCAGCCGCGCGACGTCGGTCATGCGCGCTTCGGTGTAGCGATAGGCCGCTGGATTATCGCCGTCGATGTTGCCGAAATTGCCCTGGCCGTCGACCAGCGGATAGCGCGACGAGAAGCCCTGCGCGAGGCGCACCAGCGCGTCGTAGATCGACTGGTCGCCGTGCGGATGGAAAGAACCCATCACGTCGCCGACAATCTTGGCGGACTTCTTGAACGGCGTGCCGGGGTCGAGCCGCAGCAGCCGCATACCGTAAAGGATGCGGCGATGCACAGGCTTCAGGCCGTCGCGTGCGTCCGGCAGCGCGCGATGCATGATGGTCGACAGCGCGTAAGCGAGATAGCGCTCTTCCAGCGCCTCGCGAAGCTGGACCTCGTGAATCTCGGCCGGCTCTGGCGGAATCAATCGTTTTCCCATGGCGTGGGGTTATCCCCGGACCGGGAGCGGAGCAAGCGCCGGCGGGCGTTCTACCCTTGCGGTTTCGCCTGGAACCGGCGCCGAGCCGCCTTCTACTGCCGTGTCGAACCGGAGCCGAGCCCGCACAATCTCGGGAAAGTGCTGCTCGGCCCAGCCGACCATCGCCGTGAGCGGTCCGAGCACGGACTCGCCGGTGGCGGACAGGCGGTATTCGACGCTGGGCGGCTTGGTCGGAAATACCTGGCGCGCGACCAGCCCGTCGCGCTCCAAGTCGCGCAGCGTCTGGGTCAGCATCCGCTTCGAAATGTCTGGAACATCCCGCAACAGCGCGTTGAATCGCATTGGCTTTTCGGCCAGCGCAATCAGCAGCAGCGTGCTCCATTTGCTTCCCAGATGGTCGAGCACGTTGCGCACCGGGCAGCTCGAGGCATCGAACCCCTGTTCCCGCCAGGCAGCGTAGCGGTCGGTCAGGGTCGCGCGATACGTTGCGACCGACAGGTTCTCTCCAGGTGACCTTGTCACAAAAAACTGCCTCCTTACGGGCCGTCGATAAGGTCTCCATTATAGACCTACTCTCAAATCATAACCAACCTGGGAACTCTCCGATGTCCTCTTCACGTTTTCTCGTCACCGGTGCCAGCGGCCAGCTCGGCCGCCTCGTGCTCGACGGTCTCCTCAAGTCGGTGTCACCCGCCCAGATTGGGGTGCTGGTCCGCAGCGATAAGGCGGCGGCCGAGTTCGCCGCCCGCGGTCTCCATGTTCACATCGGCGACTACGGCCGGCCCGAGACCCTGGCTGCTGCCTTCGCCGGAGTCGACCGAGCGCTGCTGATCTCGTCGAGCGAAATCGGCCAACGCGCCACACAGCACCGCAACGCGATTGAAGCGGCGCGGGCCGCCGGGGTGTCGCTGCTCGCTTATACCAGCCTGCTCCACGCCGACCGCTCGCCGCTCGGCCTCGCCAAGGAACACCTTCAGACCGAAATCGCGCTGCGGGAGCTGGGCGTACCGCACGTCGTGTTGCGCAACGGATGGTACAGCGAGAACTACACGGCTTCGATTCCGGCCGCACTGGCGCACGGCGCCTTGCTCGGCAGCGCCGGCGACGGGCGGATCGCCTCCGCTGCGCGGGCCGATTACGCCGACGCCGCAGTCCGTATGCTCACGGCGGAAGAGCCGCAAGCCGGCCGCATCTACGAACTCGCCGGTGATGAATCATACTCGCTGGCAGAGTTCGCCGCCGAGCTGTCTCGGCAGTCCGGCAAGGCGGTCGCATATCGCGACTTGCCGCAGGCGGAGTACCAGGCTGCGCTGATCGCAGCCGGCCTGCCCGAACCGTTCGCCGCGCTGTTGGCGGACTCCGACGCCGGCGCCGCCAAAGGCGCGCTGTTCGACGACAGCCACGCCTTGAGCCAGCTGATCGGCCGCCCGACCACGCCGATCGCAACGACTATCGCGGCGGCACTGAAAGCCTGATTGGCGGTCGAGGAACGCGCCCGCCGATGGCCGGCTACGTCTCAGCCGGCCGCAGCGCGCGCGTCACCGCATTGATGAACCCCGCGCGGGCATCGGAATGCCCCTGCCCGCGCGGCTCCAGCACGTTACGTAGCAGGAAGCGGCCAGTCAGCTCGAAGCCGTCGAACAGATCTTGCCCGGACCAGCCATTGCCGCTCTCGGCCTCGTCGTCGCGCAGGAACGGCGGCAGTCGCAACAGCCGGTCGCGCCACGGCTCGCCGGCGCTGCGTGAGACCGCGCTGCCCGACTTTGGCGAGACGTAAATCAGCTCGGTGGTGGCGCCTGTCGCGGCGCAGGCGGACAGATCGAGCCCAAATCCGAGCTCGGCCAAAATGGCGAGCTCGAACCGGATCAGATGCGCCGCCGCAATCCCGAGATCGTCGAAATCGTCCAGGGTCAGTATCAGCCGCTGGTAGATCTCCTCGTGCGGATCGCGCTCCGGCAGCAGCCGGGCCAGCGACGCCAGATGGGTGACGCCGTACACCGCATACGACGACGCCAGCAGCGTCGCGGCGCGCATCTTGGTGGCTTCCAACTGATAGTAGCCGAGATGCTCGTCGAGCCGCGCCCGCCACGACGCCAATACGCTGTTGCCGGGCTGCAGCAGCGGCCGCATCCGCGCCGAGGCCGCGCCGCGGACCATGCCGAGATGTCGACCATGGCCGCGAGTCAGCAATTCGACGATGGCGCCGGCCTCGCCGTGCCTTCGCACTCCGAGAATGATGCCCTCGTCGCTCCATTCCATCGGACGAGCCTATCGGATCTTCGGCAGTCGCACCCACCCGGAGTTCAGGCGTTGAACCAGCCGCGGGCGTCGCCGGTGTAGGATAGATACAGCCCGACCGCGGTCAGGATGCAGGACGCGATATCGATCCACAGTCCGGCTTCGATGCCGCTGTCGCCGATGATCTGTGCCAGCGACACCACCGAGAACACCAGCGAGGCGGTCAGCACCGCCCGCGCCCAGTTCTTGCGGGCATGGGCTGCAAGCCAGACCAGGTAGGTCAGCAGCACAATCAAGCCGGCCGCCATGGTGTTGGCGGCGGCGACGACGCCGGCCGCCATGCTCGGCTCGATCACGGTGCGGTCCTGAAACGCCACGGAGATGCAATCGAGCATCAGCGAGGTCAGCAGCAGCACCTCGAACCAATAGACGTTTCGCGGCAGGCTGGTGGTCGGGCTGGTGGTCATTCCTTGGGAAACTCCAGGCCCATTTCGCGGTAACGATCCGGATCGTTGCCCCAGTCTTCGCGCACCTTGACGAACAGGAACAGGTGGACCGGCTGCTCCAGGATCTCGCCGATCTCCTTGCGCGCCTCGGCGCCGATCGCCTTGATCGTCGCGCCGCCTTTGCCGAGCACGATTTTGCGCTGGCTCTCGCGCTCGACGAAGATCGTCTGCTCGATCTTCACCGAGCCGTCCTTGCGCTCGGTCCAGGTGTCGGTCTCCACCGTGGACTGATACGGCAGTTCCTGATGCAGTTTCCGGAAGATCTTCTCGCGGGTGATCTCGGCCGCGAGGTGGCGCAGCGGCGCATCAGACATCTGGTCTTCGGGATAGTGAAACGGGCCCGGCGGCACTTGCGCGGCAAGTGCCTTGCGCAGATCGTCGACGCCGTCCCCGGTCAGCGCCGAGACCATGAAGGTCTGGTCGAACGCCAGCCGCTGATTGGCAGCCTGCGCGAGCGCCAGAAGCTTCTCGCGGACGATCAAATCGATCTTGTTGAGCACCAACAGTTTCGGCCGATCGACATTGGCAAGATTGGCCAGGATGTCCTCGGCCTGCTCGTTGATGCCGGCCCTCGCGTCGAGCAGCACGCAGACGATGTCGGCATCGTGCGCGCCGCTCCATGCGGTCTTGACCATCGCGCGGTCGAGCCGCCGCTTCGGTGCGAAGATGCCGGGCGTATCGACCAGGATAATCTGCGCGGAGTCTTCGATCACGATGCCGCGGATCAGCGCGCGCGTGGTCTGCACCTTGCGCGACACGATCGTCACTTTCGAACCGACCAGCGCGTTGACCAGCGTGGATTTGCCGACGTTCGGCGCGCCGATCAGCGCAACGAAACCGCAGCGGGTCGCGGCAGGCGCCGCTTCTTCATGTTCAACCATCATTGCTGCCTGTGCCGACACCTTCGCGGGTCAGCATCGCCGACGCCGCGACCTTTTCGGCCGCGCGCTTGCTGCCGCCGACGCCCTCTGCCGGCTCCAGACCCGGAAGCACGACGGCGACGCGGAATTGAGGATCGTGATGCGGCCCGGTGCGCTCGACCTCGCGATACACCGGTGTCGGCAGACCGCGAGCCTGCGCCCACTCCTGCAACACGGTTTTGGGGTCGCGGAGCGATCGCGCGGGCTTGCGCATCCGTTCGGTCCAGTTGCGCCGGACGAAGTCGGATGCCGCGTCGTAGCCGCCGTCGAGATAGATCGCGCCGATCACCGCCTCGCAGATGTCGCCCAGCACCGACCGGCGCAGTTTCGCGCCGACGCCCGCCCCCACGGTGCCGAGCTTGATGCCTTCGATCAGGTCGAGACCGCGTGCTACGTCGGCGCAGGATTCCTTACGCACCAGATCGGCCAGCCGCTTCGACAACTCGCCCTCGTCCGCGTCGGGAAACGCGCGGTACAGCATGTCCGAGACGATCAGGCCAAGCACATGGTCGCCGAGAAACTCGAGCCGCTGATAACTGTCGGTGCGGCGTGCGGATTTCAGCGCCGACACATGGGTGAGCGCGGTGGTCAGCAGCGCCGGGTCGGCGAAACTGTAGCCGAGCCGCTGCTCGATCGCCGCCGCCGTCGCCTTGGACTTGGCCTTGCTGGCGCGGCGCTTCTTCGCAGCGGACGTCTCCGCCGCTGGAGCTTGCTGCGGCTGAGGATCGCTGGCCGTCGACGCTGGGTCGACGTTGGTCACGTCATCGATCATCGCACGATGGTGAAGATGCGGCCCCAACGAACCGCAGTCGGCCAGCGCCAGATCTGCCAAGCGTGTTCGCCTTCGCCGATCGAGAAAAAGATCATCTGCGCGCGGCCGATCAGGTTCTCGTAAGGAACGTAGCCGACCGCCGAGAGCACGCGGCTGTCGGTGGAGTTGTCGCGATTATCGCCCATCATGAAGAAGTGGCCGGGCGGCACGGTGTAGACGTTGGTGTTGTCGTAGAAGCCGTTGTCGACGCAATCCAGCGTCTCGTAGGACACGCCGTTCGGCAGCGTTTCCTTCCAGCGCTTGACGCGCGCGGTCGCCTCCGAGCCGCACGGATCTTCACCGACGTAGTCCGACAGCCGCTCCCGGTCGACCGGCTTGTCGTTGATGTAGAGGAGCCCTTCCCGCATCTGGATGCGATCGCCCGGCAGGCCGATGACGCGCTTGATGTAGTCGGTGGTGTCGTCCTTCGGGAGCCGGAACACCACCACGTCACCACGGTTCGGCTGCGAGCCGAAAATTCGGCCGGAGAACAGCGGCGGCGACAGGGGGATCGAATAATGGCTGTAGCCGTAGGAGTATTTCGAGACGAACAGATAATCGCCGACCAGCAGAGTCGCTTTCATCGATCCGGAGGGAATGTTGAAAGGCTGGAACAGGAAGGTGCGGATTACCAGCGCAATGATGAGGGCGTGAATGACGACGCGGATGGTTTCGCCGACGCCGCTCTCAGATTTCGTTCCGGATGTCACGCTCATCGCTTTCCCGATTCCCGTCGCGGGGAAGCCGCGCGGTGGACGATTGGACTGGTGTGGAGCGTACCCTGGCGGAGGGCGAGACGTGGGCCGCGGCGGCGGACACCGCCACGACCGGCGCTCGTTCGCCGAAGATCCGACCCCTCTGGGGATTCCGCGCGGTTGTAGACTGTTGTCGCGACCGGTGCAATCAAACGTCGCGGCTTCGCGGGCTAATGCTATGACGAATCAGCCGCTTTTCGGGCTCAGGAAGGCGTCCCCCCAAGCCCTTCGACGACCGCCGGAACCGCCGAGATCACCACGAAAGCCTGGGCGAGCGGCCATTCGTCGGTGATCGACAGATCGATCCGCGCCACCATCCCCTCAGGCGTCAGCGCGTCGAGCCGGGCCTTGGCGCCTCCGGTCAGCATCATGGTCGGCCGGCCGCCGGGCAGATTGACCACCCCCATGTCGCGCCACCACACCCCTTGCCGGATTCCGGTGCCGAGCGCCTTGGAGCACGCTTCTTTCGCGGCAAAGCGCTTGGCGTAGGTCGCGGCGACCAGTTCGGCCTTTTTGGCGCGCCGCTCGGCCTTCGCCCGTTCGGCTTCGGTGAACACCCGATCGAGGAAGCGCTCGCCGTGGCGCTCCATCACCTTGGCAATCCGGGTGATGTCGATCAGATCGGAGCCGATGCCGATAATCATGCGGCGGCCGCCTTGGCGCGGCCCCGCTCCATCGCGGCCCGCATCGCCCGCACGGTCTCGCCGAGGCCGACGAACAGCGCCTCGCCGATCATGTAGAAGCCGATGTTGAGTTCGACGATCTCCGGCAGCGCCGAAATGGTTTCGGCGGTGGCATAATCGAGGCCGTGGCCGGCGTGAACCTCGAGCCCGGCCGAACGCGCCAGCGCGGCGCCCTTGATGACGCGCTGCCATTCGGCCGACGCTTTTGCAGTGTCGCCGTCATTGATCGCGTCGCACCAGGCGCCGGTGTGGATTTCGATCGCCGGAGCCTTCAACTTCGCGGCCATTTCGATCTGCGCCGGATCAGCGGCGATGAAGAGCGAAGCGCGGATGCCGGCGTCGTTGAAACGCGCGATTGCGGGGCCGAGCGAAGCCTGCTGCCCCACCACGTCGAGACCGCCCTCGGTCGTGAGCTCTTCGCGCCGCTCCGGCACCAGACACACCGCATGCGGCTTCACACCAAGCGCGATCCGAACCATTTCGTCGGTCGCGGCCATTTCAAAGTTGAGCGGCTTGGAGATCTCCGCCTTCAGCAGCTGCATGTCGGCGTCGCGGATGTGGCGGCGATCCTCGCGCAAATGCGCAGTGATGCCGTCGGCGCCGGCCTCGATCGCCGCGAACGCGGCGCGCAACGGATCAGGATGGCGGCCGCCGCGCGCGTTTCGCAGCGTGGCGATGTGATCGATGTTGACGCCGAGACGCAGCGGAGGAGCTTTGGACATTACCGTGAACCGAAAGACCTGGTGTGGACATCACTCGTCATTGCAAGGAGCGAAGCGACGACCATCAAGTTCAGTGATCGTTGTGCTGGATTGGTTCGCTTCGTTCGCAATGACAAACATACTAACTGACTCGTCTGACCTCTGGCCTCAGCCGTTGACCCGCTCGACGTGAGCGACGACGTCCTTGGCGCGCAACTGGGCGATGATGGCGCTGAGGTGCTTCAGGTCATAGACCTCGAGATCGATGGTGAGCTCGGTGAAATCCGGCGAGCGCCGGCTCATGTTGATGTTGTCGATGTTGCCGTCGTGCTCGGCGATGACACCAGCGATCTGCGCGAGGCTGCCGGGCTCGTTGACGTTCTGCACGAACAGCCGCGCCGGGAAGCGCTGCGGCGTGCTGTCATCGATGTCCCACTTCACGTCGAGCCAACGCTCCGGCTCTTCCTCGAACTCCGTCAAGGCCGGCGACTGGATCGGATAGATCGTAATGCCCTCGCCCGGCGTGACGATACCGACGATGCGGTCCCCCGGCACCGCGCCGCCATTCGGCGCGAACTTCACCGGCAGGCCGGAATGCAGACCGCCGATCGGAATCACAGGGCTGACCTTGCCCGTTTCGATCGGTTTGCCGACGGCCTTATCGGGCGCATCTTTTTTGCCGCCGAACCGGGCGATACGCTCTTCCTTGTAGTCCGGATACATCGCCCGGGCGACATCGGACGCTTTCATTTCGCCGCGGCCGACCGAAGCCATGACGTCCTCGACCGAAGCGCGAGCCAGCCGCGGCAGCGCGCCTTTTAGCTTGTCGTCGGCGTAGTCGATCTTGGCGCGGGCGAACAGGCGCTCGACGATGCGGCGGCCGAGGCCGGCGTATTGATCGCGCATCGCCACGCGGGTCGCACGGCGGATCGCGGCTCTCGCCTTGCCGGTGCGCGCCAGCGATTCCCACGCCGCCGGCGGTGCCGACTGCACCGGCGAGGTCAGCACTTCGACCTCGTCGCCGTTCTGCAATTCCGACGACAGCGGCGCGAACTTGCCGTTGATCTTGCAGCCCACGGCGCTGTTGCCGACGTCGGTATGCACCGCATAGGCGAAGTCGACCACATTGGCTTTGCGCGGCAGCGCGATCAGCTTGCCCTTCGGGGTGAAGCAGAACACCTGATCGTGGAACAGTTCGAGCTTGGTGTGCTCGAGGAACTCCTCGGGGTTCGAACTCTCCGACAGCATCTCGATGGTGTGGCGGAGCCAGGCGAACGCGTTGGACTCGCGGTTCAGCAGCTCGGTCGGCGAGCCGGCACCGTCCTTGTAGAACGCATGCGCGGCAATGCCGTATTCGGCGATCTGATTCATCTCGCGGGTGCGGAACTGGAGCTCGACGCGCTGCTGGCCGGGGCCGATCACCGTGGTGTGCAACGAGCGATAATCGTTCTGCTTCGGCGTCGAGATGTAGTCCTTGAACCGGCCCGGCACCATCGGCCAGGTCGTGTGCACGACGCCGAGCGCACGATAGCAAGCTTCGACGTTATCCAGCACGACGCGAAAGCCGTAGATGTCGGAAAGCTGTTCGAAGCCTACCGACTTCCGCTCCATCTTGGTCCAGATCGAAAACGGCCGCTTGCGCCGCCCGGTGACCTCCGCAGTAATCCCGTGGCGGGCGAGATTGGCAGAAAGCTGGCTTTCGATCTCGCCGATCAGATTCCGGTTACGCTCGGCGAGCGCATCCAGCCGCTGCATCACGACCGTAAAGGCTTCCGGATCGAGGCTGCGGAACGACAGATCCTCGAGCTCCTCGCGCATCTCCTGCATGCCCATGCGGCCTGCGAGCGGCGCGTAGATGTCGAGCGTCTCCTCGGCGATACGCTGGCGTGCCGCAGGCGGCACGAACTCCAGGGTCCGCATGTTGTGCAATCGGTCAGCCAGCTTGATCAGCAGCACGCGGACGTCGTCGGCGATCGCCAGCAGCAGCTTGCGCAGGTTTTCCGCCTGCTTGGCCTCGCGCGACACCAGCTCGAGCCGCTTCAGCTTGGTCAGGCCCTCGACCAGCGCACCGATCTCCGGACCGAACATGGTGTCGATCTCGGTCCGGGTCGCCTCGGTATCCTCGATGGTGTCGTGCAACAGCGCCGCGACGATGGTGGCATCGTCGAGCTTGAGGTTGGTCAGAATCGCCGCGACCTCGAGGGGATGGGAGAAATACGGATCGCCCGAGGCGCGCGTCTGCTCGCCGTGCGCCATCATGGCGTAGACATAGGCCCGATTGAGCAGATCTTCGTCTGTGTTCGGGTTGTAAGACCTGACCCGCTCAACCAGATCATACTGCCGCATCATCCGGGCGCGCGACCGGGGCTTGGCGGCGGCAGCCGGCTCGGCAACAACGGCCGCGCCGCCGGCCTGCTCCATCTGCTTCGAACTCTGGCGTCCTGACGCCATTTCACAAACCTCTATTGCACCGCGGCAAGACTGGAGCTTACCGCGGCCGTCGCTTTGCCGTTGTCTGACGGGTTTAGGACTTGTGCCACGAAAGGAACCCGAACAGCCAGAAAAAACCGCGATTTCGGCAGAGTTTAGGTCAATGCAGCAATGCGGCATGACAACGCTGCCAGCCGGTCCGAGAGATCGTCCCATAACAAAACGGCCCGGAGAGGATCCGGGCCGTTTGACTTCGTATCACGGAAATTTGTCGGGGCAAAAGACCCCTTATTCGTCTTCTTCGGGCTGCTCTTCGGGGGGCGCCAAGCCCTCCAGGCCCTTCAGCAGCTCTTCCTCGGTCATCCGTTCCATGGCGACCTCGGTATCGTCGGCATCGACGCTGGCACCCGCGGAACCGATCAGCGGAACGGTATCCTGCTCCGGCTCATCGACCTCGACGAACTTCTGCAGCGAATGCACCAGCTCTTCTTTGAGATCTTCCGGCGAGATCGTCTCATCGGCAATTTCGCGAAGCGAAACAACCGGATTCTTGTCGTTGTCGCGATCGATCGTGAGCGGCGAGCCGGACGAAATCATGCGGGCGCGATGGGCGGCCAACAGAACCAGGTCGAACCGGTTGTCGACCTTGTCGATGCAATCTTCCACGGTGACGCGCGCCATGGCCAGTCGCTCCGTTAATAGGATCAAAATCGGGGTTAGACCGCTACCTATAGGGCGTAGCCAGCTTTCGCAAGCAGCAATTTGTCATTTGGACGAACGCAGCCACTCTGATAATGCACCGAACCATCCGTGAGGGCCGATCGTCGCCCTGCTCGGACGAACACGAGTCCGACAACAAATGGCTTCTTTTCAGAAAGAAAAGTATAGAATACCGGCCGATGCTTCGTGCGGTTGAAGTGATGCCGGTTGCCCAGCGCGACGGCTATTCGTGCAAAAAATAACTTAAGCTGCGCAGCTCTTTCCGTTGCGCCAAGAAGCTGACAACAGACACATGAGAGATCTTGATGTCCACTTCCTCCAGTAACAAGATTGCGCTGTTCATCGACGGTGCCAACCTTTACGCAACCGCAAAGACCCTCGGCTTCGACATCGACTACAAGCGGCTGCTGAAGGAATTTCAAAGCCGCGGCAATTTGATCCGCGCCTTTTACTACACCGCGATCATCGAGGATCAGGAATACTCGTCGATCCGCCCGCTGATCGACTGGCTGGATTACAACGGCTACACCGTCGTCACCAAGGCGACCAAAGAGTTCATCGACGCCTCCGGCCGCCGCAAGGTCAAGGGCAACATGGACATTGAACTCGCGGTCGATGCCATGGAACTGGCCGAACACATCGACCAGATGGTGCTGTTCTCGGGCGACGGCGACTTCCGCTCGCTGGTGGAAGCGGTCCAGCGTCGCGGCGTCCGCGTCACTGTGATCTCGACGATCTCCAGCCAGCCGCCGATGATCGCCGACGAACTACGCCGGCAGGCCGATATCTTCACCGACCTGGTCGAGCTGCAATCGAAGATCGGCCGCGACCCGGCCGATCGTCCGCCGCCGCGGGAACCGCGCGAGCCCCGCCATCATGCACCGCAGTTCCTGCAGCGTTCCGCCGCCTTGGCGACGCGAGCCGGGGCCGACGACTTCGAAGACTGATCCCATGGCGACGACGACGCGGGGCGCGTTGCCCCGCGTCCCGACCTCCCTCACCGACCCAGGCCGCGACTGCCCGCTCTGCCCGCGTCTCGCCGAATTCCGCGGCGAAGCCCGTGCGCGAGAACCGGGATGGTTCAACGCGCCCGTGCCGTCGTTCGGCGGCGCCGACGCGTCGTTGCTGATCGTCGGCCTCGCGCCCGGCCTGCAAGGCGCAAACCGCACCGGACGGCCGTTCACGGGCGATTACGCGGGCGACCTGCTCTACAGCACCCTCATCGCCTACGGATTCGCCAGCGGCCATTACCAAGCGCGGCCCGACGACGGCCTGCAACTGATCGATTGCCGGATCAGCAACGCGGTGCGCTGCGTACCGCCCCAGAACAAACCGCTGCCGCTCGAAATCAACACTTGCCGCCGTTTTCTGATCGCGACGATCGAGGCGATGCCGAAGCTGCGCGCCGTGGTGCTGCTCGGACGGATCGCTCACGACTCGGTGTTGAAGGCGCTCGGCCTCCGTGCCGCGCAGGCCCCGTTCGGCCATGGCGCCGTTCACGAGAGCGGCAGCTTGCGCCTCTACGACAGCTACCACTGCTCGCGCTACAACACGAACACAGGCGTGTTGACGCCGCAGATGTTCCACAACGTGTTCTCACGGGTGCGGGCGGATCTGGACGCGTAGTTAGAACGGCCAGGACTTCGTCACTGCGCGCGAAGCGCTCCTGGACCCTATGTGACGCGCAGGTCGTCGCCATGCTGCACGCAATGACGGGGATGGATCTGCGCTCAGCGTCGATTCGCCTTCAGCCATTCCAGCACATCACCGGCGTTCCGATCCGGCGGGAATACCGGATAGAAGACGTGGCTGATACGACCGTCATCGATGACCAGCGCCATTCGCTTGATCAACGTCATCCCTGCGATCGGCATCGTCGGCAGGTTCATAGCGCGGGTCAGTTCGAGAGCCTCATCTGAGAGCACCGCGAAAGGCAGGTGCAGCCGGCTCGCCATCTCTGCCTGATACGCGGTGGACTGCGTCGACAAACCGAACACATGATCGGCTCCAGCGGCCTTCAGTTCGGCAAACAGGTCTCGAAACGCACACGTCTGCGGCGTGCAGCCGCGCGCGCCAGGGATCATGTCCCAGTCGTCGACCGGCGCGATCTTGCCGGGCTCTCCGGTCCGCGGATAGGCGAACACCACGGTGCGTCCCGTCAGCGCGGCCAGAGTGACACGGCCGCCATCGGTGGCCGGCAGCACCGCTGGAGGAAGCGCTGAGCCGGGCAGATGTGCGGCTCCGCCGTCGTCCGCCGGCGCCGGAATCGCGCTCCAATCGACATCCATGATGTTGGGCTGGTTCGCCATCCGATCCTCCGGTCGACTGCCGCTCAGCCGCGCGCGCGCAGCAGACGGCCCTTCTCGCGATTCCAGTCGCGCTTCTTTTCCGTCTCACGCTTGTCGTGCAGCTTCTTGCCCTTGGCGAGCGCGAGCTGCAGCTTGGCCCGACCGCGCTCGTTGAAATACAGCTTGAGCGGAATCAGCGTCATGCCTTCGCGCTCGACGGCACCGATCAGCTTGTTGATCTGCTTGCGGTGGAGCAGCAGTTTGCGCGGTCGCTTTGGCTCGTGATTGAAGCGGTTGGCCTGCAGATATTCCGGAATATTGGCGTTGATCAGCCAGATCTCGCTGCCGCGCGCGTCCGCATACGACTCTGCGATCGTGGTCTTGCCGTTGCGGATCGACTTGACCTCGGTGCCGGTCAACGCGATGCCGGCCTCGATGGTGTCGTCGATCGCGTAGTTGAAGCGCGCCTTGCGATTCTCCGCCACGACCTTGATCGGGCGTTCGTTCTTGTCGGCCATGTCGGCGGCTCCTGTGACGCGACGCCGTTGTGGTCTAAGCCGACGGGCCGGCGCCCTTCTTCAACAAATCCCTGATCTCGGTCAGAAGCTCTTCCTGCCGGGTCGGGGTCGGCGGCGGCGGTTTGGCTTCCTCCGCCTTCTGCTTCAGCCTGTTCAGCGAGCGGATCACCGCGAACAGCACCGCCGCGATGATCAGGAAGTTCAGCGTCACCGTGAGGAAGTTGCCCCAGGCGAGCACCGCGCCCTGCTTCTTGGCCTCGGCCAGGGTATTGGCCGTGATGGTTTTCGACAGCGGCGTGAAATAGTTCGAGAAATCCAATCCGCCGGTCAACGCACCGATGATCGGCATGATCACATCGCCGACCAGCGATGTGACGATGCCGCCGAACGCTGCACCGATGATGACGCCGACCGCGAGGTCGACGACGTTGCCCTTCATCGCGAAATCGCGAAACTCCTTCAGGAGCCTCGAGCCTTTCTGCTCGAGGTTACGGACGGACTCGATGCTGCTCATGCGCCCCTGTCAGTTGATCACCCCCGCGTGCACCATCGCAGCACGGATCGCTTTGCCGGTCGGTTCAGTCACCGTCATCAGCGGCAGCCGGACTTCCTCCTGAATGCGCCCGAGCAGGGTCAGTCCGTGCTTGGCGCCGGCCACGCCCGGCTCCTTGAACACCGCGTCGTGGAGCGGCACCAGACGGTCCTGAATCTTGAGCGCGCCGGGATAGTCGCCAGCGAACACCGCTCCCATCAGGTCCGAGCACAGCTTCGGCGCGATGTTCGACACCACCGAGATGCAGCCGTGGCCGCCCGCCGCCATATAGGCCAGCGCGGTCATGTCCTCGCCTGAAAGCTGGATGAAATCCGGGCCCATCGCATGGCGCTGCTGCGACACCCGGCCGAGATTGGCGGTCGCGTCCTTCACCCCGACGATGTTGTCCAGCTCGTACAGTCGGCTCATGGTATCGATCGACATGTCGACGACCGAGCGCGGCGGAATGTTGTAGATGATGATCGGAATCCCGATCGCATCGTTCACCGCCTTGAAGTGCTGGTACATGCCTTCCTGAGTCGGCTTGTTGTAATACGGCGTCACCACCAGGACGGCATCGGCACCGGCTTTCTCGGCGTGGCGGGCGAGTTCGACGGCTTCGCGAGTCGAGTTCGAACCGGCGCCAGCGATCACCGGCACGCGGCCTTTCGCTTCCTCGATGCACCAATCGACCACCTTGTGGTGTTCTTCGTGGCTCAAGGTCGGGCTCTCGCCGGTGGTTCCGACCGGCACCAGTCCGTGGGTGCCCTGCTCGATCTGCCAGTTCACCAGGTTGCGGAACGCCTGCTCGTCGAGCGCGCCATTTTTGAACGGCGTGACCAAGGCGGTGTACGACCCCCGAAATTTCGTCTTGGCTGCCATCATGTTCTCCTCAACGCCCGCCACCTTGCAACGAAGCGCCCTTCATATCGAGTCCCTTCCGGACGGGAAAGGGTCCCATCGGCTGAGAAACCGGCGGTTTTGAGATTTCGGATTGCTCGGGGCCGTCCGCGTCAGGCAGTGGGCGCGACGGCGTATTCCGCGTCCGTGACCAGCTCCATCCAGGTCGCAAAACTGCCGTCGAGCGCTTCCTGCATCGCAATATGGGTCATGCCATTGCTCGGCGACGCGCCGTGCCAGTGCTTCTCGCCCGGCGGAATCCAAACCACGTCACCGGCTCGGATCTCCCGCACCGGACCGCCTTCGGTCTGAATCCGTCCCACACCGGTCACGACATACAACGTCTGCCCGAGCGGATGGGTGTGCCAGGCGGTCCGTGCCCCGGGCTCGAACGCCACCCGGGTTGCGGCCAGCCGCGCTGGCGCCGGTGCGGCAACGATCGGGTCCTGCCACACGGTCCCAGTGAAATAGTCCTTCGGCGCCCGCTGGGTGGGGCGCGAGCCGGCCGCGAAGATATCCATCGACAGGCTCCTTACGCTTTATCGGCCTTCTGCTTGAACGCAGCGTACCGCGCTTTGGTTTCGGCGTTCATCGGATACAGCCCGGGCAGCACGGCACCGTTGTTCACCTCCTCGACGATCCAGCCCTCCATCCGCTCCTGCTCCGGCCCCTCGGCAAGCACATGGTCGAGCAGCGCCTGCGGGATCAACACGGCGCCGTCCTGGTCGGCGACGATGATGTCCTTCGGGAACACCGCGACGCCGCCGCAACCGATCGGCTGGTCCCAGCCGACGAAGGTCAGACCGGCCACCGACGGCGGCGCAGCCGCGCCGTCGCACCACACCGGCAGGCCGGTGCCGAGCACGCCCTCGAGGTCACGGACCACGCCGTCGGTGATCAGCGCAGTGATCCCGCGTTTGACCATCCGCGCGCACAGGATGTCACCGAAGATGCCGGCGTCCTTGATGCCCATGGCGTCGACCACGGCGATGCAGCCTTCCGGCATCGCCTCGATTGCCGCACGAGTCGAGATCGGCGAGGCCCAGGACTCGGGCGTTGCCAGATCCTCGCGCGCCGGCACGAAGCGCAGCGTGAACGCCTCACCGACCAACCGCGTCGCACCGGGGCGCAGCGGCCGCGCGCCGCGGATCCAGACGTTGCGGAGCCCCTTCTTCAGCAGCACCGTGGTGATGGTCGCGGTCGAAACGCGCGACAGGATGTCGATGGCTTCCGGGGTCAGTGACATGAAGAGAGAGCTCCAGTGAGTGTGGGCGCATCTTGCGGGCCGCGCCTGCCGCGTCAAGACGCAACCCTGCGATCAGCAGGATGGCTTGGCGCATGGCGATCATTGCATTTTATCACCCCCGAGGGCGCCGGTTTATCGACGCTCACGCTCGTTTCGAAGTGATTTTCACCCGCGCCGAAAACGCGCTATCGCTGCCTGGAGCTTTGTGAGATCGTCGTTACATGACCACCCTACCTCCCAGGATGCTGCCGAGTGGTGATACCGCGATCACCGTCGAGTTCGGCCGCGATATCAGCGACGAGTCCAACCGGCGCGTGCTCGCGCTCGACCGCAAGCTGACGCAGACGCCGATTTCCGGCATCGTCGAGACCGTCCCAACCTATCGTTCACTGCTGGTGCACTACGATCCCGAAACCATCGGCTTCGCAGCGCTGTCCGAACACCTCGCGACGCTCGCACAGTCGGCCGACGACAGCGAGAATGCCGCCAAGAGACATTGGCGGATTCCGGTGTGCTACGGCGGCGAACACGGCATCGATCTGGAAGATGCCGCGCAGACTTTGAACATGACTCCCGATGCGCTGGTCGCCCGCCACGCCGCGGGCAACTACCGTGTCGCGATGATCGGCTTCACGCCCGGTTGGTCGTATCTCTCCGGCCTCGATCCAGCGCTGGCGATGCCACGGCGGCAAGCGCCACGGCTGCACACGCCGGCCGGCACGATCTCGGTGGGCGGCATCCAGACCGGGATCCAGTGTTTGCCCGGACCGAGCGGTTGGCACCTGCTCGGCCGCACACCGGTGCGGACCTATCAGTTGCATCGCGAGCCGATCTTTCTGCTCGAACCGGGCGATACGATCAGCTTCGCGAGGATCGACGAGAGAGAATTTGCCGAGCGAGACGACGCCGCGTCCCGGGGACACGTCGTCGCGGAATTGTTGAGCGCATGACGATACTGGTGATCGACAGCATAGGCCCGGCCACCTCCGTGCAGGATGCAGGGCGGCATGGTGCGCAGCGCTACGGTTTGACGCCGAGCGGCGCAATGGACCGGCTCTCGCTCGCAGCATCCAATGTGCTGGTCGGCAACGATCCGTTCGCGGCAGCGATCGAAGTCGGGCCACTGGGCGCGAAACTCAGCGTCCGCGACGGCGCGGTGCGGCTGGCGCTGACGGGAGCCGAACGGCCTGCAGCGCTGGATGGAGCGCCGCTCGCATTCAACGAATCATTCGTCCTCAGCGAAGGCCAGGTCCTCACGCTCGGCGTGGCGCGCGGCGGCGTGTTCAGCTATCTGGCCATCGAAGGCGGCGTCAGCGGCGAGCCGATGTTCGGCAGCCTCGCAGTCAACGCGCGCGCAGGGCTCGGCAGCCCTTATCCACGAACGCTGCAGGCCGGCGACACCATCGCGGTCAAATCGGCGACGCCGGCGGTCGAACGCCGCCTCGATCTGCCCGAGCAGCTCGATGCGCCGATCCGCGTCGTCCTCGGTCCGCAGGACGATGAGTTCGGCAGTGCGGTGGAAACCTTCCTTTCCGGCGAATGGACCATCTCGGCGACCAGCGACCGGATGGGTTATCGGCTCGAGGGGCCGCAGATCCCGCATCTGCACGGCCACAACATCGTCTCCGACGGCACCGTCGATGGCAGCATTCAGGTGCCCGGCTCTGGCCAGCCGATCGTGCTGATGCCCGATCGCGGCACCAGCGGCGGCTATCCGAAGATCGCCACCGTGATCTCAGCCGATCTCGGCCGGTTAGCGCAGCGGCAACCCGGGCGCCCCTTCCGCTTTCAGGCGGTAAGCGTCGAAGACGCACAAGCTGCTTATCGCGCGATGGCCAAGCTGATCCGCTCCCTGCCCGACCTGCTGCGCGAGGCGCAGCATGCCGCCATCGACCTCGACGCGCTGCTCTCCGCCAACGTCGCCGGCACCGCGATCGACGCGCTGACGGCGGAGTAATCGAATCAGACTACGGGACTAAGCGAGATGAAGATCGATCTGAACTGCGACCTCGGCGAAGGCTTTGGCGTCTGGCAGATGGGTGACGATGCGGCGATGATGCAGATCGCCACCAGCGTCAACATCGCCTGCGGCTTTCACGCCGGCGATCCGGATATCATGCACGCGACCGTCAAACTGGCGAAGCAGAACGGCGTCGCGATCGGCGCGCATCCGGGCTTCCGCGACCTGCACGGCTTCGGCCGCCGGCCGGTGCCGGGGATCACTTCGGCCGAGATCGAAAACCTCGTCGCCTATCAGATCGGTGCGCTGCAGGCGGTCGCGGCGCTGGCCGGCCACAAGGTGACCCACGTCAAGGCACACGGCGCGCTGTCCAACGTCGCCTGCGAAGACGACATGACCGCGCGCGCCATCGCGTCGGCGATCAAGGCCGTCGATCGGTCACTGGTGTTCGTCGTGCTGGCAAACTCCAAACTCATGCTGGCGGGCGAAGCCGCCGGCCTGCCGCTGGCGCACGAAGTGTTCGCCGATCGGGCCTACGAGGACGACGGCAATCTGGTGTCGCGCAAGAAGCCCGGCGCGGTGCTGCACGACCCCGATGAAATTGCCGAACGCGTGCTGCGAATGGCGCAGGACGGCGCCGTCGTCTCGGTCACCGGCAAGGTGATCAAGATGCGGACCGACACGGTGTGCATCCATGGCGATACCAAAGGCGCGGTCGAGATCGCGCGCGGCGTCCGCCGCAAGCTGGAAGCCAGCGGCATCGCCGTCGCGCCCTTTGCGGGACCTGACGCCTGCGGCCGGCGCTACGCCCCGGCCAGCGCCAACAACTCCGCCGTCAGTGCGCCATCGCCGCTCCATTCATCCAGAATAGAGAAGTGGTGATGCCGCGGCAGGATTCTCAGAGTGATGGGCAATCCTGCCCGCGCGGCGACGTTGGAATAATCCAGCGACTGCCGCTGCAATTCCGGCAATTCGTCGCCGCCGACCACCAGCGACTGTGGCGCCGTGCCAAGACGGGTGCGCCGGATCGGGCTCAAGATCTCGATCTCCTGCCGGTCGAGGCCTAGCGCCTCGTCGAGATAGCAGAGCGCAATCGGCTCGAGATCGAAGATGCCGCTGATGCACACCGCGCCTCGGACTGCGGAATGCGCACTGGCCACCGACGCCAGATGCCCGCCCGCGGACCAGCCGCTGACCACCAGCCTGCGCCGGTCGAAGCCGAAGCGCTCGGTGTCGGCAGCGAGCACGTCGAGCGCCAGATCGACCTCGGCGACGATGTTCGACAGCCGCGCCGCGGGCGCCAGCGTGTAGCCGACCACGGCGACATCGATGCCGTGCGCGTTGGCGCCATCGGCAACGAAGGAGAACATCTCCTTCGAATTGCGCTGCCAATAGCCGCCGTGCAGAAACACGAGCAGCGGTGCGCCCGTTTCGCCCGAGGCAAAATAGTCGAGCGAAGTTCGCTCGCGATCCGCATACGGGATATCGAGCCGCACCCCTGGACCGGCGCGGCGGACGGCGCTGCGCTCGCGCCAGCGCTCCAGCCATTGCGGGCTGTCGACCACTGCCGCGCTGTTGTTGTAGGCGGCATCGAGCGCCGCGCGATCCATCCCGCGATAGATCGTTCGCGAGGCATCAGGGGCTGACAGGTCCACTTCAGGAATCCGCCGTCGCTGCAACCTTGCGGCCTGCGCCGACATGGCTGGTCAGTTGCTGCGTGATGCTGCGCCGAAGCCTGTTGAACTCGACCGACGCCACGTCGCGCGGCCGCGGCAGCTCGATCTCGACGTCTTGATCGATCCGGCCCGGTGACGAACTCATCACCACGACGCGATCGGCGAGCAGGACAGCTTCCTCCACCGAATGGGTGACGAAGATCACCGTCAGTTTGGTGGTGCGCCAGATCTCGATCAGTTCTTCCTGCAGCGCTGCGCGAGTCAGCGCATCGAGCGCGCCGAACGGTTCGTCCATCAACAGGATGTCGGCGTCGTTGGCGAGAACCCGCGCGATTGCCACCCGCTGCTTCATGCCGCCGGAGAGCTGGTGCGGATAACGGTCGGCAAACGCGGTCAGGCCGACCATCGCCATGAATCTGTCGGTCAGCTTCTCCACTTCCTGCGACGCGACGCGGCGATTGCTTGGGCCGAACCCGATGTTCTGCCGCACAGTCAGCCAGGGAAACAGCGCGTAGTCCTGAAACACCATGCCGCGGTCGGGGCCAGGTCCCCTCACCTCGCAGCCGTAGACCGCAACCGAACCCTGTGTCGCCTCCTCGAACCCGGCGATGATCCGCAGCAACGTCGACTTGCCGCAGCCGGACGCGCCGAGCAGGCAGATGAACTCGCCCTTGCGCACGGTCAGATCGACGCTGCGCAGCGCTTCGACCGGGCCGTTCGAGGCCTGATAGACTTTGTTGAGACCGCTCACCTCGAGGATGACCGGCGGCGCATCGCGATTGGTCGTTGCATCAAGCATGGTGCTGCGGACTCCAACGCAGGAAGTAGTTGCTGAGCATCACCAGGATTCGATCGGACAGGAAACCAGTGATACCGATGATGATCATTCCGGTGATGACGAGGTCGGTGCGCGACAGCGTGCGTCCGTCCATGATCACCGCGCCGAGCCCTTCGGGCACGCCGGTCATCTCGCCGACGACGATCAAGATCCAGGCGAACGACGCGCCGAGCCGGAGGCCGTTGAAGATGCTCGGCAGTGCCGCCGGCAGCACCACCGCTCGAAACAGTTGCGGCCCGCTGCAGCCGAGCATGCCGGCCGCCTCGAACAACCTCGCATCGACCGACTTCACGCCGAACACGGTGTTGAGCAGGATCGGATAGAACGCGCCGAGGAACACCAGAAACACCGCCGATTTCGGTCCCAGCCCGAAGAAGATCATCGACAGCGGCAGCCAGGCCGTCACCGGGATCGGCCGCAGCAGCGACAGCATCGGATCGAGCATCGCCCGCAGCAGCGGAATCCGGCCGAGCATCAGGCCGAGCGGGATTCCGAGCAGCGCAGCAAGGAAGAACCCGCCATAGACCCGCTGCACGGACTTCCAGAAGTGGATCGGGAGGCTGCCGCTGTAGGCGTCGTCGTAGATCCCGCCGAACGCGAAATCCCACATCATCACCGCCACACCGAATGGCGACGGGATCAGACGTGTTCCGGTCCAGCGGACCATCAGGTCCCATAGAACCAGCAGGCTGACCGGCACCACCAGCGCGAGCGCGATCGTGCGCAGACGCGGCCAGAGTCCGTTCGCGCGATGGGCGCTGCCGCGCGCGAGCGCGGCAGCAGGCTTCTTGGCGGGCGGTGCAGTCACGGCCGGGCCGGCAACGGTGCTCTCGTAGCTCATCGGCCCCTCACGATCCGGAGATGGCCTTGACGAAGCTCGGATCGATGAACGACTTGTAGTCGGGCAACTGCCGGATCTGCTTCTTTTCCAGCATCTGCGTGCCGTAGTAGTTCGCCTGCTTCAGAAACTTGTCGTCGATATTCCAGGTCAGCTCGACATTGGGAGCGGCCTTCTCGATCGACAGCTTCTGCTGCCCGAGTTTCTGCATCGCCATCTCGACGAAGGCATCGCGATTGCTCATCGCGTATTCGCTCGCCTTGCGATGCACCTTGAGCAAAGTGCGGACCAGCTCCGGGTCCTTCTCGATCAGTTCGCGGCGGGTGGTCAGCACCATGTTCAGCGAGCCGGTCGGGGTGGAGTACGGATATTCGACGATCTTGCCGACGCCGCTGGCGAGGCTGATGCCGGCCGCCGGCTCGGCGCCGACATAGGCGTCGATGTCGCCGCGGGCGAGCGCCGGCGCCATGTCGCTGAACGACACGCGGACCGATTGGATGTCCTTGACGGTCATGCCTTCGGCGGCGAGCCGATCGAGGATCACCACTTCCTGGGTCGATCCCGGCCAGATCGCCACCCGCTTGCCCTTCAGGTCCTTGATGCTGTTGATGCCGGAGTCCTTGCCGGCCACCACCGCCATGCCACGGTTGCAAGCCGCGCCGATCACCACGACGGGCTCGCCGTTGGCGCCACCCAGCGTTGCGGCCGCAAGGCCGAAGATGCCGAAATCGACCGAGCCGGTAACCACGGCGTTCTTGCCGTCGGTCGGGCTCTCGAACGGAACCACCACGAACTTGTATCCGGCCGGCGCGAACTTCTCGTAGAAATACGGGGTGATGCCGTGAATGAGCTTCAGCGTCCCGACCTTGATGACGCGCTCCTCCGCAGACGCGGTCAGCGCGGTCGAAACGAGCGCGGTCGCGGCGATCGCGAGGCGGATGAAGTGTCGTCTGGTGGTTCTGTGCATGGCTTCCTCGCTGATGATCCCGGCGAGATCCACTGTAGTTGCGACGCAATAACTTGCGAAATTTATTGTTTATATCGATTTTATAAGCGCGCTAAATAGAACCATGCTCGCACCGCTCGACCTCCGCCTCCTGCAAACCTTCATCGTCCTGGTTCAGACCGGCAGTTTCTCCGAGACGTCACGCCGGCTGGGCCGAACCCAACCTGCCGTCAGCCTGCAGCTCAACCGCCTCGAGGAGGCGACCGGCGCCCCGCTGTTCACCAAGGTCGGGCGCAAACTGGTGCTGACCAATCATGGCGAGCTGGTGCTCGGCTATGCCCGCACCATCATGGGGCTGCAGGACGAACTGCGCGCACGCCTCGCTGCGCCAAAACTCGACGGCTCCGTGGTCCTGGGCATGCCCGACCTCTACGCGGCCTATCTACTACCTGGAATTCTCTCTGATTTCCGGAGCGCCTATCCCAACGTCGACGTCGAATTGAAATGCGCGCTGTCGAGCAAGCTGATGGCCTCCGTCGAGCGCGCCGAGATCGACCTGGCGATCGTCACCGGCATGCCGGCGTTCAAGGTCGGAGAGCTGGTGGCCCAGGAGGATCTGGTCTGGGTGACGTCGGAGCGCGGTTCGATCCACCTTGAAAACCCGGTGCCGTTGGCGATGCTGCCGCCGGGAAACATCTTTCGCGACTATGGGCTGATGGCCCTTGAGAGCATCGGCCGAACCTGGCGGCTGAGCTGCATCAGCGAGAGCATCAGCGGAATTCAAGCCGCCGTCTTCGCCGGCATTGCGGTGAGTGTCGTTGGAAAAAGCTCCGTGCTGCCGGGGATGCGCGTCCTTGGCCGCGGCGACACGTTTCCAGGACTGCCGAAGGTCGATCTCGTGCTGTATCGTTCAGCGCGGAGCGCCAGTCCCGTGGCCGAGGCGCTCGCCAGCGTCATCGTCCGCCATTTCGCCAATTCGGCACTGGCGCCGACCTCAAGGGTGGTCCGCACCCAAGCCGGCAGCGGCTCGCACGATTAGCGAAGCGCCGTCACGGCAACCGCAACTGCGGGGCGGCGACCACGATCGCGGCAATCAGGCCGAACGCCGCTCCGAACATCACCAGATGCACATTAGCCAGGAAGGACGGCCAGATTCGATCGCGTCGGATCATCGTCGCTGATGGGCTGTGCCGTCGCATTGGTCTGTCTCCCGGTTCCTGACGAGCCAAGAAAAGCCCGAACGCCTCGGGTGGCAAGGCGGCCAGCGAAATAACAACGCATCCGCCGTTCGGGTCCCGGAACCTGGAAAAAACCTCTCTTCCGGAACCGGATGGAGGGCAGCTATTCTCGAAGCTAAGACCCTGCCCGCCTTGCCAGCATCGCCGATCCGGTTTAGCTCCTGCAGCATTCCAATCAGGCAGTTTCGAGCCATGCAGCAGGCCGCCGCGCCCAAAATCAGTTTTGTCTCGCTGGGTTGCCCCAAGGCCCTGGTCGATTCTGAGCGCATCATCACCCGGCTGCGGGCCGAGGGTTACGAACTGGCGCGCAAGCACGACGGCGCCGACCTCGTCATCGTCAACACCTGCGGCTTCCTCGACAGTGCCAAGCAGGAATCGCTGGCTGCGATCGGCGAAGCGATGGCGAGCAATGGCAAGGTGATCGTCACCGGCTGCATGGGCGCCGAGCCGGAGCAGATCGAAGCCGCCTATCCCGGCGTGCTGTCGATCACCGGCCCACAGCAATACGAGAGCGTGCTCGACGCCGTGCATCGCGCCCGGCCGGCGCTGCACAACCCGCATCTCGATCTGGTGCCGCCGCAGGGCATCCGGCTGACGCCCCGACATTACGCTTACTTGAAAATCTCCGAAGGCTGCAACAACCGCTGCAGCTTCTGCATCATCCCGAAACTGCGGGGCGACCTGGCATCACGCACGGCCGCCGACGTCCTCCGCGAAGCGGAGAAACTGGTCGCCGCCGGCGTCAAAGAGCTGCTGGTGATCTCGCAGGATACTTCTGCCTACGGCGTCGATGTGAAGTACGCGGAGAGCCAGTGGAAGGATCGCACCGTCCGCGCCAAATTCCTCGACCTGGCCAGCGAGCTCGGCGAACTGGGCGCATGGGTGAGGCTGCACTACGTCTATCCGTACCCGCACGTCGACGAAGTGATCGGCTTGATGGCGGACGGCAAGGTGCTGCCCTATCTCGACATCCCGTTCCAGCACGCCAGCCCCGACGTGCTGAAACTGATGAAGCGCCCGGCCGCTCAGGACAAGACGCTCGACCGGATCAAGCACTGGCGCGAGCAGTGCCCGGATCTGGCGCTGCGCTCGACCTTCATTGTGGGCTTCCCCGGCGAGACCGAGCGCGATTTCGAGTTCCTGCTCGACTGGCTCGACGAAGCAGAAATCGATCGTCTCGGCGCGTTCAAATACGAGCCGGTCGCCGGCGCACCGTCCAATGCCCTGCCCGATCAGATCGCGGACGAGGTCAAGCAGGAGCGCTGGAACAGGCTGATGGCGCGGCAGCAGGCGATCTCTGCGCGCCGACTGAAGCGCAAGGTGGGCACCCGTCAGCAGGTCATTATCGACGAGATCGGCCCAACCGTCGCCAAAGGCCGCTCCAAGGCCGATGCGCCGGAGATCGACGGCGCCGTCTATCTGTCGAGCCGCCGCCCCTTGCGCGTCGGCGAAATCGTCACCGCCAAGATCGACCGCGCCGACGCGTATGATCTACACGGGACGGTGGCGGGGTTCTAAGCAGCAACAGCTGCTACACACACCCGGGTCATCGCCCGGCTTGTCCGGGCGACCCAGTATTCCAGAGAGCTGATTACTTTACACCAGCGCTCTGGAATACTGGACCCTCCGCTTTCGCGGAGGGTGACGGCTCGTTGTGGGGTAATGTTGTGCGACCTTATGGCTTCAAAATCGACGCCCCGGTCGTGACGCGCCCTTCCAGATCGATATGCGCTTTCGCGGCGTCCTTCAACGCGTAGGCGTGGTTGATCGGAACGTGCAGATGCCCCTCGATCACCGCCGAGAACAGCGTGTCGGCGCCTTCGATCAGCTCCTTGCGGGTGCTGATGTAGTCGTTGAGCTTCGGCCGAGTGGCGAACAGCGAACCGTGATTGTTGAGTTCAGCGAGCGCGAACGGCGGCACCGGACCCGACGCGTTGCCGAACGATACGAAGAGCCCGCGCGGCTTGATGCACTTCAGCGAACCCGGGAACGTCGCCTTGCCGACGCCGTCATAGACCACGTCGCACAATTCGTTACGGCTGATCTGCTTGACCCGCGCCACCCAATCCTCCTCGTTGTAGAGAATGACGTGGTCGCACCCATTGGCGAGCGCGAGATCGGCCTTCGCCTTGGAGCCGACGGTGCCGATCACATGCGCGCCGAGCGCCCGCGCCCATTGGCACGCTAGCAGGCCGATGCCGCCGGCAGCAGCGTGGATCAGCACGCGATGGCCAGGCTCGACCTTGAACGTCTTGTGCAGCAGGTACCACACCGTCAGGCCCTTGAGCATCAGCACCGCGCCCTGCTCGTAGGTGATGTGGTCCGGCAGCTTCACCAGCTTGGCGGCTTCGATGTTGCGCTCGGTTGCATAGCCGCCGAGGTTCGAATAATACGCGACGCGATCACCGGGGTGAAAATTGGTGACGTGGGGGCCGACCGACACCACCTCGCCCGCGCCCTCGTTGCCGATCACGAACGGCAGCGACGGCGCCTTGTACAGGCCGGTGCGGAAATACACGTCGATGAAGTTGAGACCGACCGCGTGCTGGCGGATCCGGACCTCACCATCGCCGGGCGGCGGCAGCTCGACGTCCTCATAGGTCAGGACCTCCGGTCCGCCCACCTGATGCACCCGCACCGCCTTCGTCATCATCGTCCCCTTGGGTCTCGTGTGAGCGTCACCGAAAGCCATCGCCTCTGTGTTGTCAACCGGCGCCGATGCGGCGCCACACAGGGTCAGCGCGGCTGGGCACGGTTACGCTTGGCAAGCACGTTGAAGAACTCGACCGCTGCCGAAAACAGGATGGCGAAGTAAATGTAGCCCCGCGGGATGTGGAAGGCGAAGCCGTCCGCCACCAGCGCCACGCCGATCAGCACTAGGAACGCCAGCGCCAACATCTTGGTGGTCGGATGTTCGGTGACGAATCGCGACACAGGACCGGACGACACATACATCACCGCCATCGCGATCAGGACTGCCGCAACCATGATCTCGATGTCCTGCGCCATGCCGATCGCGGTGATGATCGAGTCGATCGAGAACACCAGGTCGACAACCACGATCTGCAAGATCACCCAAAAGAAGGCACGATCGGCGGCCGAAGGCCCGGTCCCGTCGTGCTTGGCTTCGACCTCGGCGTGAATCTCGTGCGTGGCTTTGGCGATCAGAAACAGCCCGCCCAGGATCAGGATGATGTCACGCCAGGAGAACGCCTTGTCGGCGACGCTGAACACCGGCGTGGTCAGACCGATCAGCCATACCAGCACGCTGAGCAGCAGGAGGCGGAACAGCAGCGCCAATCCCAGGCCGATCTGCCGCGCGCGCGTCGCCCGCGGCTCGGGAATCCGAGACACCAGCACAGACAGGAAGATGACGTTGTCGATGCCGAGCACGATTTCGAGCGCCGTCAGGGTGAGCAGCGCGGCCCAGGCTTCGGGACTGTACAACAATTCAATCATCGGGGGGCTCGTTTGAATAAGCGGATGACACTATCGGCGAAACAAACGTACAGCGCGATCGCGCACAGAACGATCGTCACCGGGAGCGCGACCTCGAAGTCGCGGACGATCGCATATGCAGCCAGCACCGCCCACAGCGCGATCAGCGACAGCGTCAGCGCGCGCAGCCGCGCCACGCGCACCGGATGCACGACGCGAAACGGCACGAAGGTGAGCACGATCAAGGCGGCAATCCCGAGACTGCCGGCGAGCGCCGGCGGGTGCAGCAGAAACAAATAGAACGCTGCGGCGTTCCAAAGCGCCGGAAAGCCGCGGAAGTGATTGTCCTCGGTCTTCATCCGGCGATCGGCGAAGTACATCGCCGAACTGATCACGATGCCGACGCCGAGCAGCGGGGCTGCAATCGGCAATAGCAGGCCACTGGCGGTGATCGCATAGGCCGGCACGAACACGTAGGTGAGGAAGTCGACCACCAGATCGAGCACGTCGCCCGACCATTGCGGCTGCAGCCGCGCGACGTCCAGGCGCCGCGCCAGCGGGCCGTCGATCGCATCGACCAGCAGCGCGAGCCCGAGCCAGGCGAACATTCCGGCCCAATGCTGGCGGACCGCTTCGAGCAGAGCGAGCAGCGCGATCGCAGCCCCGGCAGCCGTGAACAGGTGCACGCCGAGCGCAGCGGCGCGGCGTGAGCCCGATCCGGGCGGCGGTTGCGAAGGGTCCTGCGGTGTCATCGAACGTCGTGCATATCAGGTCGGACGCCGATCTGCACAATCAGTTGCGGCGTTCGGTCGCGCAAAGGCCCCAGAACGTTAATGTTTCGCGGCGGACTTGAAATCGCCGCGGGCCGGCGCAATTGTCCCGGCATGACCCAGAGCCTGCTCGAGCCTAACAGCTATGACGCCATCGTGGTCGGCGGCGGCCCCGCCGGCCTCACCGCCGCCATCGCGCTTGCCGACAGCGGCGCGATCACCGCCCTGGTCGCTCGGCGAGTGCCCTATGGCGACAACCGGACCACGGCCCTGCTCGGCGATTCGATCGATATCCTCGACCGGCTCGATGTCTGGCGGCGGTGCTCGGGGAAAGCCGCGGCGCTGCGGGCGATGCGGCTGGTCGACGATACCCGACGGCTGATCCGCGCGCCTGAGGTCAAGTTCGCGTCCGACGAGATCGGCATGGATGCGTTCGGTTACAATATCGAGAACCGCGCGCTGCTGATCGCGCTGGAAGAGCGCGCAGCCGAACTGTCGAACCTCGAACGTTTCGACGACGAAGCCGACAGCGTCGTCCCGGGCGACGAGGAAGCCATCGTGCGGCTACGCAGCGGCGCGACGTTGTCGGCGACGCTGGTCGTCGGGGCCGATGGACGGCAGTCGCAGTGTCGCGAGGCTGCCGGCATCAAGGTGAGCAGCCGAGCGCTGCACCAGTCCGCACTCACCTTCAACGTCAAGACCACCCGCTCCCACGACAACGTCTCGACTGAATTTCACACTAAAGAAGGGCCGTGCGTGTTCGTGCCGCTGCCCGGCAAGCGGATGAGCATCGTCTGGGTAGCGTCGCCGAAGGAGGCACAGCGCCTGATGACCCTGTCCGACGACGAATTGTCGGCGGCGGCGGAGAGGCAGTCGCAGTCGGTCTATGGCAAGATGACGATCGAGCCCGGCCGTAACCTGTTTCCCCTGGCGATCGAGAAGCCTGCGGCTTACGCGCAGCATCGCATCGCGCTCGTCGGCGAGGCCGCCCATGTCGTGCCACCGATCGGAGCGCAGGGTCTGAATATGGGCCTGCGGGATGCCGGCGATCTCGCCGAGATCGTCCGTGAATCGATCGAGACCGGCGCCGACATCGGCTCGGACGCGGTCCTGGCCCGCTACGGCCGCAGCCGCGGCCCTGATATCGCCACTCGGACCGCAGCGATCGACATCGCTAACCGCACCCTGCTCAGCGGCTTGCTGCCGGCTCAGATGCTGCGCGCGGCCGGAATGCACCTGCTCGGTTCGGTCGGCCCGCTGCGGCGGTTCGCGATGCGCGAAGGGCTATCGCCGTTCTGGCGCTCGATCTGACGCCTACCCGGGAAACGGGATCTGGCCGGTTCTGATCAGCCACATCACGGTGGTGAGCGTCACCACCGACACGAACGTGCCGATCAGCACCGCGACCGACGCCGGCTCGACCCAGGTGTTGTACTGCCGGGCAATCACGAACACGTTCAGCGCCGGCGGCAGTGACGCCATCAGCACCGCGGTCGCCGCCCATACCGGCGAGAACGGCCCGAACGCCAGCACCAGGCCGAACACGATCACCGGGTGCAGCAACAGCTTGACCGCCACCAGGCTCGGAATCTCCCACGGCACCCGGCCGAACGGCCGCAGCGCCACGGTGACGCCGAGCGTGAACAGCGCCACGGGTGCCGCGGCGTTCTGCAGAAACAGCAGCATCTTGTCGACCGCCACCGGCAGTTCGACATGGAATGCCGCCGCCGCCGCTCCGCAATAGGCGGCGACGATCAGCGGATGCAGCAGGATCTCTCGCAGCACCGCCAGGATGGTCGGGATCAACGGCCGCTTGTCGGCGGCAGTCAGCGCCATCCCGAGCGGCACGATCGAGAACAGGAAGATAGTGTCGAAGCAGAAGATCAGCGCGGTCGGCGCCGCCGCCTGGGTGCCGAGCACCGCCAGCGCCAGTCCCGGACCCATGTAGCCGATATTGCCGTAACCGCCCGACAGCGCCGCCATCGTCGCCTCGCGCATCGACAGCTTGCCGATCGCCCGCCCGATCAGCCCGGACAAGAAGAATGCGATCGCGGTCGCCAGCGTGGTCGCCAGCACGAACGGCAGGTTGTTGAGCTCCTCGAACGGCGTCTTCGACATGATCCGGAAGAACAGGGCCGGCAGCGACACGAAGACCAGGAAGAAATTCATCCAGACCAAGCCGGCCTCAGGCAGCTTCTTCCAGCGTCCGCAGGCGAAGCCGACGAAGATCAGACCAAAATACGGCAAGGCGAGATTGAGAATGTCGATCATGCGGGCTGCGGCAGGCGGAGCGTGGAACCGTGCGGTATCAGGGAAACCCCGGGTCGGCCACCGCGGAGCAGAGTCTCCGGTTTACCACTAGCGTCCGCCGCCAAGCTGGTCTATCCGACTCCGATGATCAAAACGCGAACCGCAAAATTTCAGATCGGCCAGATCGTCCGCCACCGGATCTTCTCGTTCCGCGGGGTGGTGTTCGACATCGATCCGGAATTCGCCAACACCGAAGAATGGTGGCTGGCGATCCCCGAAGAGGTGCGGCCGAGCAAGGACCAGCCATTCTATCACTTGCTGGCGGAGAACGCGGAGTCGGAATACGTCGCCTACGTGTCGGAGCAGAATCTGCTGCCCGACGATTCCGGCGAACCGATCCGGCATTCCCAGGTGGCCGAGATCTTCATCAAGGACAAGTCCGGCGGCTACCGTCCGCGCAATCCGTCGCTGAATTAGCTGCCGCCGCCGGCGCGGCGCAACGATCCTCCCGCGCGACGTCGGTCGATCACCTCACAACGCAAAGGGCGCCCACCGGGGGCGCCCTTTTCGTTTCGCGACAGCAGTCGCGTGTTACTTGGCGGCCGGGTTGGCGCCCGCCGGAGCCTGAGCTTCCAGCTTCTTGCGCTGCTCTTCGGCGCGCTTCTGGAGCTCTTCCTGCAGCTTCTTCTGGGTCTCTTCGAACTGCTTCGGATCGGTCGGCGGACCGTCATAGGCCTTGGCGAATTCGGCCAGCGGCAGCGGCAGCGTCAGCGGCGCGCCGTTGGAGTTGATCGCCTGCACGATCAGGTTCTGGCCCTTCTTGAGCTGATTGATCAACTCCGGCGTGGCTTCGTAGTCCGACATGCAGCCGTTGGCGAAGCAGATGACGTAAGGGCTCTGCAGCGGTGCATTGCTGTCGACGATGATGCGCGTGCCGTGCACGAGCTGCATGCCGAGCGGCAGCGTGACGCGCAGGATCTTCTTCGGCTCGCCTTCCGGCTCGATGATCACCGCGGCGATTACCGGCTGACCGGATTCGATGCGCCCGTCCTTGCCGGTGAAGCACACCTGCTTGGCGTTGGCGTCCTGGCCCTTGAGACAGAACTTGGTCCAGGGCGCGTAGATAAGCTGGACCTGCTGCTGCTCGGCCTGCGCGGGCGCCTGCTGCGCCGGGGCCGGAGCGTTCTTCTGAGCCGCTTTCGGGGATCCCTTGGCCGGCTGCTGAGCCTGCGCGACAGGGGCGACGGTCAGCGCGGCGAACGCGGTCGCTGCCAGCAGGGCGAAGGCCCGCCCGCGCAGCCCGGCCGACGCGACCAAGTTGCAAGACTTCATTCGGAAAACCCTTTCTGAAACGGTCGCGCACCCCAACCGCGACGCGGGAGTGACATTCGGCCGTTGGCCGCTGTCTCGGTGCCAATTGAGGCGGTTACGTGACGAGCCGGTAGGCAACATCGACTGCCCGCCTTCAATACATTGGCGAATGAAAAGATCAATGGCAACAATCCTCAGGCGCCGGTTTCGCCGCGTCAATGTGGTAAAAATCGCGGCGTGAGACGCGCCGAATCAAATCAACGCCCCATCCGCTGGATCAGTGCATTCGCGATCGTGCTGGCGATCGGCTCAGGATGTGTCTCTGGCGTGACGGCGGCTGGCGCCGAGCCGTCCTCCGGTCCCGGAATCGTCAGCCATGCCATCGCGATGCACGGCAAGCCGGCGCAGCCGCCGGACTTCACCGCGATGCCCTATGTGAACCCCGCAGCACCCAAGGGCGGCCGAATGGTGGCCAGCGTGGTCGGCGCCTTCGACAGCCTCAATCCGCTGATCGTCAAGGGCATCGCAGTGCAGCAGATGCGCGGCTATGTGATCGAGAGCCTGCTCGCGCGGGGCCACGACGAACCGTTTACACTGTACGGACTGCTCGCGCGCTCGGTCGAGACCGACGATCTCCGCAGCTACGTCACCTTCCGGATCGATCCACGCGCCAGGTTCTCCGACGGCAAACCGGTGACGGCCGAGGACGTGCTGTTCTCCTGGCGGCTGTTGCGCGACAAGGGACGGCCGAACCACCGGCTGTATTACGGCAAGGTCGCCCGTGCGGAGGCACTCGATCCCCTCACCGTCCGCTTCGACTTCGGCGGTGTGCCGGATCGCGAGCTGCCGCTGATCCTCGGCCTGATGCCAGTGCTGCCGCGCCACGCGGTCGATCCCGACAGCTTCGAGGAAACCTCGCTGAAGCCCCCGCTCGGTTCCGGCCCCTACCGCGTCACCAGCGTCCAGGCCGGCACCAGCGTCACCCTCACCCGCGATCCGAACTATTGGGGTCGCGACCTGCCGATCAACCGCGGTCTATGGAATTTCGACGAGGTACGGATCGAGTACTTCCGCGAGTCCAATGCACAGTTCGAAGCTTTCAAGCGCGGCCTCTACGACTTCCGCGTCGAGACCGATCCGCTGCGTTGGAGCGAGGGCTATGATTTTCCCGCCGCGCGGGGCGGCGACGTGATCCGGGACGCCATCAAGCCGGGCACGCCTGAGCCGACCGACACGCTGGTGTTCAACACCCGCCGGCTGGTGTTCGCCGATATCCGGGTGCGCGAAGCGATCTTGAACCTGTTCGACTTCGAGTGGATCAATCGCAATTACTTCTTCGGCCTCTACACCCGTGCCGGGGGCTTTTTCGGCGGCTCGGAACTGTCGGCCTATGGCCGGACCGCCGATGACGGCGAGCGCCGGCTGTTGCAGCCGTATCTGCCGCGCCTGCGCACCGACATCATCGACGGCACCTACCGGCTGCCGGAGACGAACGGCTCGGGCCGCGATCGCAACGGCCTTCGCCGCGCGCTGGGCCTGCTCGAACAGGCCGGATACCAGCTCGACGGGACCGTGCTGCGCAAGCACAGCACCGGCCAGGCGCTGGCTTTCGAACTATTGGTGACGACGCGCGAACAGGAGCGGATCGCGCTGGCGTTTGCCCGCGATCTGAAGCGCGCCGGCATCTCCGTTTCCGTCCGCACCGTCGACGCGGTACAGTTCGATCAACGCCGCCTCGCCTACGACTTCGACATGATCCCGAACCGCTGGGACCAGTCGCTGTCGCCGGGCAACGAACAATCGTTCTACTGGGGCAGCGACGCCGCCGACACGCCGGGCACGCGCAACTACATGGGCGCCAAAGATCCGGCGATCGACGCGATGATCGCCGCGCTGCTACGCGCCCGCGGCCGGACCGATTTCGTCGACGCAGTCCGCGCGCTCGATCGCGTCCTGATCTCGGGGTTCTACGTGGTCCCTGTGTACAGCATCCGCGAGCAATGGATCGCGCGCTGGAATCGGATAGAACGTCCCAAGCACACTGCCTTGACGGGTTATCTTCCCGAAACTTGGTGGTGCCGGCCAGCGCAGCAACCGCCGCAGAGGTGATCCCGTGAGCCAGCCCAACACCTCGCCGACGCTCGACGGACTGTTTCGCCGCACCCTGGCGCGGCAACCCGATGCGGTCGCGCTGATCGATCCGCCGGACAAGCAGCGCATCACCGGCCAGCCGCCGCGGCGCATGACCTACGCCGAGGCCGACCGCGCGATCTCGGCGCTTGCCGCGCATTTCGTGACCGCCGGCCTGCCGAGCAATTCGGTGATTGCGGTGCAACTGCCGAACACCATCGAGTTTCCACTGACGGTGCTGGCGGCGCATCGTGCTGGCCTCGTGGTGGCGTTGCTGCCGCAGCTCTGGCGCCATGCCGACCTCACCGCCGCGCTCAATCGCACCGGCGCGCGGGCCATCGTGTCGACGCGCTGGATCGATGGCGTCAGCCATTCCGACCTTGCGATGAACGCGGCAGCGGAAGCATTCTCGATCCGTCACGTCTGCGGCTTCGGCGACGATCTGCCGGAAGGCATGGCCTCGCTCGACGCCGCCATGGCCGATACCACCGCGTTGCCGCCGGCTCCCGGACAGCAGGAGGCCCGCCGCGCGGCGATCATCTCATTCGACACCACCGGCGACGGCGTCCGCGCGATTCCGCGCAGCCATCTGCATCTGATCGCCGGCGGGCTGGTGGTCTTCCTGGAAAGCGGGATTCCGCAAGGCGCCGTGATGCTGTCGGCCCAGGCGCCGGCTTCGTTCGCCGGGCTCGCTTCGTCGATGGTGACGTGGCTGCTGAGCGGCGGGACGCTGGCACTGCACCATCCGTTCGACGACACGGTGCTGGAACGTCAAGTGGTCGAGCTCGGCTGTCAGGCGCTGGTCGCGCCCGCGCCGCTCGCCCTTCGGCTTGGCGAGGCCGGCCTTTCGGCACAGGCTCCATCGCTGCGGAGCGTGGTCGGGCTGTGGCGGGCGCCCGAACAGGTCGCCTCAAGCCCGGGCTGGGCGGGCACGCCGGCGAAGTTCACCGATATCTATCTGTTTGGCGAAGCCGGCCTGTTCGGCGCTCAGCGCACGGCGGACGGCACACCGGCGACCATCATGCCGGGACCGCACACCGCCCCACGCGACCACGCCGGCGGCTCGACCGCGGGCGAGCTCCTGATCACCCCCAAAGGCACGCTCGGGCTCCGCGGCCCGATGGTGACCCTCGCAGCCTATGCGCCGATGCCACCATTGAACAGCACGATCCCGATGGCACCGCCGCCGGACTTCGTCGACACCGGCTACGCGGCCCGGCTCGATCGGGCGACCGGCGCAGTGTGCATCACAGCACCGCCGGCTGGGGTCATGGCGGTCGGCGGCTATCGATTCCTGGCGCAGGATCTGCAGGAATGGGCAAAGCGACTCGGCCAGGGAGCGCTGCTGACAGCGCTGCCGGATCGTCTCAGCGGCTATCGGCTCGCCGGCCGCGCGCAGGACAATTCCAGAGCTCGTGAAGCACTTTCAGAACTCGGCCTAAACCCTTTGATGGTCGAAGCCTTCAGGGACGCCCCAAAGGTCGATGAAAACCGCACATCGACGTTGACGCCGCATTAACAGCGGACGGCTTACGGTTTTCCGCCTCGATCGCGGGAGCCGTTCTAGGAATGTCGTACCACGCGCCTATCCTCGTCGTATCCAACCACGAAAGCTCGCCGACTCTCGCCGCACTGACGGACGCCGGACTGTCCGCCGTGCTGGCCTCGTCGTGGCCGGAGGCTGGCGAAGCGATCGGTCGGCTGCGACCGTCGGCTGTGGTGGTCGATAGCGGCGTGCCTGCCGCCCCGCTGAAGCCTCTGTCCCGCCAGATCGCCTTGCTGCAGCCTTACGTGCCGCTGATTGTGATCGGACCGGATAGCGACCTCCTCCCCGACAACGCGATTCCGTTCCGTGCCGATGCGGCCGAGCTGGTCCGGCTCGCGCCGCGGCTGCGCGCCGCCTTGCGGGTGCGGACGCTGCACGCGACCGCGATGCGCCGCCTGGCAGATCCGAGCAGTCTCGCCGAACTGTCCGAAAGCGACCCGCTACAGGACGCCACCGTTTTGCTGATCGGCCGCGGCTCCGCCTATCCGGCGCTCTCGGTCGCGCTCGGCGAACGCGTCGGCGTTGTCGGCGCGCTGTCGATCGAAGCTGCCGCCAAGCACCTCAACGCCCGCGATCTCGACGGCATCGTGCTGGCGGAAGGCTTCAGCCCGCGCGTCGTCGATGCATTTCTCACTGTGCTGTCCGAAGATACCCGATTCAGGAACCTGCCGATCGTGGCCGGCGTTGCGGCTGCACAGCACAGCTACGAGCTGCCCAACCTCGAATTCGTCGATGGCGATCCGGATGGAATCGTCGGCACGGTGCTGCCGCTGGTGCGCCAGCATGCCTTCGAGGCCCGCCTCACCCGCACCCTTGCCTCGCTCGACGCCGGCGGGCTGCTCGATCCCAGCACCGGCCTGCTCACCGAGGCCGCGTTCGAACGCGACTTTGCGACGGCCGTGTATCAAGCGCAGACCCGCCGCGAAGGACTGTCGGTCGCCCGTTTCGTCCTCCATCGCGCCGATCGGCGCGCATTGAACGACGCCGCCCGGATCGTCAGCCGGCTGATGCGCAAGATGGACTTCGGCACGCTGCAGACCGACGGCACGCTGCTGGTGGTGTTCGCAGCGACCGACCTGCGCAACGCCCAGGCGATCGCGCGGCGGCTCAGCAGCGTGATCAGGCAGACCGCCCACAGCGCCCGGCGCGAGGCCCGGATCGATCCCGATGTCAGCGTCGCCACGCTAATGCCGGACGAGTCCGCCCGCGCGATCCTGACCCGCGTCGTTCAGCAGGACCGCCGCCGCGCGGCATCGTGAGAGCTTCGCGCTGATCGCGATCTCCGTCATTGCGAACCGAAGGCGAAGCAATCCAGAGGCTCCATACATAGTCTCTGGATTGCTTCGTCGGATTCGCCTCCTCGCAATGACGGCTGCGAAGATCTACGGACGCCGACGAAAGATTACGCCGCCTTGCGGTTCTCGGCGAGGTCCGCGAGCTGCTTGAGGATGTCGGTCGTTCCCATCAGTCGCTCTTCCGGCGTCTTCCAGACTTGGAAGAACACCACCTTCATGTCGGGCCGCACCTTGGCGGCTTCGCCGTGGCGCTTGATGAAGAACACCAGCTTGTCCGGCTGCGCGAAGGCGTTGTCGCGGAAGGTGATGACCACGCCCTTCGGGCCGGCGTCAACCTTCTCGACATTGGCGCGACGGCAATACGCCTTGATCGCCGCCACCTTGAACAGGTAGCGCACCTCGTCCGGCAGCGGCCCGAAGCGGTCGCGCAGCTCGGCGGCGAAATTGTCGATCTCTTCGTCGGTATCGAGATCGGCGAGCCGCCGATACAGCGACAGCCGCACCGAAAGGTCGGCGACGAAGTCGTCCGGGATCAGCACCGGCATGCCGATGGTGATCTGCGGTGACCAGCGATCGGCGACCGGTTCGTCGACAATGCCGGCCTTGAGGTTGGTGATCGCCTCCTCCAGCATCTGCTGATACAGCTCGAAGCCGACTTCCTTGATGTGGCCGGACTGTTCCTCGCCGAGCAGATTGCCGGCGCCGCGGATATCGAGGTCGTGCGAGGCGAGCTGGAAGCCGGCTCCCAGCGTCTCCAGCGATTGCAGCACTTTCAGCCGTCGCTCCGCCTGCGCGGTGATGTTGTGCTGCGGCAGCGTGAACAGCGCGTAGGCGCGCAGCTTCGACCGGCCGACGCGGCCGCGGAGCTGATACAATTGCGCCAGGCCGAACATATCGGCCCGATGCACGATCAGCGTATTGGCGTTGGGGATGTCGAGGCCGGATTCGACGATCGTGGTCGACAGCAGGATGTCGAACTTGCCGTCATAGAACGCCGACATGATGTCCTCGATCACCGCTGGCGGCATCTGGCCGTGCGCCACCGCGACCTTCATCTCCGGCACATGCTTGTCGAGGAAGTCCTTCACTTCAGCGAGGTCGTCGATCCGCGGCACGACGTAGAACGCCTGGCCGCCGCGATAGCGCTCGCGCAGCAGGGCCTCGCGGATCATCAGCGGATCGTGCGGCGCCACGAAGGTTCGCACCGCGAGGCGATCGACCGGCGGCGAAGCAATAATCGACAGGTCGCGCACGCCGGTCATCGCGAGTTGCAGCGTGCGCGGGATCGGCGTCGCGCTCAGCGTCAGCACATGGACCTCGGAGCGAAGCTGCTTCAGCTTCTCCTTGTGGGTGACGCCGAAGTGCTGCTCCTCGTCGACGATGACGAGGCCGAGATCCTTGAACTTGATCGACTTGCCGAGCAGCGCGTGAGTGCCGACGACGATGTCGAGCGTGCCGTCCGCGATGCCCTTCTTGACCTGCGACAGCTCCTTGGTCGAAACCAGCCGCGAGGCTTGGCCGACATGCACCGGGAAACCGCGGAAGCGCTCGGTGAAGGTCTTGGCGTGCTGCCGCGCCAACAGCGTGGTCGGGACCACGACCGCCACCTGCTTGCCGTCGAGCGCCACCGCAAACGCTGCACGCAGCGCCACCTCGGTCTTGCCGAAACCGACGTCGCCGCAGACCAGGCGGTCCATCGGCGTGCCCTTCTCCAGATCGCCGAGCGCGGCGTTTATGGCGGCGAGCTGATCCTCGGTTTCGTCGTAGGGGAAGCGCGCACAGAATTCGTCGTAGAGCTGCGGCTGGATCGGCAGCTTCGGCGCCTCGCGCAAGTGCCGTTCGGCCGCGACCTTGATCAGTTCTCCGGCGATCTGCCGGATGCGGTTCTTCAGCTTGGCCTTGCGCGCCTGCCAACCCGAGCCGCCGAGCTTGTCGAGTTCGACCGTGGTGCCATCCGAGCCATAGCGCGACAGCAGTTCGATGTTCTCGACCGGCAGAAACAGCTTGGTTTCGTTCGCATAATGCAGCTCGACGCAGTCGTGCGGCGCGCCGCCGACCTGGAGCGTCTGCAAGCCGACGAAGCGGCCGATGCCGTGCTCGACATGCACGACGATATCACCGGTCGACAGGCTGGTGACCTCGGAGATGAAGTTGTCGAGCTTCTTGCTGGCCTTGCGCTGCCGCACCAAGCGGTCGCCGAGCACGTCCTGTTCGGTGATCACCGCGAACGCATCGGTTTCGAAGCCGGACTCCAGCCCCACCACCGCCAGCATGGTTTCGTTGCGCGGCGTCGCCTGCACGGTGCGCCAGGAATTGACGCTGGTGAGCGCGACCAGCTTGTGGTCCTTCAGCATGCTCGCCATGCGGTCGCGCGAGCCTTCGCTCCACAGCGCGATCACCACCTTCTTGCGCACCGCCTGCAGCGCATAGACGTGCGCGACCAGTGTCTCGAACACATTGACGTTGCCGTCCGCCCGCTCCGGCGCGAAGTTGCGCCCGGCCCGGGCGCCGGCGTCGATGACGTTGCTGGTGTCTTCCGGCAGCGCGAACGGCGTCAGCCGCGCCAGCGGCACGCCTTCCAGCCGCGCGGTCCATTCGCTGTCGGTGAGGTAGAGTTGGTCCGGCGGCAGCGGTTTGTAGATCGCCCCGGAGCCGGGCTGATCCATCGCTTCGCGGCGGGCATCGTAGTAGTCGGCGATCTGCGTGAAGCGCTCGCGCGCGGCATCTTCGCTCTGCGGCTCGATCGCGACCGGCGTCCCCTTCAGATAGTCGAACAGCGTATCCAACCGCTCCTGGAACAGCGGCAGCCAGTGCTCCATGCCGGGATGACGGCGGCCTTCGCTGACGCCGGCATAGAGCTGATCGTCCGGATGCGGTGCGCCGAAGGCGGCGACGTAGCCCATGCGGAAGCGGCGGATGGTTTCGGTGACGAGCTGGAACTCGGACACCGGCACCAAATCCAGGCCGCGCATGGTGTGCAGCGTGCGCTGGGTCTCGGCATCGAAAGTGCGGATCGATTCGAGCTGGTCGCCGAAGAAATCGAATCGCACCGGCTGATCGAGGCCGGCGGGAAATAGGTCGAGAATGCCGCCGCGCACCGCATATTCGCCGGCCTCGCGCACCGTCGAGGCGCGGCTGTAACCGTTGTGCTCCAGCCAGGCGACGATCGAATCCATCGGCACGACGTTGCCGGGCGCCACCGACAGCGCCTGCGCAGCGACGATCTCGCGCACCGGCACCCGCTGCACGGCGGCGTTGACCGTGGTCAGGACGATCAGCGGTTTGTCGCTGCCGGTCAGCCGCGACAGCTTCGCCAGCGTCGTGACACGCTGCGCCAGAATGCCGGCATGCGGCGAGACGCGATCATAAGGCTGGCAGTCCCAGGCCGGGAATTGCAACACGTCGAGATCGGGCGCGAAGAACTCCAGGCTGCGCGCAAGCTGCTGCATCCGCGGGCCGTCGCGGCAGATCACCGCCAAACTCACCGCGGGCGCCTTCGGCTTGGCCGCGACCGCGCGAGCCAGATCGGCCACGATCAGCCCCTCGGCCCCCTCGGCGACGTTGGCGAAGGTCAGCGCCTTGCCGGGCGCAAGCTGCTCCGCCGGCGACCTGCTCGGAGTCTTCATACGGCGCCGTCCTGATGGCCGTAGGTCTTGATCCGTTCGAACAGACCGCCCTTGAATTCGGCCGGCAGCGTGTCGCCGCCGGCGACTGCGGCGTAGAGATCGTGGTCGTTGACCTCGATCAGCCGTTCCAGCTCGTCGAGCTCCGCCTCCAAAAGCGTGCCGATCTCGGCGTCTGCGAACTGGCCGAGAATCAGATCCATCTCGCGTGTGCCGCGATGCCAGCAGCGGAACAGAAGCCGCTTGCGGCGGTCGTCGAGCCCGCCGCTCGACCGTGTCGTTCCCGTCATATCGAAATCCACCTCAACGCCAAAAGCCCGGACGTGCCGGGCGGGGTTGGTATAGCGGTCGGCATCGGCGCTGTCAGCCCGCACGGACGCATTGCAATCGCCGCAAAATGCGGCCAACCCTGCGAGCATCGCCCATCCACCCCGCCTTGGTTCGATGCGCCCTGCACTGCTCAACCCGCTGTTCGCACTGGTCACCAGCCTTTCCGGCGTCGGACCGAAGCAGGACAAGCTGTTCCGCTATCTGCTCGACCGCGACGACACCCCGCGGCTCGCCGACCTGCTGCTGCATCTGCCGACCAGCGTGATCGACCGGCGTGCCCGGCCGAAGATTCGCGACGCGGTGCCGGGCACGGTGGTGACGCTGGAGGTCACGGTCGATCGCCACCGCGCGCCGCCCCCGGGCCGCTCGCGCGCGCCTTATCTGGTCTATGCCAGCGACGACACCGGCGACGTGGTGCTGACCTTCTTCCGCGCCAAGCCGGACTATGTGCAGAAGCTGCTCCCGGTCGGCGCCAAGCGCTACGTCTCCGGCACCGGTCAGCTCTACGACGGCACGCTGCAGATCGTGCATCCGGACCGAGTCGTCGACGAGGAAGGCTTCGCCAAGTTGCCGCAGATCGATCCGGTGTATCCGCTGACCGAGGGGCTGGCGATCGGCTCGCTGCGCCGGGCGGTGGCGCAGGCGTTGAACAAGCTGCCGGCGCTGCCCGAATGGATCAGCCCCGAGGTGCTGCGGCGCTGCCGGTTTCCGTCGTTCGCCGAAGCGCTGAACCACGTCCACATCCCGGATCAGCCGACCGACATTCTGCCGGACGGGCCGTATTGGTCGCGCCTTGCCTATGACGAACTGCTCGCCGGGCAGCTCGCCCTGGCGCTGGTGCGGGCGCAGCTTCGGCGGCCGGCCGGCAGCCGCAACGCCGGCGATGGACGGCTACGCCACAAGATCATCGACGCGCTGCCCTATGCGCTCACCAACTCGCAGCAGCAGGCCGCCGCGGCGATCGCCGAAGATCTGCTCCAGCCGGTGCGGATGCTACGACTGCTGCAGGGCGACGTCGGAAGCGGCAAGACCGTGGTGGCGCTGCTGGCCGCAGCGGCGGTCGCAGAAGCCGGCAAGCAGGCGGCACTAATGGCGCCGACCGAAATCCTCGCCCGTCAGCACATCAAAACCATCGCGCCGCTGGCCGAACGCGCCGGGATGCAGGTCGCGATCCTGACCGGCCGCGAGAAAGGCAAGGAACGCCGCGAGATCCTGGAGCGGCTCGCCGCCGGCGAGATCGATTTTCTGGTCGGCACTCACGCGCTGATCCAGGACGACGTGATCTACAAATCGCTGGCGCTGGCGGTCGTCGACGAGCAGCACCGTTTCGGCGTGCGCGAGCGCCTGGCGCTGACCAGCAAGGGCGCCGATGTCGACGTGCTGGTGCTCAGCGCTACGCCAATCCCGCGCACGCTGGTGCTGACCTATTTCGGCGACATGGACGTCTCGGAACTGCGCGAGAAGCCCGCCGGCCGCCAACCGATCGACACCCGGACGCTGTCCGATACGCGGCTGCCGGAGGTAATCGACGGGATCGGCCGCGCGGTCGCCGCCGGCAAGCGGGTGTACTGGATCTGCCCGTTGGTGGAGGAATCCGAGAACGTCAAACTCACCGATGCCGAGCAACGCTTCGAGTCGCTGCGGCAGCGCTTCGGCGATCATCAGGTCGGCTTGGTCCATGGGCGGATGCGCGGCAGCGACAAGGACCAGGTGATGGGCCAGTTCGCGCGCGGCGAGATCAGCGTGCTGGTCGCCACCACGGTGGTCGAAGTCGGCGTCGACGTGCCCGAAGCCACCATCATGGTGATCGAAAACGCCGAACGATTCGGGCTCGCGCAACTGCATCAGCTACGCGGGCGGATCGGTCGCGGCAGCGAAGCCTCGACCTGCCTGCTGCTGTATCGCGAGCCGCTGGGTGAACTTTCGGGGGCACGCTTGCGGGTGATCCGCGACACCACCGTCGGCTTCCGGATCGCCGAGGAAGACCTGAAGCTACGCGGCGAAGGCGACGTACTCGGCACAAGGCAGAGCGGTTTGCCCGGCTACCGGATCGCACGCTCAGAAGTTCACGCCCAGCTCATCACCCAGGCGCGCGACGAAGCGCTGCGGATCCTGAAAGACAATCCGAAGCTCGAAGGCCCCTCCGGCGAGGCGCTGCGCTGCCTGTTGTATCTCTACGAACGCGACGAAGCGATCCCGCTGCTCGGCGCGGGTTAGAAGTGATGGTCATTCCGGGGCGCGCGCAGCGCGAACCGGGAATCCAGAGATTGTTGAAACGCTGTCGCACAACGCTGCGAGATTCCGGGTTCGCCGCTGCGCGGCGCCCCGGAATGACGAACGTGAATGATGATGACGAACGGCCTCAGCCGCACCGTGGCCGAACTAATCGACCTTGTCGGGAGCCTTGGTCACGCGGCGGCGCGAGAACGCCGATTCGGGCTCGCCGGGTTCGCGGACCTTCTTGGCCGCGAGCGCAGTCGCCGCCAGCGCCGCGATCTTCTTCTGCGGATCGGAGCCCGGCTGCACGACGCCAGCCGACATGATCAGCGTCGCGGCTTCCTCGGCGCTCATGTCGACCGGGATGACATTGTTCTTCGGCACGTAGAAGAAGAAGCCGGTGGTCGGGTTCGGCGCGCACGGCAGGAATACCGAGATGTGCTCGTCCTGGCTCGGAATCTTGGTCGCGACTTCCTGATTCGGTGGCAGTGAAATCAGCACGATCGACCACATACCAGGTGACGGAAACTCGACCAGCCCGACCTTGCGCAGGCTGTTGCCATTGCCCGAGAACAGCGTCTCGAACACCTGCTTGAGGCCGCGATAGATCGCCCGTACCACCGGCATCCGGCCGAGCAGGCGTTCGCCGAGATCGACCAGGCTGCGACCGATCAGGTTGGCGGTGAGGAAGCCGAGCAAGGTCAAGGCGACGAACGCGACCACCAGACCGGAGCCAGGCACCGCGAACGGCAGATAGGTCTCGGGACGGTAATCCGGTGGAACCAGAGGACGCACGAAGCCGTCGACCCAATTCACGAACCACCACGTCAGATAGAAGGTGATTGCAACCGGGCCGGCGACGATCAGGCCTGTCAGGAAGTAATTGCGGAGACGCCCCATCACGCCGCGTGGCGGGTCCGGCGGGAGATCACCGGTTGGGGTCGGAAGCTGGTCGGTCATCTACAGTCCAGGTCGGTGCTACGGATGTCGTGGCCAAGGCCCGACGCGAGTGTCTCTGTAGCAGTCCGCCCTGGGGATAAGCGATCGATCCGACCCGGCCAAGCTCGATCGCGGCACTTCGGCGTTCTGCCAACGCCGCAGATATAAGGGTTCTGCCCGCCGTCAACAACCGGCCATTGTCGGCAGGCCGCCCGGCGCGACATCTTGCCGGATGTCGCCCGCGCCCGTGTCGTCGAAGACGCGCCCGCAGGCGCGAACGCCCTATTCCACCGTCACCGACTTCGCCAGATTGCGCGGCTGGTCGACGTCTGTGCCCATCACAACGGCAGTGTGGTAGGCGAGCAATTGCACCGGGATGGCATAGACCATCGGGGTGAACGCCGATGCCATATCCGGCATCATGATCGTCACCATCGAGTCGACCGTGGCTTCCTCGGCGCCCTTGGCATCGGTCACCAGGATGATCCGTCCGCCGCGGGCCGCCACTTCCTGCATATTGGAGACGGTCTTCTCGAACACCCGGTCGTAAGGCGCGATCACCACGACCGGCATCTTCTCGTCGATCAGCGCGATCGGGCCGTGCTTCAGTTCGCCGGCGGCGTAACCCTCGGCGTGGATGTAGGAGATTTCCTTCAGCTTCAGCGCGCCTTCGAGCGCCAGCGGATAGGAGGTGCCGCGGCCGAGATAGAGCACGTCCTGCGCCTTGGCGATGTCGCGTGCCAGCCGCTCGATCTGTGGCTCGTGCGTCAGCGCCGCCGCCATCAGCCTCGGCAATTCGATCAGGCCATGCACCAGCCTGGCCTCGTCGGCGTCGGTCAGGGTGCCGCGTGCCCGGCCGGCCGCAATCGCCAGCGCTGCCAGCGCCGTGAGCTGGCAGGTGAACGCCTTCGTTGACGCGACGCCGATCTCGGGGCCGGCCAGGGTCGGCATCACCACCTCGCTTTCGCGGGCGATGGTCGATGTCGGCACATTGACGACCGACAGCGTGTGCAGCCCCTGCTCCTTGGCGTAGCGCAGCGCCGCGAGCGTGTCGGCGGTCTCGCCCGACTGCGAAATGAAGATCGCCAGATCGCCCTTGCGCAGCGGCGCTTCGCGGTAGCGAAATTCTGACGCGATATCGATTTCGACCGGCAGCCTTGCGAAGCGTTCGAACCAGTATTTGGCGACGTAGCCTGCGTAGTTCGCGGTCCCGCAGGCGGTAATCGACAGCTGCTGGACGTCTTTGAAGTCGAACGGCAGCTTCATCGGCAGCGCAATCCGCTCGCTCGCCATATCGAGATAGCGAGCCAGGGTGTGGCCGACGACTTCCGGCTGCTCGTGGATCTCCTTGGCCATGAAGTGGCGATAGTTCGCCTTGTCGACGACGAACGAAGACGCCCCCGATTTCATCACCTCGCGCTTGACGACGTCACCCTTGGTGTCGCGGACTTCGGCGCTGGTGCGGGTCAGCACCACCCAGTCACCGTCGTCGAGATAGCTGATGTCGTCGGTGAGCGGGGCCAGCGCGATCGCGTCCGAGCCGAGATACATCTCGCCGTCGCCATAGCCGATCGCGAGCGGCGATCCCTTGCGGGCGCCGATCATCAGATCGTCGTGCCCCTTGAACACGAACGCCAGTGCGAAGGCGCCGCGCAGCCGCGGCAGCGCCGCCTTCACCGCGTCCTGTGGCGACAGCCCCTTGACCAGAAACGAATTGACCAGATGCGCCACCACTTCAGTGTCGGTCTCGCTGGCGAAGGTCGCACCGCCGCCCTCGAGCTCATCGCGCAACTCACGGAAGTTCTCGATGATGCCGTTATGCACGACCGCGACGCCGGACGCCGCGTGCGGATGCGCATTGGCTTCGTTCGGCTTGCCGTGCGTTGCCCAGCGGGTGTGACCGATACCGACGTGCCCAGCGAGCGGTTGCCGCTTCAGCACCGCCTCGAGATTCTTCAATTTGCCTTCTGCCCGGCGGCGCACGAGCTCACCGCCTTCGAGCGTTGCGACGCCGGCCGAGTCATAGCCGCGGTACTCGAGCCGCTTCAGCGAATCGACCAGTTGCTCGGCAACCGGTCCACGTCCCAGAATTCCGATGATGCCGCACATGCGGTTGAATGATCCCCAGTTCGCCGGACGACCCGTCGGCGCTCCCGACTTCTAGCGGCTTCTGCGAAAGCCTTGGTAGTCAACAATTATTGCGATTTGACACAAAGTTAAACCAAACCGGCGGCGTCAATGCCCCTTCGGCTTGCGATGGCGCGACTTGGCGTCCCGGAAGCGCTTGGCCCAGCCGTCCTTGGCGGTCTGCACGTTGCGCTCGACCGCCAGCGCGTCGTCCGGTACGTCCTTGGTGATCACCGAGCCGGAGCCGACATAGGCGCCGGTGCCGATCTTGACCGGAGCGACCAGCGACGAATTCGAGCCGATGAACGCGCCGGCACCGATCTCGGTCTTGTGCTTGTCGAAACCGTCGTAATTGCAGGTAATGGTCCCGGCGCCGATATTGGCGGACGCGCCGATGTGTGCGTCGCCGATGTAGGTCAGATGATTGACCTTGGCACCGGCGTCGATCTGCGCGGCTTTGGTCTCGACGAAATTTCCGATCTTAGCGCCGTCGCCGAGCGACGTACCCGGTCGCAATCGCGCATAGGGCCCGACCTGCGCCTTGGCGCCAATCTTCGCCTCGGCAAGGTGCGAGAACGAATGGATCACCGCGCCATCAGCGATCGACACGCCGGGGCCGATCACCACGAACGGCTCGATCACCACGTCCTTGCCGAACGTCGTATCGGCAGCGAGGTAAACGCTATCCGGCGCGATCAGCGTGACGCCCGAGGCCATGGCGGCCTGACGAAGGCGGGTCTGCATCACGGTCTCGGCCTCGGCGAGCTGCGCCTTGGTGTTGATCCCGCGAACCTCGTCTTCGCTGGTCTCGATCACGCTCGCGGTCAGACCGAGGTCGCGGACGATCCCGACCGCATCGGTGAGATAGTATTCGCTCTTGGCATTGGCGTTCCCGATCTTGTCGAGCACGTCGAGCGCGATCTTACCGTCAATCGCCATCACGCCGGCATTGCACAGCGTAATCGAGAGTTCATCCGCGCTGGCATCGGCCTGCTCGCGGATCGCCATGAGCCTGCCGCCATCGACCACCAGCCGCCCGTAGCCGGTCGGGTCGACGGCGCGGAAACCCAGCACCACCAGCGACGAGCCGCTGCGCAGCGGCTCGCGCAGACGCGCGAAGGTCTCCGCCGAGATCAGCGGCGTATCGCCGAACGCGATTAACAAATCGGCGGCGCCTTGGGCGATCGCCTCACGCGCCGCCAGCACCGCATGCGCGGTGCCGAGTCGCTGTGCCTGAACATAGATCGCCGCGTCGGCGCGAACCCGCTTGGCCTCGTCGCCGACCGCCTGATGATCGGGACCGATCACAACCGCCAGCCGATCATGATCCCCGTGCGGCGCCGCGCTCAGCACATGGGCGAGCAGCGAGCGTCCGGCGACGGGATTCAGTACCTTCGGCAGCGAAGATCGCATCCGCGTCCCCTCTCCCGCTGCAAGCACGATCGTCAGGCTGGTTCTGGCAGTCATTCCAAGATCCGTCATTTGCTGGAGCGGCCGTCATAGAGCGTTTTGCGGCGAAGTGGAAACGGCTTTCCCGGCGTCGCGGTCACCGCGCCACACCTGAAAATGGCAATTCCCTGATACTGTTGGCGAGCTGATTCGTGCCGCGCGCCCCCGAGCTTTGAGACCATCCGATGGCCAGAAAAACCGACGATCTGGCAGATAGCTTCGCGACCGAAGAGACCGGCGGCTGGCTGACGCGCCTGCTGGCGGACGAGGAAGAACTCGGCCCTCAGGAAAAGTGGCGGCTCGGCTCGTGGGCGGTGGCCTCGCTGGGCGCCGTAGTGCTGGCATTCATGGCAGTCCAAAACGTCGCCGACCGGCGCCACGAGCACACTGCGGCGGCCGAAGTCGCGAAGCAGTCGCAGATGATCCAGCGCCTCGCCAAGGACACGCAGACCGCCAACAGCCGGCTGACGGCAGCCATCGATACGCTGAACACCGACCGAGACCGGCTGTACGCGCGAGTCGGAACTCTCGAACAGGGGCTGGATTCGGTCACCGGCTCGATTGCGCATGTGCAGACTGGAAAAGGCAATCCGCCGGCTGCCACGGCCGACAATCCGATGGATCGGTGGGGATCGGCCGCATCCTTGCCGGAGATCCCCGGCAAGCCGGCGCCTCCGACCACGGCGGCGGTCGAGACCAAGCCGGACGTCGCCGGCGCTCCTGCCAAAAAATGGGGAGCGATCGAACCACCTCCGGCTGCGGCGTCCTCGCAACTGCCGCCTCCAGTCGCGGTCGCCCCTGTCTCCGCCAAGCAGGCGTCGATTCCAAATGCGGCTCAAGCGATGCCCGCGGCTCCACAGGACGCAAAAAAAGAACCTGACGACAAGCACATAACCCAAGACTCTCACGAGAAATCTCGGCCCGATAGGCACCGGCTGGAGCCCGCGCCGCCGCAGCGTCCCTCGGCGCAGACGGCGGCTGCGATGATCTCGACGACGCCGCTGATCCCGTCACGATCGATTCTGGCCCCACCCGATCCCGGCGCGGCAAAGCTGCTGGAGACCAAGGCGCCGGCAACCGAGGAAACCGCCCCTGCCCCTGCCCCTGAAGCTGTCCAGGAAACCCCGGCCTCCCGTACAGAGTTCGGCGTCGACCTCGGCTCGGCCAACACGGTCGAGGGGTTGCGTGGTCTGTGGCGCAAGATGTCGAAAACCCACAAGGCACTCGACGGCCTGCAGCCGATCATCATGATCAAGGAAAACGGCAACGCTACCCAATTGCGACTGGTCGCCGGTCCGATCAGCGATGCCGCCGCGGCCGCCAAAGTCTGCGCAGCACTCGGCAGTGCAGATCGGGCCTGCGAGGCCTCGGTTTACGATGGCCAGCGGCTGCCGATGGTCGCTCCAGCCAGCGTCCCGCAGCCGGCCCAGAAGCGACCGACACGCCGGCACCGCGAGCGCGTCACATTGCAGTCGGAACCGCCGCCCGCTCCGGCGCCGCCGCAAGAGGCACCGCCGCAGCCACAGCCATCTACCCTGTCATCGATCCTCGGCATCCGCTAAAAGCCCGAGCGGTCATTGTCACGACCGCCGCACCAGCTTGTTCGCCCCAACGAAGCGCAGCATAATCACGCCATGAAGAAGAAGCCGTTCCGCCTCACCCCATATCAGGTGCAATTCCTGCTGATCGTCGGCTTTGCGACGGTCGGCTATGCGCTGTACTTGCGCTATCTCGCGATCGAACTGTCGACGGTTGCGCTGGCCTGCGACGCCGGACTGCGGTCGATGCTGTGCAAATCTCGGATGCTGATGACGTATCTGTTCCAGAACTCGGTGTTCGGAATCGCCGCGCTGGTGATCGCGGCACTGCACTTCATCAGGCCGTCGATCGTGCTGCTGACCGGCGGACTGATCTGCGCCGGCTTCGGCATCGTGCTCTACAATATCGCGCTGTCGGGAATTGCGATCGGCCTGCTTATTTTGGGGTTTGCGCGACCCGCGCCCGCCACAGCGTGAGCGCAAGCATCGCATAGACCGCGCAGGTCCACATCGACTGCCAGTTCTTGGGGCCTTCGTTGAAGACCGTGTAGAGCGCGCAAGCCGCGATCAGCCCGGCGAACGAGGCTTCGGCGATCGGCCGGGTGCCCTGCTGCGGACGGTTGACCAACATCAGCAGGAACAACGGCACCACCGCCATTGTCAGTGCGGCAAATGGGAAATCCCGGTAGCGCGGATCGAAGGTGAAGCCGAGCGCGGTCTCTGCGCTGATCAGCACCGTTACTGCCGCAGCGAGGCCGAGCGCCCAGGTCGCCAGCGACCGCGACCGATCCTCTCGCGGCCCGAACAGGTCGAGGAAGGTCGGAATCGAACGCCCCGACATCAGCGCATGGGCGGCAAGGATCGGCGTCAGAACGCCGCTCGCCAGCAGCAGGCTCCATTGCGCCCAGCGCCCGATGCCGTAGCTCTCGACCAGCAGCTTGTCGACCGCAACGCCGAGCAAAATTCCAGCCACCGTGGCAGAGGTCCCGACCGCCAGCCACGCCACCAGGCGGGGCGACCACGGGCGCCGGCGCAGAGTCAGAATCGCCGTCAGAAACACCACGATGCTCAACGCCATGCCGGCCGCTGCGGCAATCTTCCAGTGCGGGAAGTTGCTGATCGGCTCGCCGGCCGGGTACTTCAACGCGCGGCTGTCGGCGTCGATCAGGCCCCAATAACCACCGACAGTGCCTTCGAGGTTGCGCTTCCACGGCTGATCGTAGGCTTCGATCAGATTAACCCGGAAATGCTCCCGCTTGGCCAGGGTCAGGATCTCCGACACCACCCGCGCCTGATTGGCGCGCGACGGCAGCGCGCCTTCGCGCATCCGGCCGGCACTCGGCCAACCGGTCTCGCCGATCAGGATTTCCTTGCGTGGAAACGCTACCGCGACCTGCTTGCGGATCGCATCGACGTGGTTCGCGGCGTAGCGGGCCCGGACCGGCATGTCCTCCCAGTATGGAAGAATGTGAATCGTGACGAAATCGACGGCGTCGTAGATGTCGCGGTTCCGCAGCCAGTATTCCCAGACGTCCGCATAGGTGACCGGCACCTTGGCCTGCGCCTTCACCAGCCGAATGGTCGCAGCCAAATCCGCAGCGGTCATCTCGCCGCGCAGCAGCACCTCGTTGCCGACCACCAGCCCGGTGATCACGTCCGGATAGGCCTTGGCGAGGCCGACCGCAGTGGCGATCTGCGCCAGGTTCTTGGAACGATCGTTGGACAGCCAGATGCCCTGCAGCACTTTCAGCCCGACCTTAGCGGCCAGCGGCGGAAGCTGATCGAGGCCGTTGTCGATCGAATAGGTCCGGACGCAGTTCGAAATCTTGGCGAGTTGCGCCATGTCCTGCGCGATCTGATCGGCGTCGATATGCGTGGTCGGGTCAAGCGGCGTCTGCGTGCCGCGGAACGGCGCGTAGGACACGCATTCCAGTTTGGACCCGGCTTCGATCGGCGCGCGTTCGAGCGTGATCGGAGTGGCGATCCACCACCACACACCAAAGATCATGGCCAACGAGATCGGGATCAACAGCAGCGGCGTGCGCAAGGATTTGGATTCCGTCCGTTGGAAAAGGGTCCCGTCGATTAGCCGCTCGCGATCGATCTGCCAAGGCCGGGTTGCGCACCGCCCTCTCCCCGGGTGCGCCGCACGGATGTCGCCGGGACATCAATTGGTCGCCATGCCCCCAGGGACGAACTGCCATTGCTGGACAAAATCCAAAATGTCCGTCATGGGATTCTGCCGAGGGCCACGCCCTATCGGCGACGAATTCGAGCGGCATCAGGTGGATGGGACCGGCGCCGCAGTGGCCCGGCAACGAGATCGGGGACATGATGCGACGAGTTATCCTTGAGTTCCAGAACGCGATGCTGCGTTGCCTGGCGGTGAGCGGTCTTGCCCTGACGATCGGCGTCGGCGGCGCAATTGCCCAGAGCGGCGATCTGCGCGCGCAGGATCAGACGCAGAAGCCGCCGCCGGCCGGTAACAATCAGCAACCCCAGTCGACGGCCGACGCGCTCAAGGAAAGCCAGAAGAAGACCGACGAATTCGCCGAGGCGGCGCAGGCCATCAACGGCCCGGCGGGAAATCCCGAATGCGTCTGGCTCGGCCGCCGCGTGGTGGTGCTGATGTGGCGAGACGACCTCGACACCGCGTTCCGCCACCTCGATATGTACGACCGGTTCGGCTGCCCGACCGGGCACATTCAGGCCGCGTTCAGATGTGTCGTGCGATCGGGTCCCATTGACCCGAAATCCCCCGACAGCCTCAGTGGACGCGTGCACGCATGCTGGATCAATCCGACGGCTCAGCAACAACCCGCTGCAGCCGCCGCGACGCAGCCCGGCCCGGCAGCAAAGCCGGCGCAGGGATCGGCCCAGCAACCGGCGGCTCCGGCTCCCGCGCCAGCGAAATAACGGCGCGGTACGGGGGAACGATCGGGATCTTCTCGGGTTCGCCAGCCCGACGCCCTCAATTCGCCATCGGGGCAGTCGAGTTGCTTGAACCCGGGACGCATTGCTACTGTGATGCGCCGATGCTGTGGACGGACCTCGGGGACGGGTTGGTCCACCTGCCAACCTGGCCCCTTATGGTTTAGTCGCGATGCGCGTCGTCGTCGTCGTTCTGTTTCTCGTCGCTGCCGCTCACGCCGGGCTCTGGGGCCTCCTTCGGGAGAAACAACAAGCAGCCGATTTCACCGGCATGCTGCCGAGCGTTTCGTATGCGCCGTTCGATGGCTCCGGACATCCGGACGTCGACAACTTCCCCACTGCCGAGCGAATCCGCGCAGACCTGAAAAAGCTGGAACCGCTGACGCGCGCGGTCCGCCTGTATTCGTCGACCGGCGGTCCCGAAATGGTGCCGCCGATCGCCAACGAATTCGGCCTCAAGGTCAATGTCGGCGCCTGGATCGACAAGGACGTCACCCGCAACGAACGCGAAATCCAGTCGGCGATCGACCTCGCCAAACACAACGCCAATGTCAGCGGCGTCGTGGTCGGCAACGAAACGGTGTATCGCGGCGACCAGATCCCGCTCGAAAATCTCGGTCTGAGCGACGAAGAGCGATACCGACTCGTCGCCGAAGAAAACCAGCGGGTGCGCGACGCCGAGGCGCAGCCCGCCGACAAGCGCGACGAAGCGGTGCGCTGGGCGACGGCCGAAAATAACGTCCGGCGGCTGACCCGGCTGATCCAGCGGGTGAAGTCCCAGGTCAAGGCGCCGGTCACCTCGGGCGAAATCTGGAACATCTGGCTCGAGCATCCCGAGCTCGCCTCCTCGGTCGACTTCATCGCCGCGCACATCCTGCCCTATTGGGAAGGCTTCTCCGCCAAACAGGCGGTCGATCAGGCGATGATCATCTATCAGAAGCTGCGCGACGCCTTCCCCGGCAAGCGCATCGTCATCGCCGAGTTCGGCTGGCCGAGCGCGGGCTATAACCGCAAGGCCGCCGTGCCGGGCCAGTTCGAGCAGGCGGTGACGCTGCGCAACTTCGTCAGCCGCGCCGACGCCATCGGCATGGAATACAACATCGTTGAAGCGATCGATCAGCCCTGGAAGTTCTTCGAAGGCGGCGTCGGTCCGTATTGGGGCTTCCTCGACGCTTCGCGCCAGCCGAAGTTCGCCTGGACCGGCCCGGTGGTCGATCCGAATTACTGGAAGCTCGCGGGCATCGCCCTGCTCGTCGGCATCCTGCTGTCGCTGCCGATTCTGCAGCTCGCCGCGCCGACCGCGATGCAGACGCTGCTGCTATCGGCCGCCGCCCATGGCGCCGGCGCCTGGGCTGCAACCGTGTTCGCCTTTTGGAACGGCCATTATTTCCTGTTCGGTTCGGCCTTCGCGCTGACGCTGGGCATCATTCTGCTGGTGCCGCTGGTTGCGATCGCCCTGGCGCGGATCGAGGAAATCTCGGCCGTGGCCTTCGGCCGCAAGCCGCGCCGGCTGATCACCCGTGCCCTCACCGACGCCCAGGAAGCCAAGCGCGCCGCCGCGCTCGCCAAGGGCGAGGAGATCTCCGTCCCGAAGGTGTCGATCCACGTCCCGGCCTATTTCGAACCGCCGGAGATGCTGAAGCAGACGCTCGATGCGCTGGCGCGGCTCGACTACCCGAACTTCGAAGTCGTGGTGATCATCAACAACACGCCCGACGCCGCCTTCACCGACCCGATCCGGGAACACTGCCGCGAACTCGGCGAGCGCTTCAAGTTCATCAACGCCCAGAAGGTCAAAGGCTTCAAGGCCGGCGCTTTGCGAATCGCGATGGAGCGCACCGCGGTCGATGCTGAGATCATTGGCATCATCGACGCCGACTATGTGGTGACGCCGGATTGGCTGAAGGATCTCGTGCCGGCGTTCGACGACCCGCGCGTCGGCCTGGTGCAGGCGCCGCAGGAGCACCGCGACGGCGATCGCTCGCTGATGCACTACATCATGAACGGCGAATATGCCGGCTTCTTCGACATCGGCATGGTCCAGCGCAACGAATACAACGGCATCATCGTGCACGGCACGATGTGCCTGATCCGGCGCGCCGCGATGGATATGGCCGGCGGCTGGTCGAGCGACACCATCTGCGAGGACTCCGATCTCGGCCTCGAGATTATGGAGCATGGCTGGCTCACCCACTACACCAATACCCGCTACGGCTACGGCCTGCTGCCGGACACCTACGAGGCGTTCAAGAAGCAACGCCATCGCTGGGCCTATGGCGGCTTCCAGATCATCAAGAAGCACTGGCGCCGGTTCCTGCCGGGCAACAGCCGCCTCTCCCGCGATCAGCGCCGCGAGTTCGGCGTCGGCTGGCTGAACTGGCTCGGCGCCGAAAGCCTCGGCGTGGTGGTGGCGATCCTCAACCTGATCTGGGTGCCGATCGTCGCCTTCGCCGACATCGCGATTCCCGACAAGATCCTGACCCTGCCGATCATCGCCTCGTTCATCGTCACGCTGGCGCACTTCCTGGTGCTGTACCGGCTGCGGGTGAAGATCGGGGTGCCGCAGATGCTCGGCGCCATGATCGCCGCGATGTCGGTGCAATGGACCGTGTCCCGCGCCGTCGCCCAGGGCCTGATCACCGAGCACCTCGCCTTCGCCCGCACCTCCAAGGGCGGCCTGACGATGATGTCGGTCGAATTCCAGGCGTTCTGGGAGGCCGTGATCGGCGTGCTGCTGCTGATCGGCGCCGCGATTCTGGTGGTCTCCAACAGCAACATCCAAATCACCGAGATTTACATCTTCGCCGGCGTGCTGGTGCTGCAGAGCCTGCCGTTCCTGGCGGCGGTGGCGATCGCGATTCTGGAGAACTCGCGAATCAACCAGTTCGGCTGGTGGACCGCGACAGCAGTGCGAACCGCCGAATTGATCGGTCTGCGCCCGGTGGCGCTGCCGACCCCGATCCCGGCGCCTCAGAAGGTCGGCTCCGATCTTCAGCGCGATACGTGAGGTCGCTTTCGCCGTCGCCGGCGAGAGCTGATTCCTCGCACGAGGAAGACGGGATAAATAGCTGTGGGCTTAAGCCAATTCGGCTTCAGCGGGGGCGACTACGGTCTCCGCGGGTATTGACCCCGCCGGCCCCGCCCCCTACACAGCGCCTCACGTGAGCGCGTAGCTCAGCCGGTAGAGCACGTGACTTTTAATCATGGGGTCGAGGGTTCGAGTCCCTCCGCGCTCACCATACGTCCTCTGTTCAGCTCTTTGACGTCGTGACGGCTCAGCCATGAGCATCGTCGTCATCAACAGTCGCCGGGCGCCCTTGCCTCCCTCTCCGTTGAGTCAATTGTCGTCGCAGCGCCGGTCCAAAGCGGACCGATTATGCGGAGCATCGGCACCGCTCCCTCGCCGTTTCCCACCCCTCCAAGCCGCCCGGCAGCATGAGACAAGACCTCCTGACTGCCTTACGACCAACGGATCACGCGGCGCTCACGAAAATTTGTTCCTGCTCAATGTTCGGTCCGGGGGAGCCGGTCAATATGCGCGCCATCGAGGGCCGCAACGCGGCTCGGCGATGCGCAAGAAACCCCATTATGAGGTCTCAAAATGGCTGACAAGACGCTGACCGGCCTGACGGTCGAGGAGTCCGAAGAGCTCCACAAGCACGTGATCGACGGCACCCGCATTTTCGGTGCGATCGCGATCGTCGCGCACTTCCTCGCCTACGTTTACTCGCCCTGGCTGCACTAATTAGCTGCCCAAAGGAGTATAGAATATGAATCAAGCTCGTATCTGGACTGTGGTGAAGCCGACCGTCGGTCTCCCGCTCCTGCTCGGCAGCGTCACCGTGATCGCGATCCTGGTGCACTTTGCTGTGCTGACGCACACCACCTGGTTCTCGAAGTACTGGAACGGCAAGGCCGCGGCGATCGAGTCGTCGGTCAACGTCGGCTAATCAATACTGCTCTTCTGAGCTGTATTGCCGAACCGGGCTCCGAAAGGGGCCCGGTTTTCGTTTGGGGGCTCGCTAGCCGCGGCGAGCCTTGAATGCCCTCCGGCAGCCGTGCGCTCAGGCCCTCGCCTTTGGCGCGGCCAGCGCGGTCGCGGTGCGCTTGATGGTTTTGGCGACCAGAAGCGCCTGCTCCTTGGTCAGGGCAAAGTCCTGCACGCCCTTCTGGGTGGTCAGCGACAGGATCATCACCTCCGGCTGATTCTCCGGCCAGCCGGTGGCGAAGGCGGTGACGAAATCGGCCGAGGTCGAGCGCTGGGTCATCGAACGAAACTCCTTAGGACAGCTCGCGGCTCATTGGCCGAAACCGGCCGCGCTGGCAAGCATCCGCAAGGCTAAGTCGCCCAGGCTGCGTTACCGCGCCGGCACGAACGCCGTCACCTCCAGCTCGACCTTAGCCCGGGGATCGACCAGCCCGCCGATATAGAGAAGCGTCGACGGCGGAAAGTGCCGGCCCAGCGTCTCCTTCCAGGTCGCACCGATTCCGGCACCAGCAGCCTCGTATTCGGCGCGGCTGGTGAGATACCAGGTCAGCCGCACGATGTGCTCGGGGCCGGCTCCGGCCTCTGCCAGCAGCCGCGTCACGCGCCGCAACGCCGCGCCGACCTGCGCTGCGAGATCGTCCGATTCGTATTCGCCCTGATCGTTGGTGCCGGTCTGTCCCGCCAGCACCAGCCACTTGCCGGGACCGTTGAAGGCGACGCCGTTCGAAAAGCCCCGCGGCTTGGCCCATCCATCTGGTTGCAGCACCCGCATCGTCGATCCTCCCTTGGTCACCGGCTTGTTCGCCGCTTTGACCGCAATTGCGCGCACAAGCGGCGGTGGAAATCAACCGCAGCGGCCGCAGGCGGGCCTCTGCGGCGCGGCGGTTGCCAAGGCTGCCGTTGTCGAAGATAGAGCGCGTCAAGGAAACGCCGACGCCATCAACGAGCCAAACCGCCGCGATGACCCGCTCTCCCTCGATTCTGAAGGCCGCGCTGTGGATGGCCGGCTGGCTGGCGCTGATGGTGATCGTCGCCATCGCCGGGCGCGAGACGCTGCGCGAGCTGAACGTGTTTCAGGTGATGGAGCTGCGCTCGCTGATCGGCTTCGCAATGCTGTACCCGCTGATCCACAGATTCGGCGGGCTGCCGGCTATGGCGACATCGCGGCCGCTGGCACATCTGAGCCGCAATCTGGTGCATTACGCCGCGCAGCTCGGCTGGTTCTACGCGCTGACGCTGATCTCGATCGCCCAGGTGGTGTCGATCGAGTTCACCATGCCGATATGGATCGCAATCCTCGCTGCGACCTTCCTCGGCGAGCACATGAACGTCTGGAAGATCACGGCGATCGTGCTGGGGCTGATCGGCGTCGTGGTGATCGTGCGCCCCGCCACCTCTTCGATCGACCCGGGCCAGTTGATCGCACTTGGTGCCGCAGTCGGTTTCGGGATCTCGGTGACCCTGATGAAATCGCTGACCCGCACCGAGAACACGCTCGCGATCATCTTCTGGATGCTGATCATTCAGAGCGCCGCTGGTCTGGTACCGGCGCTGTGGCTGTGGCAATGGCCATCCGCCTATGTGTGGGGCTGGATCGTGATCATCGCGTTCTGCGGCACGTTCTCGCACTACTGCATGGCGCGGGCGCTGACTTACGCAGACGCCACCATCGTGGTGCCGATGGACTTCCTGCGGGTGCCGCTGTCGGCGACCGCTGGCTGGCTGATCTATGGCGAGCGGCTCGACGCCTACACGGTGATCGGCGCTGCGCTGATCCTCACCGGCAACCTGCTCAATCTGCGCGGCGCACCACGGCCGCCCGCAGCAGCCGCGATCCGGAATTCGCGCTAGTCGAGTCCGGCGGCCTTGCGCAGCGCCGCGTTGATGCGGTCCTGCCAGCCGGGGCCGCCTTCCTGAAAATGCTCCAGCACGGCCTGATCGATCCGTAGCGACACCATCTCCTTCACACCGGGCAGCGCCTGACGCTTCGGCGGCGCTTCCACCGGCTTGGTGGTGGCCTTCTTGAAGGCGGCCTCCGCCTCGGTGCGGGCATCGTTCAGCGTGCGGGGACGGCGGGGCGGCTGCGACATGGCGGTTTTCTCGGCAGGTTGATCAGAGTTAAGGCGTTGACGCGACTCGCGGAATGACCGGTGCAACAAGATGCTCGACAGCTCCGACAAAGCGGCGCTTTGCGATGCACAAGACTCATCTGAGACAGGCTTCGAGACGGGTTGATCACGGTCGCTTTCCGACCGCAATAGTAATTGAATCGCTAACGACCGTGTTCGAAATCGAGAAGTCGCCACACTGTCTCATCCAAGGCGTGCAGTGCAGAATCGAATTTCTCAAAACGAACGCATTTGTGTTGCGACATCGTCAGAGTTCCGAGTGTATAGTTTGTGCAACTGAGGTGGTGATCACTTCGGTCGAACATGTATCTGAACATTCAGATCCACCGAACAATCAGGTCCAACGCTTTTGAATGATGAGGAGGTCACGATGCCGGCGATTGCTGAAGTCCTGTCGACCAACGTTCCTCGTCCCGCACCACGCGGCAGCGATCTTCCCACCTGCCCGGTCTGCGCCGACTCGATGGTCGCGGCCGAAGCATCGGCTTATCTCACCGAGAGCGTGGTGAGCTATCTGTGGACCTGCGACACCTGCGGCTATGGTTTCGTCACCAAGCATTCGGTGAAACGCTTTTCTTGCAACTGACTAGCTCGATACATCGGGCGCTGGGAGGTTTCGCGGTCAAACATCGTTTGTCGGGCCCGGAGCGGATCAGCGCGCCGCAATATCGCCCCGCTCCCATCGCGCACGGGTGCTGAGCCTGAACTCCTCGAACTGACCTGCAGCGATCGCGGCGCGGATGTCGCGCATCAGCCGTTGATAGTAAGCGGTGTTGATCTCCGACAGCAGCATTGCGCCAAGGGTTTCGCTCGACTTCACCAGATGGTGCAGATAGGCCCGCGAGTAGTTGCGGGTCGACGGCCAGTCGCTCTCTTCGTCGAGTGGCCGCGGGTCGTCGGCGTGCTTGGCGTTGCGCAGGTTGATCGGGCCGTATTGCGTGAACGCCAGGCCGTGGCGACCATTGCGGGTCGGCATCACGCAGTCGAACATGTCGATGCCGCGCGCCACCGCTTCCAATATGTCTTCCGGTGTGCCGACGCCCATCAGATAGCGCGGCCGATCCGTTGGCAGGATCGGCGCCGCCTCCTCGATCATCTCCAGCATCACCTCCTGCGGTTCGCCGACCGCCAGCCCGCCGATCGCGTAGCCGTGGAAGCCGATGTCGATCAGCCCGCGCGCCGAGGCGTGGCGCAGCTCGGGCACGTCGCCACCCTGGACGATGCCGAACAGCATGTAGCCGGCCGGCGCGGTTTCGAACGCGCGCTTGCAGCGCTCGGCCCAGCGCAGCGACAATTGCATCGCCCGCTCGATATCGGCGCGATCGGCCGGCAGCCGCACGCATTCGTCGAGCTGCATCGCGATGTCGGAGCCGAGCAGACGCTGCACCTCGATCGCGCGCTCCGGCGACAATTCGAGCGCCGCGCCGTCGATGTGCGAGCGGAACGTCACCGCCTGCTCGTTGACTTTACGGAGCTGCGCCAGCGACATCACCTGGAAGCCGCCGGAGTCAGTCAGCATCGGCCCGTTCCAGGTGGTGAAGCGCTGCAGACCGCCGAGCGCGGCAATCCGCTCGGCGCCCGGCCGCAGCATCAGGTGATAAGTGTTGCCGAGCACGATGTCCGCACCGGCGTCGCGCACTTCGCGCCAGTGCAGCCCCTTCATCGCACCCGCGGTGCCGACCGGCATGAAGGCCGGGGTGCGCACCACGCCGTGCGGTGTGGTCAGCCGGCCAGTGCGTGCGGCGCCGTCGGTTCGGAGCAGTTCGAAGTGATTGGGCACGGTCATGGGGTGATGTCGTTCCGGAACAGCAGGCTGGCGTCGCCGTAGGAGTAGAACCGATAGCCGGTTCGAATGGCGTGGGCGTAGGCCGCCTGCATGGTGTCGAGACCGCAGAACGCCGACACCAGCATGAACAGTGTCGACCGCGGCAGGTGGAAATTGGTCATCAGCACGTCGACCGCACGGAAGCGATAACCAGGCGTGATGAAGATCGCCGTCTCGTCGGCGAACGGCGCAATGCGGCCGTCATCGCGCGCTGCGCTCTCGAGCAGCCGCAGCGAGGTGGTACCGACCGCGACAATCCGGCCGCCGGCTGCACGCGCCGCGTTCAGCGCATCCGCAGTGCCGGAACTGATCGTGCCCCATTCGGCGTGCATGCGATGCTCGCTGGTGTCCTCGGCCTTCACCGGCAGAAAGGTCCCTGCCCCGACATGCAGCGTGATCCGGTGCAGCCCGACGCCACGCGCTGCCAGCGCGGCTTCGAGGTCGGCGGTGAAATGCAACCCCGCGGTCGGCGCCGCAACGGCGCCCTCGCTGGAGGCGAACATGGTCTGATAATCGGCGGCGTCTTGCGCGTCCGGCGCGCGCTTGGAGGCGATATAAGGCGGCAGCGGCGTGGCGCCGATCTCCGCGATCGCCTGGTCGAGCACAGGCCCGTGGAACGAGAACGCCAACGTGACCTCGCCGGCCTCGCCCTTGGCTTCCACGGTCGCATCGAGGTGGCCTAGGAGACAGACCCGGCCGTCGTGGCCGAAGCGGATGGCATCGCCCGGCAGCAGCTTCTTGGCCGGCTTGACCAGCGCCTGCCAGCGACCGCCGTCGAGCCGCTTGATCAGCGTCGCTTCGATCTTCGGCTCAGGGCCGCGGCCGATCCGGCGGCCGGTGAGCTGCGCGGCAATCACCCGCGTGTCGTTGACCACGAGCTGATCGCCCGGCGACAGCAGCGACGGCAGGTCGCGCACGATCCGATCCTCGAGCGGCTCGCCTGGGCGCACCACCAGCATCCGCGCGGCATCGCGCGGGCTGACCGGCCGCAGCGCGATGTTCTCGGCGGGTAGATCGAAGTCGAACAGTTCGGTGCGCATACGGTATCCGTCATCGCCGGACTTGATCCGGCGATCCATCCTCTTCGAAAGATGGATGCCCGGGCCTCCGCCGCGCCGAAGAGGGCTACGGCCCCGGAGGCGGGTCAAGGCCCGGGCATGACACCTTTTTGGTAGTGACGTCAGCCTTAGTTGGCTGACGCGAGCGCCGCTTAGGCCGCGTCGGCCGCGATGGTCGCCTTGACGATCTTGTCCGGATCCTTCACCGGCTCGCCGCGCTTGATCTTGTCGACGTTTTCCATGCCTTCGGTCACCTTGCCCCAGACGGTGTACTGCTTGTCGAGGAAGCGGGCATCGTCGAAGCAGATGAAGAACTGGCTGTCACCGGAGTCCGGGTTGGCAGCGCGGGCCATCGACGCGGTGCCGCGGACGTGCGGCTCGGCGTTGAACTCGGCCTTCAGCTTGGTTCCGGAGCCGCCCATGCCGGTGCCCTGCGGGCAGCCGGTCTGCGCCATGAAACCTTCGATTACGCGGTGGAACACGATGCCGTCGTAGAAGCCCTCGCGCACCAGTTCCTTGATCCGGGCGACGTGGTTCGGCGCCAGATCCGGGCGCATTTCGATCTTCACGGTGCCCTGGGTGGTTTCCAGGATCAGGATGTTGTCGTTGTCAGCCATGCTCTCTTCTCTGTTGGTTTGGGAATGAGTCTGCGATCGTCGAACCGCAGCGTGAATGGACGTCCGGCGACACCGCCCCCCATAGAGGGCGTGAACGGCAGCGGCGTGCATCGTTGCAACGCCTCCATCACCGCGACGCGATAGGCCAGGCTGTCGTCCCGGCCGGCCTCCGGGCTTTCAAAGGTGATCCGCGGCTTGCCGAGGATCACGCCGCCGCGCGTGAAGCTGACTCTCACCGTGATCTGCATTCCGGGATCACCGGCCTGCAGACGCGGCGGACGCCAACATTGCTTCAGCCCGGAAAACAATGCGTTGAGATTGTCGATCGGCGCGTTCTGCGCCAACGCGGGACGAACGGAGACACCGATCGCCCCAGCGACCAAGGCTACCGCGACTGCTCTGCGCCGGCGCGGCAGCACGCGGTTGCCTATTTGACGTCGGACGCAACCTGAACCTTAACCATCTTGTCCGGATCGGTGACGGCACCGCCGGGCGAAGCCGGAGAGGCCTTCTTCAGCTTGTCGACCACGTCCATGCCCGACACCACATTGCCGACCACGGTGTACTGGCCGTTCAGGCTCGGACCGTCGGCGAACATGATGAAGAACTGCGAATTGGCGCTATCGACGCTGTCGCCGCGCCGCGCCATGCCGACCACCCCACGGGTGAACGGCACGTTGGAAAACTCTTGCTTCAGGTTCGGATATTTCGATCCGCCGGTGCCGTTGAAATTCTGGCCGTCGCCGGTCTGCGCCATGAAGCCGCCGATCACGCGATGGAACGGCACGTTGTTGTAGAAGCCCTCGCGGGCGAGCTGCTTCAGCCGCTCGGCGTGCTTGGGCGCGATGTCGGCACGCAGCGCGATCACGATACGGCCCTTGGTGGTATCGATGACGAGCGCGTTCTGCTTGTCGAGATTGGCGGGAAGCGGCTGCGCCAGCGCCGGCAAAGCGAACAGCAGCGCAGCGAAGATGCCGATCAGACGGGTCATGAAAACTCCGGGTCTGTTGAGCCGGACTAGCCGGCAGCGAACTTGGATTGCAGGGCGGAGGCGACTTCGGCCGGCACGAAGGCCGAGACGTCGCCCCCCATCGCAGCGATCTGCCGCACTAGTGTGGCGGTGATCGGGCGCACGCCGACTGAAGCCGGCAAGAAGACGGTATGGATTGCCGGCGCCATGGTCTCGTTCATGCCGGCGATCTGCATTTCGTAATCGAGATCGGTGCCATCGCGGAGGCCGCGGATCATGAGGGTGGCTCCCACCTTTTCCGCCGCCGTCACGGTGAGGTTGTCGTAGGTGGTGCAGCCGAACTCGCAGCCTGCCGCCTTGGCGACCGGGCCGAACACCCGTTCGACCATCGCGAGGCGCTCCTCCGTGGTGAACAACGGCTTCTTGCCGGGATGAATGCCGATCGCCACGACGAGCTTGTCGCACAACGCCACGGCGTGGCGGACGACGTCGAGGTGGCCGTTGGTGACGGGGTCGAAAGAGCCCGGATAAAGCGCGATGCGTGACATCCGGCCCGTCTAGCGCGACGCGCCGAGCGGAGCAAGCGGCGCTGGTTCCTTCAAAACCGTGTCGAGCACAGGATTTATTTCGCGTTACGGATCGAACCGGACGGCCTGTTCGCGCGTCTTCTGAATAGTAACGCGAGGCAACTGAAAACACTCACGTTTTTACTGGATTGTTTCATGTGGCCGAAAGCCAGGAAACAAAACGCAGGCGTGAAGAAACCTGAATTACGCGGCGACGAAGACGTTCTGAAACCAGCGCTGGGTACACCAGCCTCATCGGGAAGCGACAAAGCAATCCAGGCCGAAACGGCCGGACATCGAGACGACAGGGGACACCGCCATGATCAAGGCTCTTTCGGTGATTGCGATCGCCGCCTTTGCGGCAGCGGCCGTCACTATTCTTCCGGGCTTCGCGCCGCAGGTCGAAGCCAGCGTGCCCCAGGCTCTGGCCAAGGGTGACCGGCTCGACATCCGCCCGCTCGGAACCGCCTGCTCGGAGCAGGCTTGGCCGAACTTCGAATCGTCCTGCCTGCGCAATGCCAATTCCAGCCGTGCGCCGATCGGTCAGGCGCGGTTGGTGACCGCGGAACGCAATTAAGGTTTTGGCGTTATCCCCACGCTAGGTTCAAGCAAAGCGCTTCCCTCCAAGGGCGCTCTGTACCGAAGACCCCCGAGTTGCCCCCTCGGGGGTCTTTCGATTCTCGGGCCAGCCATCGCGAGATCCTTTGGATCGCCATCACGGAACCGGTAACATGGTGATGTGATGCAATGGTCCGAACAAGTTCTCGATCGGCGAGCCGATGGCCGGCTGGTGCAGCTCGGCGTAACCCAGTTCGGATCCGGGCCGCCCCTGTTGCTGCTGCCCGCACTCAGCTCGATTTCAACCCGGAGCGAGATGCGCCCTCTTCAACAACGGCTGGGCGTTCGGTTTTCACAAGCGCCGCGTCACCGAGGCGCGCGGCGCGCGCTATGCGTCGTTCCGCTTCGTCACCGGCGAGCTCGCTCTGTTCACGACGCGCGACGAATACCTGGCCGCCGCACGCCGAGTACCAGGAAAGATCCTGCTGCTGCACGGCGAGTCTACCCCGCGCAAATCCAAGGCGGAGATGGCCACCCTCGCCGCGCAGATCAATGTCAGCGCGACAGTGCTGCCGCGAGGCAAGCTGTCATTCTACGAGGAATTTCCCGACGACACCGCGAAGGCGCTGCTGAGCGCCCTAGCCTCGCCTGACCGGGGCGGCAAAGCGGACTAACCGCCGTTGCCGTTCTCGCCTTCGTCGGTTTCTGGAATGCGCTCGACCGACACGACCTTCTCGTCGTCTGCGGTGTCGAACACGATCACGCCCTGGGTCGAACGACCAGCGACCCGGATGCCTTCGACCGGGCAACGGATGAGCTGACCATTGTCGGTCACCAGCATGATCTGGTCGGAATCCTCCACCGGGAACGACGCCACCAGCTTGCCATTACGGCCATTCACCGACATCGCGACGATGCCTTTGCCGCCGCGCCCGGTAGTGCGGTACTCGAACGACGAGGTCCGCTTGCCGTAGCCGTTCTCGGAGATCGTCAGCACGAACTGCTCCGACGCCGACATATCGGCGTAACGCTCCGGCGACAGCGCCGCTGAGGCGTCGCCCTCCTCGGCCTCGACCTCCGGCGCCTCGATCGGCTCGTTCTCTTCGCCGGTCGCGGCGCGGCGAATCGCACCGGACTGCTTCAGATAGGTCGAGCGCTCGGCGGGCGTCGCTTCGAAGTGACGCAAAATGCAGAGCGAGATCACCTTGTCGCCGGAAGACAACGCGATACCGCGTACGCCCATCGAGGTGCGACCGCTGAACACGCGGACGTCCGGCACCGGGAAACGGATGCACTGGCCGCCGGCGGCCGTCAGCAGCACGTCGTCGCGCTCGGTACAGATCTGCACGTCGACGATCGCCTCGCCGTCGTCGAGCTTCATCGCGATGATGCCGGAACGGCGCACGTCGACAAAGTCGGACAGCTTGTTGCGGCGGACGTTGCCGCCGGTGGTGGCGAACATCACGTCGAGCTCGCTCCAGGAGGCTTCGTCCTCAGGAAGCGGCATGATGGTGGTGATGCGCTCGCCCTGCTCCAGCGGCAGAATGTTGATCAGCGCCTTGCCGCGGCCGTTCGGCGGCGCCAGCGGCAACCGCCAGACCTTCTCCTTGTAGACTTGGCCGCGCGACGAGAAGAACAGCACCGGCGTATGAGTCGAGGCAACGAACAGCCGGCTGACGAAGTCCTCATCGCGGGTCGCCATGCCGGAGCGGCCCTTACCGCCGCGGCGCTGCGCCCGGTAGGTCGACAGCGGCACCCGCTTGATGTAGCCGGCGTGCGACACGGTCACCACCATGTCCTCGCGCTGGATCAGGTCTTCGTCTTCGACCTCACCTTCCTGCTCGACGATCACGGTCCGGCGCGGCGTCGCGAACTCGGCGCGGACCTCGCCGAGCTCGGTCTTGACGATCGTCTGCACCCGCGCGCGCGAGCGCAGGATTTCCAGATAGTCGGCGATCTCCACCGCGAGCTTGTCGAGCTCTTCGGAAATTTCTTCACGTCCCAGCGCGGTGAGGCGCTGCAGCCGCAGGTCCAGAATCGCCTTGGCCTGCTCGAACGACAGCCGCGCGGTGCCGTCCGGGTTGAGCTTGTGACGCGGATCGTCGATCAGCGTGATCATCGCCGCGACATCGGCCGCCGGCCAGTCGCGCGACATCAGGGTTTCACGCGCCGTGTTCGGGTCGGGCGAATTACGGATCACGCGAATGATCTCGTCGATATTCGCCACCGCGATCGCGAGGCCGACGAGGATATGGGCGCGGTCGCGTGCCTTGTTGAGCAGGAATTTGGTGCGGCGGGTGACGACCTGTTCGCGGAACGCGACGAAAACCGTCAGCAGATCCTTCAGATTCATCAACTGCGGCCGACCGCCGTCGAGCGCCACCATGTTGGCGCCGAAATTGGTCTGCAGCGGAGTGAACTTGTAGAGCTGATTGAGCACCACTTCCGGCACCGCGTCGCGGCGCAGCTCGATCACGACACGGAAGCCGTCACGATCGCTCTCGTCGCGCAGATCGCCGATGCCTTCAATCTTCTTTTCGCGTACCAGTTCGGCGATGCGCTCGACCATCGTCGCCTTGTTCACCTGATACGGAATCTCGGAGACGATGATCGCTTCGCGGTCCTTGCGGACGGTCTCGATCTCGACCTTGCCGCGCATCACGATCGAGCCGCGGCCGGTCTGATAAGCAGAGCGAATGCCCGATCGGCCGAGAATGATGCCGCCGGTCGGGAAGTCCGGACCCGGCACGATCTTGTTGAGATCGTCGATCGTCAGCGCCGGATCGTCGATCAGCGCGATACAAGCGTCGATCACCTCGCCGAGATTGTGCGGCGGGATATTGGTCGCCATGCCGACCGCGATGCCGCCAGCGCCATTGACGAGCAGGTTCGGGAACTTGGCAGGAAGAACCTGCGGCTCTCTTTCCGAGTTGTCGTAGTTCGGCTGGAAGTCGACGGTATCCTTGTCGATATCGTCGAGCAGCGTCTGCGCGATCTTGGTCAGACGCGATTCGGTGTACCGCATCGCCGCCGGCATATCGCCGTCGACCGAACCGAAATTACCCTGACCGTCGATCAGCGGCACCCGCATCGAGAAGTCTTGCGCCATGCGGACCAGCGCGTCGTACACCGACTGGTCGCCGTGCGGGTGATACTTACCGATGACGTCGCCGACGGTACGTGCCGACTTGCGATACGGTTTGTTCCACTCGAAGCCGTTCTCGTACATGCCGTAGAGGATGCGGCGATGCACCGGCTTCAACCCGTCGCGCGCATCCGGCAGCGCTCGCGCCACGATCACGCTCATCGCGTAATCGAGATAGCTGCGCTTCATCTCGTCGAGAATGGATACGGGGCGAATATCCGAGGGCGCCAGCGGCTCCCCGGGCTTCTCGTCGTCTTTGTCGGACAAGGGTGAATTCCGGTCAGAATCTGATCAGATTCGTATAGCGTATCGGGGTGTTGCAAACCACCCTTTCGAACGCCGTTTTCGAAGGTTTTTCCGCCCGTTTTTCCAAGGACTTACACGGAGTTTTCGGAGCGCCCGAAAAGCCTTCGCGCGCGGTGTCGAAATCGGTGCCGGCGGCGCTCTTTGCGAGCGCCGATTCGTCCACTCATTCCGGCCGCGGCACGGCGCCGAAACGCTCGATCACGACGTCTCGCTTGTTGTCCTCGACCCGCACCGTCATGTCGTAACGACCGTCGACGAGGTCTTTGGCCAGCACCTCGGCGTTACGATGCAACCAGCTCACACCGGCTCCATCGGCAGCGTCGATCGACAGATCGAGCACGGTACGGGTCGCCGCCAGACGCTGCTCTACCGCGAGCAGGAGCTCGTCGACTCCCTCGCCGCTCACCGCCGACACCAGCAGGCATGGATGCTCCGCCGGCCGGCGGGCCGCGATGTTTTTCAGCTCGTCACGCTGCTCGGGCTCGAATCGGTCGATCTTATTCCAGACCTCGACCACCCGCCCACTCGCAACGTCGACGCCAAGCTGGCGCAGCACGTTGTCGACGTCGTGCTGCTGGGCCTCCGCGTCCTCGTGGCTGATGTCGCGAACGTGCAGGATCAGATCGGCTTCCAGCACCTCTTCGAGCGTGGCGCGGAACGCGGCCACGAGTTGCGTCGGCAGATTGGAGATGAAGCCGACCGTGTCGGACAGCATCGCCTTGCCGCCGTGCGGAAGCTGAATCGCGCGCAACGTCGGATCGAGCGTCGCGAACAGCATATCGGCGGCCTGCACGTCGGCACGCGTCAGCCGGTTGAACAGCGTCGACTTGCCGGCGTTGGTGTAGCCGACCAGCGCAACCACGCGATAAGGAACGCGCTGACGGCCGGCGCGGTGCAGCCGGCGCGTCGCCTGCACCTTCTTCAGCTCGGCTTCCAGTTTGGTGATGCGTTCGCCGATCAGCCGGCGGTCGGCCTCGATCTGAGTTTCGCCCGGACCGCCCATGAAACCGAATCCGCCGCGCTGGCGTTCGAGATGGGTCCAGGAACGTACCAGTCGCGAACGCTGATAGTTGAGATGCGCCAGCTCGACTTGCAGCGTGCCTTCGCGCGTCTTGGCGCGGCGTCCAAAGATTTCCAGGATGAGGCCGGTGCGGTCGAGCACCTTGGCATTCCAGGCCTTCTCCAGGTTGCGCTGCTGGATCGGCGACAACGCGCAGTCCATCACCACCAGATCGGCGCCGTGTCCGGCAATCAGGGCGATGATCTCCTCGACCTTCCCCTTGCCGAGATAGGTCGCCGGACGAATCTGGCTGATCGGGGTGAGCACGGCCTCCACGACGTCGAGGTCGATAGCACGGGCCAGACCTGCGGCTTCGTCGAGCCGCGCGTCGCTGTCACGAACGGCCGTATCCGGCGCGTCCGGATCGCTCCGGCGCATGCGTAAGTAAGGACCGACGACGATGACTCGCCCGGTCTCCCCACCCTGCCCCGATCGCGGACGATCGACGCTCCCGTCAATGCTGCGCGGTTCCAATCAGGCCCGCCTCAAGCTGGCGAGTCCTCGCCGCTTTCGAACAACTGGATCGGCGCACCTGGCATGATCGTCGAGATCGCATGCTTGTAGACGAGCTGCGAATGACCGTCGCGCCGCAGCAAAAGGCAAAAATTATCGAACCAGGTGACAATACCCTGCAACTTCACCCCGTTGACCAAGAAGATCGTCAGGGGAGTCTTCGTCTTGCGTACGTGGTTGAGGAAAGTGTCTTGAAGGTTTTGTGCGCGGTCTGCCGCCATTTTTTATCCCGCAATTGGTTTTGTCTTTTCTTGCCGGTGCGCGTCTCTCTGTCGGAGTTTCGCCCCGGTTGCCGACTTCTCCGAGATCCCCCTCCGAAAGCCGACGATCCGATTAGAGGGTAGGCATGGCTTTTAAGCAAGCAACTAAAACCCGGAAGGAGTGCTCTCTGCGCCGCAAAGCTCAGGAAAACTCAGCAAAACGGTGAAACTGCTCTCTTAGACGTTTGACCAATGCGCCGGGCTTGCCGTCACCGATCGGTTGGCCGTCGATCGCCACAACGGGCATTACGATCTGACTGGACGCAGTGACGAACGCCTCCGTGGCACCGGCTGCTTCGGCAGGCGTAAACGGCCGCTCCTCGAAGCGAACCTGGAGCGCCTCGAAGGCATCGATCAGCACCGCTCTGGTCACGCCCGCAAGGATTCCGGCATCGGCCGAGCGGGTCACCACCCGCCCCTCCTTGGTGACGATCCAGGCATTGCTCGACGCGCCTTCGGTGACGAACCCGTCGCGATCCACGTACCACGCCTCATAGGCGCCAGCGTCGCGTGCCGCCTGTTTGGCGAGCACGTTCGGAAGCAGCGCCGTCGACTTGATATCGACCCGCGGCCAGCGGTTCTCCGGCAGCGTGATCACCTTGATTCCACGGGCCGCATTCGCCTGGCCCTTGGAGGGATCGAGACTGCGCGCGGTCACCACCACGGCCGGCTTCACCGGCGTGACTGGAAAGCCGTGATCGCGCCGCGCGACGCCGCGGGTGACCTGCAGATAGACGATGCCTTGATTCACCCGATTGCGCCGCACCACTTGGTGCATCACGACCGACAGAGCCGCCAGCGGCATCGGCTCGGTGATGCGTAACTCACGGAGCGAACGCTGCAGCCGCGCCAGGTGACGCGACATGTCGACCAGCTTGCCGCCGCGCACTTCGCACACCTCGTACACGCCATCGGCGAACTGATAGCCGCGATCCTCGATGTTGACCGATGCATCCCGCATATCGAGATAGCGGCCGTTGACATAGGCGATGCGCGACATCGATCCAGTCCAAGATGTTGAAGACGTGCGTGGAAAACCTGGCTAGCCGACGCCGAGCGCCTTGAGCTTGCGATGCAGCGCGGAGCGCTCCATGCCGACGAATTCGGCGGTGCGCGAGATGTTGCCGGAGAACCGGCTGATCTGCGCGATCAGATAGTCGCGCTCGAACGCTTCACGGGCCTCGCGCAGCGGCAGGCCCATGATGTGCTCGCCGTTGTTGCCGGTCGGCATCGTCGGTACCATCGAGCCGACGTCTTGCGGCAGCATGTCGGCGGTGATCACAGCATCAGGACCGCCGCCTGCGAGGATCATCAGGCGCTCGACATTGTTGCGAAGCTGCCGAACGTTGCCGGGCCAGACGTGCGACTGCAGCACCGCCATCGCGTCCTGGCCGATCTGCCGACGCGGCAGGCCCGTCGCCGCCGAGATCTGCTCCATGAAGTACTCGATCAGTTCCGGAATGTCGTCGCGGCGCTCCGACAGCGGCGGAACGCGGATCGGCACGACCGACAGCCGGTGATACAGATCCTCACGGAACCGCCCGACCGCGATCTCCTCTTCGAGGTTGCGCGCGGTCGAGGAGATAATCCGGACGTCGACATTGACCCTGGTGGTGCCGCCGCAGCGCTGGAAGGTCTGCTCGACCAGCACGCGCAGAATCTTGTTCTGGGTCTCGCGCGGCATGTCGGCGATTTCGTCGATGAACAGCGTGCCGCCGTGGGCCTCTTCGAGCGCACCGGCTTTGCGCGAATGCTCGCCGTTGGCTTCGACGCCGAACAGTTCGATTTCCATCTTTTCAGGCGTGATCGCTGCGGCGTTGATCACCACGAACGGCCCGTCGGCACGCGAGGATGAATTGTGCAGCGTCCGCGCCGCGAGCTCTTTGCCGGCGCCGGACGGCCCGACGATCAGGATGCGGCTGTTGGCCTTGGCGGCGCGGTCGATGGTCTGGCGGAGCTGATTGATGCAGGCGGAGCGGCCGACCAGCGTCGATGCAGACGGCGCAAGTTGCTTGAGCTCGCGCACCTCGCGCTTGAGCCGCGACGTTTCCAGCGCGCGCGTCGCCACCAGAATCAGCCGGTCGGATTTGAACGGCTTCTCGATGAAGTCGTAAGCGCCGCGCTTGATCGCCGCCACCGCGGTTTCGATGTTGCCGTGGCCGGAGATCATCACCACCGGCACGTCGGTGTGGTCCTTCTTGATCTGCTCCAGCAATTGCAGACCGTCCAGCTTGCTGCCCTGCAGCCAGATGTCGAGGAAAACCAGATTGGGCCGCCGGTTGGCGATCTCGGCCAGCGCCGAATCGCTGTCACGCGCCGTGCGGGTGGAAAAGCCTTCATCTTCGAGAATACCAGCAACGAGATCGCGGATATCCGCTTCATCGTCGACGATCAGAATGTCATTCGCCATGGTCGCGCCTGTCGCTTTAGCTGCCGCTGGCAGCCGCTATCCTTGGTTCGTTCTCGGCCTGCTGTTTTGGTTCACCCGATCCGGGAGGCGATGCCGGCTGACCGGACATCGAGAATCGGAGGCGCATCCATGCACCGCGCTGGCCAGGACGAACGTGGGATGCGTCATTGAGTTCAATTCCGCCACCGTGATCGACCAGCACCCGTCCGACGATCGCCAGACCAAGGCCGGTGCCTTTCTCACGCGTGGTGACGTAGGGTTCGAGCAGGCGCGAGCGGCTTTCTTTCGGTAGACCGATGCCGTTGTCGATCACGTCGATCACGACATCGTCGCCTTCGCGCGCCGCTACCACTTCGATCTTGCCCTTGCCGAGCTCCTCCTCCGGCACTGCCTCGATCGCTTCGGTGGCGTTCTTGATGATGTTGGTCAGAGCCTGCGAGATCAGGCGGCGATCGAACCGTGCATGCAGCGGCTCGTCCTTGATCTCGGCCTCGATGTCGACGTCTGGGTGACCGACCCGCATCAGGAACACGACCTGGCGCACCGTGTCGCCGACGTCCTCGCCTTCGATCACCGGCTTCGGCATCCGTGCAAAGCGCGAGAATTCATCGACCATGCGGCGGATGTCGTCCACCTGGCGCACGATCGTATCGGTGCACTGCTCGAAGATGCTCTTGTCGTCGACGATCACCTTGCCGAATTTGCGCTTGATCCGCTCTGCGGAGAGCTGAATCGGCGTAAGCGGATTCTTGATCTCGTGCGCGATCCGGCGCGCGACGTCGCCCCAGGCCGAGGTGCGCTGCGCCGACACCAGCTCGGTGATGTCGTCGAGGGTGATGATGTAGCTGTCGCTGGTGTGGCCGGTCTGTTCGGCGGTGACGCGAACGTTGAGGATACGCTCGCGGCCGTCACGGGTGATGGTGATCTGGCCCTGCACCAGCCGTTGCGCTCCTTCGCGCGCGCTCGCCATCATCTCGTCGAGCTCGGGGATGACTTCGGACAGCGGGTGACCGAGCGCCTCGGCCTCGGCATGACCGATCAGCTTTTCGGCCGAGCGGTTGAGGATGCCGATGCTGAGCGAGCCGTCGACGCCGATGATGCCGGCGCTGGCCGACGACAGCACCGCCTCGATGAATCGGCGGCGGCTGTCGATCAGTTCGCTGGCACTGACCAGTTCGTCGCGCTGGGTGCGCAGCTCCTGGGTCATCTTGTTGAAGGTCATACCGAGCTGCGACAGGTCGCCCTCGGATTTCGACACCGGCACCTGAACGTGCAGGTCGCCGGTCGAAACCAGATGCGCCGCGCCCATCAAGCGGCGAATCGGCGCCACCAGCCAGTTGGCGAAGTTCAAGCCGATCAGCACCGCCGACATCAGCACGGTGAGCGCGATCACCGTGAACATCAGCGCGAACGCGACTTGGACGCCGAGTCGCCGGGCTTCGAGTTCGGAATATTCGGCGACACTGGCCTGAGTCTGGCGCAACTGGGCGACGACATGCGGATCGAGGAAACGCGCGACGTACAGGAAGGTGTCTTCGAAGCCCTTCAACCGGATCACGGCTGCGACGTAGTTGGCCTCGATGAACACCGCGATCTGCGGTTCGGTGTCGTCGACGTTCTTCAGAAACTCCGGTGCCGGAACGTCGAAGTCGCGGCGAATGCCGTTCTGTGCCGCTTCCAGGATGTGGCGATCTTTGTCGATCAGCATCGCGCCCGGCAGATTGCGGGTCGCGGCGTCGTTGGTCAGGAATTCGCGGAAGGATTTGCGGTCGAGGTCGAACAGGGCCCGGGCGTGCGAGATGTCGTTGGCCATGCCGAGGATGTCACCGCGGATGAGCTGGCCGTGCTCGTGCAGATAGGCGTTGGCGACGATCAGCGAGTTCTGGATCACCGCCCGGGTCGGGCCAGAGAATAGCCGGTCGAGACCGCGGTCAAGGGTGACATTGGCGACGATCGAGACCAGCACCGCCGGCAGCACCGCGATCACCGAGAACAGGCTGACGATCTGGATGTGCAGGCGTGACGCCGCCCGCCCCCGCCGGCGAGCCTGGACAACTTTCCAGACCTCGCGCGCAATGATCGCGACCAGCAGCAGAATGGTGGCGCCGTTGATCAGCAGGAAGGTGACGACGACCTCGCGGCTGGGCGAGATCGGCGTCAGGCCGGTCAGAACGATGAAGGTCAGGAAGGCCGACAGCAGCGCCACGCCAACGGCGATCGGCGCCAGCAGCTTACGCCAAGTGCGCATCCGCGGCTCCGCGATCGACGGGTCGTCAACGGGTTGGGTCGACGTCTCTGCGCTGCTCATTCCGGCAATAATCAATGAATGCGGGCGGCAACCGCCGGGGGCGGCGGACCATGTGATGCATTCCTACAACAATGTTGCTCAATTGCGACAATATCGGGGCGCAGCGCCCGAGCAACCTCGGGCGTGTCCGCAGTCCACGTCGGAAACGCCGAAAACCCTTGTCGCCCCGTCTCAGCCGCCGGTGCGATAGACTTGGATGTCGAGGTCGCGGATCTTCTTGCGCAAGGTATTTCGGTTGAGACCGAGCAGATCGGCCGCGCGGATCTGATTGCCGCGAGTCGCAGCCAGGGCGGCCGTGAGCAGCGGCACCTCGATCTCGCGCAGCACCCGGTGGTAGAGGCCGGGCGGCGGCACGCCATTCGGGAAGCCCGAAAAGTGCGACGACAGATACATTTCGACCGCACCGCCGAGATTGTCGACGGTCTGCGGCGCGCTGCCGCCCGCCACGACCGGCGGCGGCGCCAATTCCCCGTCGATCACCGAGGAGGTAATCACCTCCTGCGGGTACAGCGCGGCCAGCCGCCGGGCCAGATTCTCCAGTTCGCGGACGTTGCCCGGCCAGCGGTGCTGCTTCAGCCGCTCGAGCGCGGCGGCGTCGAGCTTCTTGGCCGGCAGGCCGTCCTTTTCGGCGAGGGCGAAGAAGTGCCGCACCAGATCCGGCAGATCCTCGATGTGCTCACGCAGCGGCGGTAGCCGCAACGGCACGACGTTGAGGCGGAAGAACAGGTCTTCGCGGAACAGGCCCTGCTGGATCAGGACACGCAGATCCTTGTTCGAGGCCGCGACGATGCGGACGTCGGTCTTGATCGGAGTGCGGCCGCCGACGGTGGTGTACTCGCCCTGCTGCAGCACCCGCAGCAGCCGGGTCTGGGCTTCCATCGGCATGTCGCCGATTTCGTCGAGAAACAGCGTGCCGCCCTCGGCCTGTTCGAACCGGCCGGAGGCCCGCGTGTTGGCGCCGGTGAACGCGCCGCGCTCGTGGCCGAACAACTCCGATTCGATCAGGTCACGCGGGATCGCCGCCATGTTGACGGCCACGAACGGACCGTTGCGGCGCTTGCCGTAATCGTGCAGCGCCCGCGACACCAGTTCCTTGCCGGTGCCGGACTCGCCGGTGATCATCACCGTCAGATCGGTCTGCATCAGCCGGGCCAGCACCCGGTAGATTTCCTGCATCGCCGGCGATCGGCCGACCAGCGGAATCGAATCGAATTCGCCATCGTCGTTGGCGCTCGAGATGCGTTCCTTCGGCTCCGCCAGCGCGCGGCCGACGATCGCGATCAGCTCCTTCAGATCGAACGGCTTCGGCAGATACTCGTAGGCGCCCTTCTCGGACGCGCGGATCGCGGTCATGAAGGTGTTCTGCGCGCTCATCACGATGACCGGCAGGTTCGGCCGCAGCTTCTTGATCCGCGGCAACAGGTCGAACGCGTTCTCGTCCGGCATCACCACGTCGGTGATCACCAGATCGCCCTCGCCCTGACTCACCCAGCGCCACAGCGTCGCGGCGTTGCCGGTCAGCCGCACCTCGTAGCCGGCGCGCGACAGCGCCTGATTGAGCACCGTGCGGATCGCGGTGTCGTCATCCGCGACGAGAATACTACCTGCTGGCATTGGGAGTCCTCATCTTGCAGTCTGTGAGGCATCGGACGACGCCGGCGCGTCCTCGCCGTTCGGGGATTGAAGGGCCTTGGCGGTGTTGAACATCGGCATCAGCACCCGGAAGGTCGTTTTGCGCGGCTGGGATTCGCATTCGATGATCCCGCCGTGATCGCCGACGATCTTCGCGACCAGCGCCAGGCCGAGGCCGGACCCCGACGGCTTGGTGGTGACGAACGGATCGAACAGGTTCGGCAGCAAATCCTCGGGCACGCCCGGACCGTTGTCTCGGACGCAGAATTCGAGTGGCAGCGACACCCGCGTCTTCTTGCCCGGCACCGACAGCCGCACCCCCGGACGGAATGCGGTGGTCAGTTGGATTTCAGCGTCGGAGCCGAGGTCGACCACGGCCTCGGCGGCATTCTTCACCAGATTGAGGAACACCTGGATCAGTTGATCCTGATTGGCGAGCACCGGCGGCAGCGACGGGTCGTAGTCCTCGATGAACCTGATGTTGCGAGCAAAGCCAGACTGCGCCAGCCGCTTCACATGATCGAGCACCGAATGAATATTGACCGGTCCGCGCGCCACCGGGCGGTCGTCGCCGAACACTTCCATCCGGTCGACCAGCGTGACGATGCGGTCGGCTTCGTCGCAGATCAGCCGGGTGAGCATGCGATCCTCGGCGGAGGCCTGCTGTTCGAGCAGTTGCGCTGCGCCACGAATGCCGGACAGCGGATTCTTGATCTCGTGTGCCAGCATCGCGGCCAGCGCGATCACCGAGCGCGCCGCGCTGCGGTGAGTGAGCTGTCGGTCCATCTTGTCGGCGATGGTGCGCTCCTGCAGCATCACCACAATGTGGCCGGGCCGCTCGTTCAGCGGCGCAACGTGCAGATCGACCTGACGGTCGGCGCCGATCCGCGGCGTGCCGAGATCGACCTTGTATTCGTTGACGGGCGAATTTCCCACCCGGACCTGTTCGATTAGCGCCAATAGCGGACTGCCGAACGGCACAAGATCGGTCAGCGACTGCCGTCGAAGCAATTGCGTCGAAATCTCGAAGAACGACTCCGCCGCCATGTTCGCATCGATGATCTTGCCGTCGGGACCGACCAGCAGCACCGGATTCGGCAGCGCGTTGAGAATTGCATCGCTGTCGGTCGGCTGCGCCCGGCGCGGTTCGACGATGGCGTTCATGCGGCGGCCCTCCAGGCGAAATCATCGTAGGCAGCGGCGAGCGCACCGTGCACGCGGGCCGGATTCTCTTCGGTCAGAATGGCGGCGCGCCAGCTCTTGAGCACCTCCGGTGCGGCGCCGGCGGTCAAAGCGGCGACCTCGAGCGACCAACCGAGATGCTTGCGCGCGTGACGCAGCCCGATCTTGACGCCGTACAGCGCCAGGATGTCATCGTAGAGCGTGTGCAAGTAATCGCGCTGCACAGCGAGCGGCGGCTCGGCTTCGGCCTGCCCGGTGGTGAGTTGCCGGCCGACCTGCCCTGGCAGCCACGGGCGCCCTTGCGCGCCGCGCCCGATCATCACCGCATCGGCACCAGAGCGCTTCAGCGCTTCAACCGCGGTGGCGTGGCAAGTGATGTCGCCGTTCACGACCAACGGAATCGAGATCGCGTCTCGAACGGCGCGCACCGCGTCCCAATCGGCTTCGCCCTTGTAGAATTGCTGCCTCGTCCGGCCGTGCACGGTCACGAGCTGCACCCCGGCGTCCTGCGCACGCCGCGCCAATTCCGGCGCGTTGCGCGAGCGATCGTCCCAGCCGAGCCGCATCTTCAGCGTCACCGGCACCCGTACCGCGCCGATCGTCGCCTCGATCAGCGTCAGCGCATGATCGAGATCGCGCATCAACGCCGAGCCGGATAGACCGCCGGTGACGTGCCGCGCCGGGCAGCCCATGTTGATGTCGATGATGTCGGCGCCGCCGGCTTCTGCGATCCGGGCGCCCTCGGCCATCCAGCGCGCCTCGCAGCCTGCGAGCTGCACAACGTGCGGCCCCTGCCCGACCTTGTCGCAGCGACGCACCGACATCCGACGACCGGCCACCAGATCTTCGCTGGCAGTCATCTCCGATACCACCAGCCCGGCACCCAGCTCCGCGACTTGCCGACGGAACGGCGCATCGGTAATGCCTGTCATCGGCGCCAGAAACACCGGGTCAGGCACCGCAATATTGCCAATCCTCAAAGGCGGCGAACCTGTTACAGTCGGGCGCGTCACAAGTTGCTCATTCTATAGCCAGCGCAGTTGCAGGCTGGGCCTCGCTCAATGTTTGAGCATTGTAGATGATTGCCTACAGTTTAGCCAATCATATCTGACATGCAAGTGCATTGCAGCAATTGTCCCCGGGCCCTCACGGCTGCGGCGATGGAATCATGCTGCTTTCCTGGCCTGGCGTGGTAAGGGCTGAGAGCTGGCGCGACCAGCGCAGGCTATCCCAATTCCGTATCAATTGATCCGATGCCGAACTCACCACGTACTGCTGCCATCATCGTCGCCGCCGGTCGCGGTCTGCGCGCCGGCGCGGGCGGCCCCAAGCAATACCGCACCCTTGCCGGCCGGCCCGTGATCGCCCGGGCGATGGAGCCGTTCTGCGCCCATCCGGGGGTAATGGCGGTGCAGCCGGTAACGAATCCGGACGACACCGAGATGTTCAATACCGCCGTAGCGGGCCTGAACTTCCGCCCGGCCGTCGGTGGCGGCGCGACTCGGCAGGCCTCGGTGCGCGCCGGCCTGGAGGCGTTGGCCGAAATGAAGCCGGACATCGTACTGATCCACGACGCGGCGCGCTGCTTCGTCACTCCGGCGCTGATCTCGCGCGCGATTACCGCCGCCGGCGCCACCGGCGCCGCGCTGCCGGTCGTCGCAGTGACTGACACGATCAAGCAGGTCGACGGCAGTGGCGCGGTCGACGCGACGCCGGACCGGGCGGCCTTGCGAATCGCTCAGACTCCGCAGGCGTTCCGCTTCGATGTCATCCTCGACGCACACCGCCGCGCCGCCCGTGACGGCCGGGACGATTTCACCGACGACGCCGCGATCGCCGAGTGGGCGGGATTGACGGTGTCGACCTTCGAGGGCGATGCTAACAACATGAAGATGACCACCCCGGAAGATTTCGCGCGCGAGGAAAGCCGGCTGATGGCCACGCTCGGCGACATCCGCACCGGCACCGGCTACGACGTCCACGCTTTCGGCGAAGGCGACCACGTCTGGTTGTGCGGGCTGAAGGTGCCGCACAGCCGTGGCTTCCTGGCGCATTCCGACGGCGACGTCGGCCTGCACGCGCTGGTCGATGCGATCCTCGGCGCGCTGGCGGACGGCGATATCGGCTCCCACTTCCCGCCGACCGACCCGCAGTGGAAGGGCGCGGCATCCGACAAATTCCTCAAATACGCGATCGACCGCGTCACCGCGCGCGGCGGCCGCATCGCCAATCTCGAAGTGACGATGATCTGCGAGCGGCCGAAGATCGGCCCGCTGCGCGACGCGATGCGTCAGCGCATCGCCGAGATCACCGGCGTACCGGTGTCACGCGTCGCGGTGAAGGCCACCACCAGCGAGAAGCTCGGCTTCACCGGCCGCGAGGAAGGCATCGCGGCGACCGCATCCGCAACCATCCGGCTTCCCTGGGGCGCCGACGGGCTGGCCGGCTGACGATGAGCAGCAACGACGCCCGCGCCCTCGCCCGCTCGTTGCTCGACCTCTGCCGCTCGCGCAAGCTGATGATCGCGACCGCCGAGTCCTGCACCGGCGGTCTGGTCGCCGGCGCGCTGACCGACATCCCCGGCTCGTCCGACGTCATCGACCGCGGCTTCGTGACCTATTCCAACGCCGCCAAGCACGATCTGCTCGGCGTCGAGAACGCCACGCTCAACACCTTCGGCGCCGTCAGCAAGGAAACCGCGATCGCCATGGCGGTCGGCGCGCTGGAGAACGCCGACGTCGATCTCGCGGTGTCGATCACTGGGATCGCCGGTCCCGGTGGCGCAACGCCCGGCAAGCCGGTCGGCCTGGTGCACTTCGCCGTGGCGGCGCGCGACGGGCGGATCTCGCATCGCGAGCAGCGTTTCGGCGCGATCGGCCGCAGCAACGTCCGCCAACGCTCCGTGGTGGAAGCGCTGCGGATGCTGTTGGAATTGGCCCGCGGCCCGAAGCCGCCAGCCAAGGCCAAACGCGAAGTCGCCACCGGCGTCCACAAACGCGTCGCCCGCTCCCCCCGCCGCGTCGCCGCCAAACGCCCGCAGCCGAAGCGGCCGGTGAAGCCGAAGAAGACTTAACGCGTTGAGACTACACGAGGCGACTGTCATATCTCCATAGCCGTCACCCTCCGCGAAAGCGGAGGGCCCAGTATCCCAGAGCGCTCGTGATCTGCGGAAGCGCTCTGGAATACTTGGTCGCCCGGACAAGCCGGGCGATGACGCTAGAGTGTGTTGATATTCAGTCGTCCGTGAAGTTTGCTGAACTGGATTGATTTAGGGGTGTCGGGCGGCTTCGAGTCGGAGTGACAGCATCATCAGCAGGGCACGCAAAAGCCGTTTGAACCAGCGCA
>NZ_JAMKBZ010000012.1:0-156847 GCF_053772255.1 Rhodopseudomonas parapalustris | reverse complement strand
CCAACCGCTCCGGCATCTATGTGCAGCCGATCAACTATCCGACCGGGCCGCGCGGCACCGAGCGGCTGCGGATCACGCCGTCGCCGCAGCACACTGATGCCGACATCGAACATCTGGTGCAGGCGCTCGCCGAAATCTGGGCGCGCGTCGGCCTCGCCAAGGCCGCCTGATCCAGAACCTGATCTACCCGAGCAAGACTGGCGCGCGCCTCCGGGCGCGCGCTTTTGTCTTTGAAGGGCTCGGTGCCTGTGTCTGCCCCTCGCCCCGACCCTCTCCCCGCGAAGGGCGGGGAGAGGGAGCGTGCTGTCCTTCGGCTGGCGGCAGGACCCACACTGGTGCGCGCAGTTGAAAGTCTCAGTCTCGCGCTCGGCCTTACCTCGCCCTGCGCGCGGGGAGAGGTCGGATTGCGCAGCAATCCGGGTGAGGGGGCGGTTTTTCGTATCGCCGAGCTTCAGAAATCTCTCGACGGCGGAAGGTCGAGCTCAGCGGATCAGAACCGCCTGTACTCTGCGTTCAGCCGCGCTTGCCGCGCGGCGAAGGGCGGGTCAGCCGCATCCGGCCATGCGTGCGCGGCAGGAAATGCGGTCCCTCCGCCTTGAGAAAGTCCAGCATCGCCTGGGCGGGCGGCAGCAGGACCTTGTCCTTGCGGCTGACCACGAACCACTGCCGCACCACAGGCAGGCCCTCGACATCCAGGATCACCAGCCGCCGCTCGTCGAGCTCGGTGGCGACGGTGTGGGCCGAAATGAATGCGACGCCAAGCCCGGCGATCACCGCCTGCTTGATGGTCTCGTTGCTGCCCATCTCCATGCCAATCGCCGGACTGATCCCGGCGCCGCCGAAGAACTGCTCCATCAGACTGCGGGTGCCGGAGCCCGGCTCGCGGGTGACGAAGGTCTCGCTCGCGAGCTCGCGCGGATCGATATTGTCCTTGCGCGCCAGCCGATGTGCGGTCGGCGCAATGATGACGTGCGGATGGTCGCCGATCAAATGCACATCGACCTCGAGGTCGACAGGCGGCCGTCCCATGATGGCGATGTCGAGTTCGTAATTGCGCAGCTCGGCGCCGATCTCCTGGCGATTGCCGATCGACAGGTGCACGTCGATCTTCGGATGGCGTTTGAGAAAGCCGGAGATCGCGAACGGCACGAAGTACTTCGCGGTCGACACCGCGCCGATCGAGATCCGTCCCGCGGTCTTGCCGGCGATCATCTCCAGCGAGGTTTCGCAGGCCGTGATCGCCGCCTCGATCCGCTCGCTGAGCGCCAGCACCTCGCGCCCGGCGTCGGTCAGCCGCATGCCGTCGGTGCTGCGCTGGATCAGCGGCAGATCGGCGAGCGCCTGCAGGTTGCGGAGCTGCAGAGTCACCGCCGGCTGGGTCAGGTTCAGCTTGCCGGCGGCGGCCGTCATGCTGCCGGTTTCGGCGAGCGCTGCAAGCGCGCGCAACTGACGGATCGATACCGCCCGGAACTGCCGACTCATATAACGGAAACTTTCGTCACAACGCTGTTCCGCCAAGTTTTATTGAATTCGAGCCGAGCGTCAACGGCGCAGCGCGGCGTGGTGATGGATGTCGCGGCGCGTGCGCTGCGGCGAGCGTGGCGCGGTTCCGAATCGCCGTTGCGTGTTTGTACGAGGTTCCGAAGCCGTCGCACGCGCCGGTGGATCGTTCGGATCCGCGCATTCCTCGTAACAACACGCACTAATCATCAGTACACGACATAGATCGCGCAAATAACAGGTAACTAATTATCTGTGAGAAATGTGATTGTCGGGCAATTCAGTTGCATCATAACGCTCTGTTAGCGTGATGATTGCAGGGTTGCTGGTGCTGCTGATCACTCCCGCGACGAAGCGGCGCGAGATCAAGCAAGCGTGTCGCCTGTAACGCACAGGAGGTTCGCGTGAAGAATCGGGTGCTGCATATCGACGATGAACCGGCGATGCTGAAGATCGTCGCGTCGGTGTTGTCGCGCGATCCTTCGTTGGAAACAAAGGGATGCCTCACCGGCCGCGAAGGCGTGGCAGCCGCCGCCGATTGGCTGCCCGATCTGATTCTCAGTGACGTCTCGATGCCGGACATGGATGGACTTGCCGTCCTGCAGCGACTTCAGGACGACCCGATCACTGCGTATATTCCGGTGGTATTCACCACTGCGCACGGCGGAACGGAGAATCTCGTCGACTATCTGAAGCGTGGAGCGGTCGGTGTCATCGTCAAGCCGTTCAATCTCGGTGAATTGGCGGGCCGGGTGCGGGGGTATCTCGCCGTGGCGGAGGCCGAGATGCTCGATCCGTCGCCGCCTCCTGATATCGGAATCGACGGGCGTCTGCGGGCCGACGCCGCCAGCCTGCAAGCGATGCGCGCCGCCGTGGTCGCCGACGGGGCATCGCCGGCGCTGAGCAATGTGGTGCACAAGCTCGCCGGCGTCGCCGGAATCTACGGCTTCGGCGCCGTCAGCGAAGTCGCTGCGAAGCTCGACAAGGAGATCGCCCGGGTCGCCCGTGAAGGCGAAGCAGGGTCTAGGGTCGTGACGCTGCTCGACGCATTGCTCGAATTGTTGCGCCGGGAGATCGATGCGGTCGCGCGAGCGGACCAGTGATGAAGCCGAGTGGGAGAGTGCCATGGACGTGTCCATCGAGAAACGCCCGAAGGTCCTGATAGCGGATGACGATCCCGCCATCGTCAAGGTGCTGTCGCATCGCTGCGAGAGAATTGGATTCGCGGTCGACACTGCAACTAACGGCATGCAGATGTTGCTCAAGGCGCGTCGTACATTGCCGGATCTGATGATCGTCGACGTCAACATGCCGAAGCTCGACGGTCTCAGCGCAACGTTCCATCTGCTGGATCAAGGCAACCCGTTGATCGACATTCTCGTCGTGACCGGCAGTTCGGATGAGACTACGATCGAGCGCTGCGAAGCGATGGGGCTGTTTTACGCCCGCAAAGGCCCCGAGTTCTGGAGTGATCTCAGGGCGGCCCTCACCGAGATCTTTCCGCAGATGGCTGAAGCGATCGCTGTTCACAGCGACGCCACAACGCACTCATTCGAAACAGTTCCGCGCCGGCCGCGCGTGCTGATCGTCGATGACGACGAACAGGTCGGCGTCTTCCTCGCCAGCCGGCTGAACAAGCTCGGAGTCGAAACGCTGTATGCGCCGGATGCGGCACAGGCGGTTCGGCTCGCCGTTCGGCGACAGCCGAGCGTGGTCGTGACGGACTACCACATGCCGCAGGGCGGTGCCGAATTCCTGATCACGCGGCTGCGGGCGTTGCCGGAGACGGCGACGACCCCAGTGCTGGTGCTCAGCGAGCGCGACTTCGACAAGGCTTCTGTTGAGGCTTTGACCCGCGAGGTGTTGGGACATCCCGGCGCGGTGAAGATCTTCAAGAAATCGTTCGACGTCGGCGAGCTGTTTCAGGCGATTCAGGACTTCTGCGCGTTCGAGTCGAGCGCTTCCCATCATCCCGTCATCTGAAAGGGGGGCGGCGTGTCTGTTGGGAAGTCCGATTCAATCGGCATGCGGCCGATCCTGGCGGCGGACGTTCGCGAGCGGGTCGCGCGGCAGCGATGGCTGACCGGGATGACGATTGGACTAATCGCAAGCGTCGTGCTGAGCACGCTCGTCGGGTACGTCGTCGCCCAGCAGAATGCCGTGACCACGGCGCGCAGATTCGATGCCCTCGCAAAGGACCTCACCGCACAGCTCCAGGAAAAACTCGACTCGTACCGCTACGGGCTTTTGGCGACGCGCGGGGCGATCATTGCCGGCGGTGGAGAGGCGATCAGCTTCGAAGCATTCAATCGATACGCCGCGACCCGCCATTTCGCCAGCGAGTTTCCCGGCGTGCGAGGCTTCGGCTTCATTCGCCCGGTCGAGGAACGGAACGTCGCGGCGTTCGTCGCGCATCTGCGCGCCAACGGCCGGCCGACCTACAAGGTGGTTCAATTCGCGCCGCACGACGGTCTGCGCTACCTGGTGACGTATTTCGAGCCGCACAATCGCAACGCCACCGCGATTGGTCTCGATCTGGCGTCTGAAACGAACCGCAAGACGGCGGCGGATGCGGCCGCTGTCAGCGGTGAGGCGACGATGACCGCGCCGATCGAACTGCTGCCGGTCAGCGGGATGGACAGCGGGGTTCTGATCCTGATGCCGATCTATCGCAGCGGTGATCCGATCGCGACGGAGGAGGAGAGGCAACGGGCGCTGATCGGCTGGACCTTCACCGCGGTCGACATCTACTCGATCCTCGGGGATCTCCACAGCGGCAGCGGTGAGTTCGGCTTTTCGCTGGCCGACAATGGCAGTCCGCCTTTCCACAGCGTAGGGCTGCCGAGGAATCCTCGACTGGCGTTGCCGACGCACGAAAACTCATTCGCCATTTACGGGCGCACCTGGCACGTCAAGTTCTGGGCTTTGCCGCCATTTGTCAGTTATCTGAGTTTGCCAAGTCCATGGCTCGGTTTCGGCGCTACGCTGGTGCTCGGGCTGATGCTGACCGCACTCGTCAACCAGCAGGTCGCCTATCAGGCCCGCCGCACCGAGCAGAACATCGAACGTTCGCGGCTGGCGGCGATCTTTGCAGGCTCGAACGATGTCATCATCGCCAAATCGACCGACGGCACCGTGATCGATTGGAATAAGGCGGCCGAGCGGTTGTTCGGCTACACCGCGGAGGAGGCGATCGGGCGAAAAGCCATTGATCTGATCGTTCCGGATCACCTCCGGGAGGAGGAAAGGCGGATTCTGACCGACACCCGCGACGGAAGGCTGGTCACTTATTTTCGCACCAAGCGTAAGAAGCGCGACGGTCGACTCGTCGACGTCGCCGTCAGCGTCTCTCCGATTCGTGGCAAAGACGGTTCGCTGATCGGTATCGCGACCGCCGCGCGCGACATCACCGATCTGGTGGCGGCCGAGAACAAGATCCGCAGCCTCAACGCCTCGTTGGAACGTCAGGTCGCCGAACGCACGGCGCAGCTCAAAAAGACGATGACGCTGCAGACCGCGATTCTGGAGCGCGCCGCTTATGCGGTGGTTGCAACCGATCCGGACGGCAAAATCTCGCTGTTCAATCCCGCCGCCGAGCGCATGCTCGGCTACAAATCGTCGGATCTGATCGGGCGCGAAACGCCAGCCTTGTTTCACGATCCGGAAGAGATCGAGCTGCACGCCGCGAAGCTCCGTGCCGAAGGCATCGAGCCTGAGCCCGGCCTCGGCGTCGTGCGGGCGCGGCTGAACACTCAGGATCCTTATACCAGCGTCTGGACCTATGTCGCCCGCGACGGAACGCGGATTCCAATACGCCTCACGCTCAGCCGGCTGCTGTCCGAAGATGGTGCCAATCTCGGGATCCTGGCGATCGCGGTCGATCTCACCGAGCAGCTCAAATACGAGGATGAGCTCAAAGCCGCGCGAGCCAGCGCCGAGCAGGCGAGCGCCGCCAAGGCCGACTTCCTGGCCAACATGAGCCATGAAATTCGTACCCCTCTCAACGGCATCATCGGTTACGCCGATCTGGTGCTGGAAGATCAGACGCTGGCTCCGCCGACGCGCCGGCAGGTCGAACGGATCTTCGAGGCGAGCGACTCACTGCGCGTGATCATTGACGATATTCTCGACTTCTCGAAGATCGAGGCGGTCGGCGTCACCCTGGAGAGCAAGCCGCTCTATGTGCACGAACTGATCGACAACTGCGTCTCGATCATCCGGCCGAAGGCCGAAGAAAAGGGGCTGGGACTGCGGGGCAATGCACCCGACGTGCCGGCGGTGCTGATGGGCGACGGCGCGCGGCTGCGGCAGGTGTTGCTGAACCTGCTGAACAATGCCGTCAAGTTCACCGCAGCCGGCTCCGTCGAGCTGAACGTCTCCTGCTTTGTCACGTCGGGCGATCGTGCACGGCTCCGCATCGCTGTCACCGACACCGGCATCGGCATCTCGGCGCAGGATCAGAAAGGACTGTTCAGGCGTTTCGGCCAAGCGGACGAGACGATCTCGCGCAAATACGGGGGCACCGGCCTCGGACTGGTGATCTCGCAACGCATCGTTCAGGCGATGGGTGGCGAGATGAGTATCGACAGCGAACCGGGCAGGGGGAGCACGTTCCAGTTCGAGATCGAGCTGCCGATCGCGGCGGAGATCGACATCGAACGAAGCGAGGCACCGGTCGAAACCGGCCGCAGCCTGAAGATCCTGGTCGTCGACGACGTCGAGATGAACCGGGACCTTTGCCGAAGCATGCTGAGCCGCGCCGGCCACGAGGTCGATCTTGCCGACAGCGGCGCAATGGCGATTGCCATGACGGCCGCGGGCCGCTGCTACGACCTGATCCTGATGGATGTGCAGATGGGCGAGATCGACGGCATGGAAGCGACCCGCCGCATCCGCGCCCTGCAGAGCGGTTGCAACGACGTGCCGATCATCGCGCTGACGGCGAACGTGCTGCCCGAGCAGGTCGAACGCTATCGCGCCGCCGGCATGGACGGCCACATCGGCAAGCCGATCAATCGCGCCGAACTGCTCGCCACCGTGGCGACCTGGGGCGATACCGCTGCGCACCGTCGCCGGGTCGATACCCAGCCGCCGCCCTCGGTCGAGCCGGTGGCCGTGGTGCGGGATCCGGCCGTGCTCGAGGAGCTGCGGACGTTTGTCAGCGACGAGGACATCGCCGGCTTCGTCGATCAGTTACGCGGCGCGATCGACAGCCTTCCGCCGCAATGGCCGCCCGGCCCGGACGGGGCGGCGCCCGGCGAAAATCCCCAGAAGGAGCTTGCGCGCGTCGCTCACAAGACCGTCGCGATCGCCGGCCAGCTCGGCTTCGTCAGATTGGCCGAAGCGTGCCGCAGGCTCGAGAAGGCCTGTCTGCAGGACGCGGATGTTCCGCAGGCATTCGTCGCGCTGCAGGATGCAATCAAAGAGGCGACGCCCGAAATCGATATCGAGGTGCCGCGGGTCGCCTGAGCATCGGGCGCGCGGCCGACGGCTTTCGCTCGTTGCCACCCAGGGGAACCTTCGGTCGTGTTCGGGGCCAATCGGCGCCGCGGTCGGTTGCCATCCAGCGTATAAGAAAAACTATTCCTATATCGAAGATAATGAAATTTCTCTTATTACAACCGGTGTGATCAAACTCGCTCCGCAACCACCGAGGTGACGCGGAACTCACGGGTTGAGCCCGCCTGCACCTCCATCTGCGCAACGACGTCGCAGCGCCCGGCCGTCTCGGCCGGCCAGGGCTTTCAAGGAGGACGACATGAACGAAGCAGTCACCATCCGCGGCAAGGAACGCTACAAGTCCGGCGTGATGGAATACAAGAAGATGGGCTATTGGGAGCCCGACTACGAGCCGAAGGACACCGATGTCATCGCGCTGTTCCGCGTCACCCCGCAGGACGGCGTCGATCCGATCGAAGCGTCCGCGGCGGTCGCCGGTGAATCGTCCACCGCGACCTGGACCGTGGTGTGGACCGATCGTCTGACAGCGGCGGAGAAGTATCGCGCCAAGTGCTACCGCGTCGATCCGGTTCCGAATTCGCCCGGTCAGTACTTCGCTTACATCGCCTACGACCTCGATCTGTTCGAGCCGGGCTCGATCTCCAATCTCACCGCGTCGATCATCGGCAACGTGTTCGGCTTCAAGCCGCTGAAGGCGCTGCGGCTCGAGGACATGCGGCTGCCGATCGCCTACGTGAAGACGTTCCAGGGCCCGGCGACCGGCATCGTGGTCGAGCGCGAGCGCATGGACAAGTTCGGCCGGCCGCTGCTCGGGGCCACCGTCAAGCCGAAGCTCGGTCTGTCGGGCCGCAACTACGGCCGCGTGGTGTACGAGGCGCTGAAGGGCGGTCTCGACTTCACCAAGGACGACGAGAACATCAACTCGCAGCCGTTCATGCACTGGCGCGAGCGCTTCCAATACTGCATGGAGGCGGTCAACAAGGCGCAGGCCCAGACCGGCGAAATCAAGGGCACCTACCTCAACGTCACCGCGGCGACGATGGAGGACATGTACGAGCGCGCCGAATACGCCAAGGAGCTCGGCTCGATCATCGTGATGATCGACCTCGTGATCGGCTACACCGCGATCCAGTCGATGGCCAAGTGGGCGCGCAAGAACGATATGATCCTGCATCTGCACCGCGCCGGTCACTCGACCTATACGCGGCAGCGCAATCACGGCGTGTCGTTCCGCGTCATCGCCAAGTGGATGCGTCTCGCCGGCGTCGACCACATCCATGCCGGCACCGTGGTCGGCAAGCTCGAAGGCGATCCGGCGACCACCAAGGGCTACTACGACATCTGCCGCGAGGACTTCAACCCGATGACGCTGGAGAACGGCCTGTTCTTCGACCAGAACTGGGCCAGCCTCAACAAGCTGATGCCGGTGGCGTCCGGCGGCATCCATGCCGGCCAGATGCACCAGCTCCTGCATCTGCTCGGCGAAGACGTCGTGCTGCAGTTCGGCGGCGGCACGATCGGCCACCCGATGGGCATCGCGGCCGGCGCCACCGCCAACCGCGTCGCGCTGGAAGCGATGATCCTCGCCCGCAACGAGGGCCGCGACTACCTGCACGAAGGTCCGGAGATCCTCGCCAAGGCGGCGCAGACCTGCACCCCGCTGAAGGCCGCGCTCGACACCTGGAAGAACGTGACCTTCAACTACGAATCCACCGACACACCCGACTACGCGCCGACCCCGTCGGTCTCGGTCTAAAGGAGCGACACCAATGCGACTGACCCAAGGCTGTTTCTCGTTCCTGCCCGATCTCACCGACGAACAGATCGCCGCCCAGGTGCAATATGCGCTGTCCAAAGGCTGGGCGGTGAACCTCGAATTCACCGACGATCCGCATCCCCGCAACACCTATTGGGACATGTGGGGGCTGCCGATGTTCGATCTGCAGGACGCCGCCGGCGTGATGATGGAACTGAACGAATGCCGCAAGATCTACGGCGACCGCTACATCCGGCTGTCGGCGTTCGATTCTTCGCACGGTTGGGAATCGGTGCGGCTGTCGTTCATCGTCAACCGCCCGAAGGACGAGCCCGGCTTCCGGCTCGACCGTCAGGAATCTGACGGCCGCAACATGCGCTACACCACACGCGCGTATTCGGCCGACAAGCCCGAAGGCAGCCGTTACGGAGGGTGACCGTGGACACGACCCCTGCCACGACCGACGGAACCGGCGCGCTCCCAGAGCGCGTCGACCTCCGCGCCGAGTTCAACGAGGTCGGCATCGGCGAGGTGCTCGATCAGCTCGATCGCGAGCTGATCGGGCTGAAGCCGGTGAAGACCCGGATCCGCGAGATCGCAGCGCTGCTGCTGGTCGAACGGTTGCGCAAGCGGATGGGGCTCGCCACCGGCAATCCCACGCTGCACATGTCGTTCACCGGCAATCCCGGCACCGGCAAGACCACGGTGGCGCTGCGCATCGCCGCGATCCTGCACAAGCTCGGCTTCGTCCGCCGCGGTCACGTCGTCTCGGTGACGCGCGACGAATTGGTCGGGCAGTACATCGGCCACACCGCGCCCAAGACCAAAGAGGTGCTGAAGAAGGCGATGGGCGGCGTGCTGTTCATCGACGAGGCCTACTATCTGTATCGCCCAGAGAACGAGCGCGACTACGGCCAGGAAGCGATCGAGATCCTGCTTCAGGTGATGGAGAACCAGCGCGACGATCTGGTGGTAATCCTGGCCGGTTATGCCGACCGGATGGAGAAGTTCTTCGCGTCCAATCCAGGCTTCCGCTCGCGGATTGCCCACCACATCGACTTTCCGGACTACACCGATGGTGAATTGCTCGGGATCGCCGAAGGGATGCTGAGCGAGCAGAACTATCACTTCGATGCCGAAGCGAAGGCCGCGTTCGAGCGCTACATCGCGATCCGTAAGACCCAGCCACTGTTCGCCAACGCCCGCTCGATCCGCAACGCGCTCGACCGCATCCGCCTGCGCCAAGCCAACCGCCTGATCGCCGACCTCGACCGTTCGCTGTCCGCGGAGGACATCATGACGATCGAAGCCGGAGATGTGCTGGCAAGCCGGGTGTTTTCGAAGGGTGAGGGGACAAACTAACCAGCGGTGATTCCGGGGCGCGCGCAGCGGGATCCCGGAATCCGGTCGCCGCGCCCGACTTTACCTCTCCCCGCGCGCGGGGAGAGGTCGGATTGCGCAGCAATCCGAGTGAGGGGGCGTCTCATCGCGGCCGAGACTCCGTGCTCGCGTCGCCCCTCACCCCAACCCTCCCCCCGCGAAGAGCGGGGCGAGGGAGCGTGATGTGCTTGGGGTAGAGACCTTACCGCCCCAATACCATTAATACAGCCCAACACAGTCATTCCGGGGCGCGTCGCAAAGCGACGCGAACCCGGAATCCAGAGGTTGTTGCAAACGCCAGTTGCTCCACAGCTCGAGATTCCGGGTTCGCGCGCTCGCGCGAGCGCCCCGGAATGACGGGCGTGGGGCTTACCCCTGCAGCGCCTTCAGCACGTCGTCCGGCCGTTCCACCATCATCGTATGGCCCGCGCCTTTCAGGATCACGGTGCGTGAACCTGCGATCGCGGCGGCGAGGGTCTTGCCGTTCTTGGTCGGGGTCATCATGTCGCGCTCGCCGAGGATGAACAGCGTCGGCACCGTCACCTTCGCAGCCGCTGCGAGCGCGTCCTTGTAGTCGTTGCACGCCGACAGATCGTTGAAGATCACGCCGGGCTTGTTGGCTTCGAGCACCCGCACCGAGCCACCGTGCATCCACAGGCCGGGAGCGAGGTTGCCGCCGATCTCGGCGTCGGGACCGAGGCCCCAGATCGTCATCATGGCGATCGCGGCGGGATCATTGGCTTCGGCGGCCTTCAAGAGATCGGGGCCGACCGCCATCGTCGAGGTGGTGCCGATCAGCGCCAGCGACGCGACCTTGGCCGTATGCCGTGCAGCGGTCTCCAGCGCAATCAGCGAGCCCATCGAGTGACCGATCAGCTTGGCCGGCTGCGCGCCTGTGGCGTCGAGCAGCGCGGCGATCCAGTCCGCCATTTCGGCGATCGTCTTCAGCGGCTCGCCGCCGGAGCGGCCGTGTCCGGGCAGGTCGGGCGCCAGCACGGCAAAGCCGTGATGCGCGAACCAGCGCGTCTGCAGTGCCCACACCGAGCGATCGAAGCCGGCGCCGTGGATGAACACCGCGGCCGGCAGCGACGCATCGAACGGCTTGCCGCCGGTGGCAACGAAGGTGTCGATCCCATTGACCTTGATCTGCATGGCTCAGCCCTTCTGCGAAACGCGCAGAGCCTGCGCCAGGTCAGCGATAATGTCGTCGGCGGTTTCGATGCCGACCGACAGCCGGATCAGCTCTTCACCGATGCCGGCGGCCATGAGCTGCTCGGCGCTCATCTGCTGATGCGTGGTCGATGCAGGGTGGATCACCAACGTCTTGGCGTCGCCGACATTGGCGAGATGGCTGGTCAGCCGCAGCGCTTCGATGAATTTGCGCCCGGCGGCACGGCCGCCCTTGATGCCGAACGAGATGATCGAGCCGGCGCCGTTCGGCAGCAGCGTCTTGGCCAGTTCGTAGTCGGGGTGGTTCTCCAGCGTCGGATGCAGCACCCAATCGACCGCCTTGTTGGCCTGGAGGAAGTCGAGCACCGCCTTGGTGTTGGCGACATGCCGATCCATCCGCACCGGCAGCGTCTCGATGCCCTGCAGAAGCTGGAAAGCGTTGGTAGGCGACAGGCAGGCGCCGAAATCGCGCAGACCTTCCATTCGCGCGCGGATGACGAAGGCCGGCGGGCCGAACTGCTCGTCGAAGACGACGTCGTGATAGCCGGCGTAGGGCTCGGTCAGCGTCGGAAACTTGCCGGAGCCGCGCCAGTCGAACCGGCCGCCATCGACCAGCACGCCGCCGATGGCGATGCCGTGGCCGCCGAGCCATTTGGTGACCGAATGCATCACGATGTCGGCGCCGAGCTCGATCGGCTTGCTCAGGTACGGCGTCGCGAAGGTGTTGTCGATCAAGAGCGGGATTTTCGCCTCATGGGCGATGGCCGCGACCTTCGGGATGTCGAGCACTTCGAGGCCCGGATTGCCGATGGTCTCGCCGATCACCAGCCTGGTGTTCGGCTGGATCGCCGCGGCCAGACCAGCGTGGTCGCGCGGCGCGACGAAACTCGTGGTGATGCCAAACCGCGGCAGCGTGTGCGCCAAGAGGTTGATCGTGCCGCCGTACAGCGACGACGACGCGACGATGTGATCGCCGGCATTCAGCAGCGTGGCGATCGCCAGATGCAGCGCCGCCATGCCGCTCGCGGTCGCTACCGCGCCAACGCCGTTCTCCAGCGCAGCGATCCGCTCTTCCAGCACCGCGATCGTCGGGTTGGAAATCCGCGTGTACAGGTGGCCGGGGCGCTCCATGTTGAACAGCGCAGCGGCGTGGTCGGTGTCCTGAAACACGTAGGACGTGGTCTGATAGATCGGCACCGCGCGCGAGCCGGTCAGCGGATCGGGATGCTGTCCGGCGTGCAGGCTGAGGGTTTCAAATCCGGGCGGTTTGGGTGCGGCCATGATGTGCTCGGGATGTTTCCTGATGAGTTATTAGTTGGTCTCCGTCATTGCGAGGAGCGAAGCGACGAAGCAATCCAGGCTCAGTGCTCGGCGCTTCTGGATTGCTTCGCTGCGCTCGCAATGACGGGGAGGGGGGCTGAATGGCCTTATGCCACGCTCACGCCTTCGCGTCAGCCAGACCGACCGCCCACAGCGCGAAGGCATAGACGATCGCGATCTCGTCGAGGCGGCTGAAGCGGCCGGAGGCGCCGCCGTGGCCAGCGCCCATGTTGATACGCAGCAGCACCGGGCCGCCGCCCGTCATCGTGGCGCGCAGCCGCGCGACCCATTTGGCGGGCTCCCAATAGGTGACGCGCGGATCGGTGAGGCCGCCCATCGCCAGGATCGCCGGATACTCCTTGGCCGCGACGTTGTCGTAAGGCGAATACGACAGGATGGTCTTGAAGTCGGCTTCGCTCGCAATCGGATTGCCCCACTCCGGCCACTCGGGAGGGGTCAGCGGCAGGGTGTCGTCCAGCATGGTGTTGAGTACGTCGACGAACGGCACCTCGGCGACGATGCCGGCGAACAGCTCACCGGCGCGATTGGCGACTGCGCCCATCAGCATGCCGCCGGCGCTGCCGCCGTGGGCGACGATGCGCTTGGGCGAGGTGTAGTTCGCAGCACACAGCGCGCGGGCGCTGGCGGCGAAGTCGTCGAACGAGTTGGTCTTCTTCTCGCGCTTGCCGTCGAGATACCAGCCCCAGCCCTTGTCGGCGCCGCCGCGGATATGGGCGATCGCATAGACGAAGCCGCGGTCGACCAGCGACAGCGCGTTGGCCGAAAAGCCGGCGCCCATGGCGTGACCGTAGGAGCCGTAGCCATACAGCAGCAGCGGTGCCTTTCCATCGAGCGTGAGGCCGGCCCGATGCAGGATCGACACCGGCACCTCGGCGCCGTCGTCCGCCTTCGCCATGATCCGGGTGGTGACGTAATCGGCGGGATTATGGCCGGAGGGAATCTCCTGGCGCTTGCGCAAGACGCGCTGCCGCGTCGCCATGTCGTAGTCATAGACCTCCGACGGCGTCGTCATCGACGAATACGAGAACCGCAGGTTCGTGGTGTCGAACTCGTAGCCGCCGATGGTGCCGAGCGAATACGCGGTCTCGGCGAATGCGATGGCGTGTTCCTCGCCGCTCTTCAGGTCGCGGATGGTGATCGAGGGCAGCGCATTGGCACGCTCAAGCCGGATCAGATGGCCGGTGGTGAGGTCGAAGTCGATCACATAGATCCCGGCGCGGTGCGGGATCAGATCGCGCCAACTGTCCCGGGTGGGCTGGGCCAGCGGCGCGGTGACGATCTTGAAGTCGATCGCGCCGTCGGCGTTGGTGAGGATGAACAATTCATCGCCGCGGTCGCCGAGCGAATATTGCACACCAAGTTCGCGCTTGGCGACCAGACGCGGAGGTGCGGTCGGATCGGAGACGTCGATCAGCCGCGCTTCCGAAGTCTCGTGATCGCCGCCGGCGATGACGCAGAACCGGCCGCTGGTGCTCTCGTGAATGTGGGTGAACCAGCCGGAATCTGCTTCTTCATAGATCAGAAGATCGTCGGCCTGCTTCGTCCCGAGCTTGTGCAGCCACACCTGCATCGGGCGGTGATTGTCGTCGAGCTTGACGTAGAAGAACGCAGTCGAATCCGCGGTCCACACCAAGCCGCCGTCGGTCTCTTCGACCACGTCGGGCAGGTCCTGCTTGGTCGTCCAGTCGCGGACGCGGATGGTGTAGTATTCGGAACCCTTGGTGTCGGCGCTCCAGCCTTCCAGCTTGTGGTCGAGCGAGTGCCGGCGGTCGCCGAACTGGAAGTAGTCGTGACCCTTGGCGAGTTCGTCGCCGTCGAGGATGACGTCGATCTCGCCGCTGCCGTCGCGGGCGACGCGGCCGTACAGCGGATGCTGACCGCCCTCGCGATATTTGCGCAAGTAAGCGTAAGGCCCGTCCGGTGAGGGGACGCTGGAATCGTCCTCCTTGATCCGGCCGCGCATCTCGGCGACCAGCTTCTTCTGCAAATTCGTGGTGTGGCCGAGCACGCTGTCGGTGTAGCCGTTCTCGGCTTCGAGATAGGTGCGGATATCGGGATCGAGCAGCGACGGATCGCGCAGCACCTCCTGCCAGTTCGGATCCTTCAGCCAGGCATAGTCGTCGGTCAGCGTGATGCCGTGGGTGGTGAATTGATGCGGACGGCGCGGCGCGACCGGCGGTTGCTGGTTGGCGGCACGGGGCGGGGCAGAGGTCATCGGCAGGTCTCGTTCAGGGCAGGGTGGGCAGACTTAGCACGTTTCCGCCTTGCGGCGCCGGGCGGATTGCGCTGGATAGGCGGGGCCGCCGGTTCCGGTGGCCGGATGTGGACAAGTGACGGATTGGATGATGGCGGATTTTCACGGCGTATTCCCTTATCTGGTGTCTCCGGTCGATGCGGAGGGCCGCGTTCGCGCCGATGTGATGGGCCGGCTGTGCGACGATCTGATCCAGGCCGGCGTGCATGGGCTGACGCCGCTCGGCTCGACCGGGGAATTCGCCTATCTCGGCACCGCACAGCGCGAGGCGGTGGTGCGGGCGACGATCGAAGCCGCACAGCGCCGGGTGCCGGTGGTCGCCGGTGTCGCCTCGACCTCGGTGGCGGATGCGGTGGCGCAAGCCAGACTGTACGAGAAGCTCGGCGCCGACGGCATTCTGGCGATTCTCGAAGCGTATTTCCCGCTCAAGGATGCGCAGATCGAAAGCTATTTCCGCGCTATTGCCGATGCGGTCGAGATTCCGGTGGTGATCTACACCAACCCGCAATTCCAGCGCTCGGATCTGACGCTCGACGTGATCGCGCGGCTCGCGGAGCATCCGCGGATTCGCTACATCAAGGATGCCTCGACCAATACCGGGCGGCTGTTGTCGATCATCAACCGCTGCGGCGACGCGCTGCAGGTGTTCTCGGCCTCGGCGCACATCCCCGCGGCGGTGATGCTGATCGGCGGCGTCGGTTGGATGGCCGGCCCCGCCTGCATCGCGCCGCGCCAGAGCGTTGAGCTGTACGAACTGTGCAAGGCGCAGCGCTGGGACGAAGCATTGATGCTGCAGCGCAAGCTGTGGCGCGTCAACGAAGCCTTCGCCAAATTCAACCTCGCCGCCTGCATCAAGGCCGGCCTGTCGCTGCAAGGCTACGACGTCGGCGATCCCATCCCGCCGCAAGCCGCGCTGACGGCCGAGGAGCGCAAGGCGGTGGAGAAGGTGCTGGCGGAGATCGCGTAATCTTCAGTTTCGCCACCTGGCCGTCATTCCGGGGCGCGCCGCAGGCGCGAACCCGGAATCTCGAGCTGTTGAGCACCCCATCGTCGTAAAAACTTCTGGATTCCGGGTTCGCTCGCGTTCGCGAGCGCCCCGGAATGACCACGTAAACATGGTGCTTGCGCCCATCGCAACGACACCCGTCCGCCCCCGGCGCCCCTCTTGGCGTGCCGCTTGGTTCTCCGCTAAAACTGCGGCCAAGCAAGCAACAAAAGGAAACGGCATGAACATTCTCCCCGGCTCCATGCGGTTCGGCGCGGGCCAGCCCGTCAAGCGTCTCGAGGATCAGCGGCTGCTCACCGGGCACGGCGGCTATCTCGACGACAAGCCGGCCGATGGCGCATTGTGGCTGGTGGTGATGCGCTCGCCGCATGCACATGCCGACATCGTCTCGATCGACACCGAGGCGGCGAAGGCGATGCCGGGGGTGGAAGCGGTGCTGACCGGCGCCGATCTCCTCGCTGACGATGTCGGCACCATCCCGACGCTGCCGATCTTCAAGCGGCCGGACGGTTCGCCGATGGCGCTGCCGCCGCGCCGGCTGCTGGCGCACGAGAAGGTGCGGTTCGTCGGCGAGCCGGTCGCCGCGGTGATCGCGACCTCTCAACTCGCCGCGCAGGCGGCGATCGAGGCGATTGCGATCGAATACAACGAACTGCCCGCCGTGACCGATCCGACCGCGGCGATCCAGCCCGGCGCGCCGGCGGTGTGGGCGGAGACGCCCGACAACGTCGTGGCCGCGATGAGCTACGGCGATGCCGCCAAGGTCGACGACGCCTTCGCACAAGCCGCCCATACCGTGTCGCTGGATCTCGTCAGCCAGCGGCTGATCCCGTCGGCGATGGAGCCGCGTTCGACCATTGCGGAGGTCGAGAAGAAGACCGGTCGGCTGATCCTGCACACCCAGTCGCAGACACCGGGCCAGACCCGCGACGCGCTCGCCGAGGCCATTCTGAAGCGGCCGAAGGACAGCATCCAGGTGCTGGTCGGCGACATCGGCGGCGGCTTCGGTCAGAAGACCGGCGTCTATCCGGAAGACGCGCTGGTCGCCTATGCGGCAGTGAAGCTGAACCGCAAGATCCGCTGGCGCGGCGACCGGACCGACGAATTCGTCGGCGGCACCCATGGCCGTGACCTGACTTCGACCGCCTCGCTCGCGCTCGACGCCAAGGGCAAGGTGCTGGCCTATCGCGTCACCTCGATCGGCGGCACCGGGGCCTATCTGACCGGTGCCGGCGTGATCATCCCGCTGGTGCTCGGCCCGTTCGTGCAGACCGGCGTGTATCACCTGCCGGTGGTGCATTTCGACATCAAGGCGGTGATGACCCACACCGCGCCGGTCGGCGCCTATCGCGGCGCCGGGCGCCCGGAGGCGGTCTACATCGTCGAGCGGTTGATGGACGCTGCGGCGCGCAAGCTGAACATGGATCCGCGCGCGATCCGCAAGATCAACTACATCAAGCCGTCGCAACTGCCCTACACCAACGCGGTCGGGCAGGTGTACGACAGCGGTGCGTTCGCCCACATGATGGACCGGGCCGCCGAACTGTCCGACTGGGACGGCTTCAAGGCGCGCAAGAAGGCGGCGCAGAAGAAGGGCCTGCTGTACGGCCGCGGCGTCACCAGCTACATCGAATGGACCGGCGGCCGCGCCCACACCGAGAACGTCAAGCTGCACGCCACCAGCGAAGGCCGCGTCGTGCTGCATTCCGGCACCCAGGCGATGGGGCAGGGGCTGGAGACCACCTACACCCAGATGATCGCCGCCGCGCTGGAGATTCCGATCGACAAGATCGACGTCGTCCAGGGCAATACCGATCTGGCGGTCGGCTTCGGCAGCGTCGGCTCGCGCTCGCTGTTCGTCGGCGGCACCGCGGTTGCGGTGGGAAGCACCGACATGATCACGAAAGCGCGCGAGAAGGCGGCCAACATTCTCGAAGCCTCGATCGAGGACATCGAGTATTCGGGCGGCATGCTGACCATCGCCGGCACCGACCGCAAGATCAGCCTGTTCGAGATCGCCGCCAAGGAGAAGGGCGCGCGCCTCAGCGTCGACTCCACCGGCGAAGTCGATGGCCCGAGCTGGCCGAACGGCGCGCATATCTGCGAGGTCGAGGTCGACCCAGAGACCGGCGTCAGCCGGGTGGTGCGCTACACCACGGTGGACGACGTCGGCAATGCGGTGAATCCGATGCTGGTCGCTGGCCAGATCCACGGCGGCGTCGCCCAGGGCGTCGGCCAGGCGCTGTACGAGAACGCCGCCTACAACGACGACGGCCAGCTGCTGACCGCGAGCTATCTCGACTACTGCATCCCGCGCGCCGACAATCTGCCGCCGATCAACGTCACGCTCGATCCGTCGGCGCCGTGCAAGACCAATCCGCTCGGTGCCAAGGGCTGCGGCGAATCCGGCGCGATCGGCGGCCCGCCCTGCGTGGTCAGCGGCGTGCTCGACGCGCTGGCGCCGCTCGGCGTCACGGCGCTGAACACGCCGCTGACCCCGGAAAAGGTCTGGCGCGCGATCCAGGACGCCAAGGCCGCGGTCGCAGCGTAAAAGCCGACAAGCATCCATCGGCCCGTGTGATGCCCGCGCTCGTCGCGGGCATTCGCGTCTTCAGGGTCGAGACAGCAAGGACGGGGCGAGCCGCCAAAGCCGAAATCGTCGTTGGCGGCGCGCGAACCACCGAACTGGTGCGGCGTTATACCGACCAATCGGAAACGGCGTCTGCTATGCTGCGCCGACTTCGTGGGGGAGAGATCAATGCGTAAATTTCTGTCGGTGCTGGCGGCGCTCGCCGCGCTGAGCCTGAGCAATTGCGGCTACAACACCATCCAGAGCGAAGACCAGGAGGTCAAGTCGACCTGGTCGGAAGTGGTCAACCAATATCAGCGGCGCGCCGATCTGGTGCCCAACCTGGTCAACTCGGTGAAGGGCTTCGCCCAGCAGGAAAAGGACGTGCTGCTCGGCGTCACCAATGCCCGCGCCAAGGTCGGCAGCATCCAGGCGACGCCGGAAGTGCTGAACGACCCGGCCGCGTTCCAGAAGTTCCAGCAGGCGCAGGGCGAACTGTCGAGCGCGCTGTCGCGGCTCTTGGTTGTGACCGAGAATTATCCGCAGCTCAAATCGGACGAATTGTTCAAGAACCTGATGGCGCAGCTCGAAGGCACCGAGAACCGCATCACCGTGGCGCGCAATCGCTACATCAAGGCTGTCGCGGCCTATAACGTCACGGTCCGCTCGGTGCCGACCAACTTCACCGCGATGATGTTCGGCTACAAGGAAAAGCCGAACTTCACGGTGGAGAACGAGAAGGAGATTTCGACCGCGCCGAAGGTCGATTTCACCCCGGCACCCGCTCCGGCCAAGTAAGCCGATGACCACGGCGACGATGCGCGCCGTCCGCGCCGGATGGCTTGCGCTGCTGCTGATCGTGATCGCGGCGGCGCTGGGGCCGTTCGCGCGCGCCGACGTGGCGGTTCCGGCGCTGACCGGCCGTGTCGTCGATCAGACCGGCACGCTGTCGGAAGGTGCGATCGCGCGGCTCGATCAGAAGCTGAAGGCGTTCGAGGCCCGCAAGGGCAGCCAGATAGCGGTACTGATCGTGCCGACGACCCAGCCCGAGGCGATCGAGCAGTTCTCGATCCGGGTCGCCGAAGCCTGGAAGATCGGCCGCAAGAAGGTCGATGACGGCGCGATCCTGCTTGTGGCCAAGGGGGACCGCAAGCTGCGGATCGAGGTCGGCTACGGCCTCGAAGGCGCGCTGCCGGACGTCACCGCCAAGCGGATCATCGACGAGGTCATCACGCCGAAGTTCAAGGCGGGCGATTTCGAGGGGGGCATCGAGGCCGGCGTCGATCGGATGATGAGCGTGATCGACGGCGAGCCGCTGCCGGCGCCGGAGCCGCAACACGAATGGTCGGCACCGGAATCGATGGATGAGCTGACCGGCTGGGCGATCCCGTTGTTTTTCGGCACGCTGGTGCTCAATGGCTTTCTGAAGGCGCTGCTCGGTCGCGCCGCTGCCTCTGCGGTCGGCGGAGTCTTGGTTGGCGTTGTGGCGCTGCTGTTCGGGCTGACTTGGTACATCGCGCTGGTCGCCGGTTTCGCGGCGTTCCTGCTGACATTGTTCATCGACACTTTCGGCGGGCCGACGATCTCCTCGGGCGGCCGCCGAGGCTCGTCCGGCGGCACCTGGTCGGGCGGCAGCAGCGGTTCTTCGTGGTCGAGCGGGTCGAGCAGCGGTGGCTTCAGCGGCGGGGGCGGCAGCTTCGGTGGCGGCGGCGCCTCGGGAAGCTGGTGAGGAGATACAGACGATGGGCATCCGGCGGATCGGCAAGCATCTGTTCACCAGCCGCGGCAAGGTTCACCGCGCGTTTTCGCCGGCTGCGTTCGACGCGATCGAGCGCGCCATCAAGGACAGCGAGGCCCGCCACGCCGGACAAATCCGCTTCGTGGTCGAAGGCGCGCTCGACGGCGCGCCGCTGTTCCGCGATCAGCCCGCGCGGGAGCGCGCGCTCGACATCTTCTCGCAGCTTCGGATTTGGGACACCGAGCACAACAACGGTGTACTGATTTATCTGCTGCTCGCGGACCGCGACGTCGAGATCATCGCCGATCGCGGCATCGACGGTCGCGTCGACGCCGCGGCTTGGGAAGCGATCTGCCGCGAGATGGAGGCCGAGTTTCGCGGGGGCCGCTTCGAGCAGGGCGTGCTGCGCGGCATCGACCGCATCACCGCGCACTTGGCCGAGCACTTCCCGCGGAGCGGCCCGGGCCCCAACGAACTCTCTGACGCACCGGTGGTCGTGTAGTCGGCGCAGCAGCTCGGCTCGCCGCAGAAAAGCTGTCTTTGGCAAAGCCGAGACGTGGCCCTTGCATCTGCGACTAATTCGTAATATTTGAAGTTACATGAAGCGAGACAGCCGCCTGTCGTCGGTCGTGCACGCACTGCTGCATATGGCGGAGCGCGGCGAGCCGATGACCTCCGAAACCCTCGCCGCCTGCATGTGTACCAACCCGGTGGTGGTGCGGCGGACGATGGGTCTGCTGCGCGATGCGGGACTGGTCGCCTCCGCGCGCGGTCCTTCCGGCGGTTGGCAGATCGTCGCCGATCTGAACGCGGTCACCTTGCGCGATCTCTACGACGCGCTCGGCGAGCCGACAGTGTTCGCGATCGGTAACCGCCACGAAGCGCCGCAATGTCTGGTCGAGCAGGCGGTGAACGCCGCGCTGGACGATGCGTTCGCGGATGCCGAAGCGCTGCTGCTGGATCGGCTCGGCAAGATCACGCTGGCCAGATTGTCTGCCGACTTCAACCGCCGCCACGCCGCGCATCGGTCGCGCGCCTAAGGGAGTTCACATGCACCACGACGTCATCGTCATCGGCGGCTCCTATGCCGGAATGGCGGCCGCGCTCCAGCTCGTTCGTGCGCGCCGCAGCGTGCGGGTGATCGATGCGGGCCAGCGCCGCAACCGCTTCGCCGCGCATTCGCATGGCTTCCTGTCGCAGGACGGCGCCGATCCGGCGGCGATCGCCACGACCGCACGTCGTCAGCTCCAGGCCTATCCGACGCTGAGCTGGGTCGACGACACCGCGCGCGCGGCGAGCGGCCACAAAGACGCGTTCGTGGTCGAGACCGGCGACGGCGCGCGACACCACGCGCGGCGGCTACTGTTCGCCACCGGCGTCTCCGACACGCTGCCGGCGATCGAAGGGCTGCAGGAGCGCTGGGGCGACAGCGTATTCCTCTGTCCGTATTGCCACGGGTACGAGCTCGACAACGGCCGCATCGCGGTGATCGCCACCGGGCCGATGTCGCTGCATCAGGCGCAATTGCTGCCGGAATGGGGTGAGGTGACGCTGTTCACCAACGCCGCGCTCGTGCTCGACGATACCGCCCGGGACGATCTTGCCGCGCGTGGCGTTGCGATCGACGAGACACCGATCGCGCGGATCGAAGGCCGTGCCGACGTCGTGCTGAGCGACGGACGGAAGCTGCCGTTCGCCGGCATCTTCACCGCAAGCCGCAATGCCCCGGCGACGCCGATTGCGCAAGCGTTGGGCTGCGCGCTCGCCGAAACCCCGTTCGGCACCCAGATTCAAACCGACGACGGCAAACAGACCAGCGTGCCCGGCGCGTTCGCCTGTGGCGATGCGGCGCGGCTGCCGCACTCGCTGTCTCTGGCGATTGCCGATGGTGCCTGGGCCGGCGCCGGGCTGCACCGGTCGCTGGTGTGGCCCGACGCGTGAGCGCGCTACCGAGCGCTCACGCCAGGCGAAGCGCTACGCCTTCGCCGACGGTCGCGCGTCGATCCGTTTGAACCACTCGATGATGTTGGTGTTGGCCGGGTCGAGCGGCTGGCCGACCTTGGCGCCGAAGTCGAGCCAGCCGTAAAGCAGCAGATCGGCCAGCGTCAGCCGTGCGCCGCAGACGTACTGCTTGCCCTCCATCTGTTTGTCCATCCATTGCAGCCGGTCGGCCGCCATCTTCTTCAGCCCGGGCGCGGCTTCCGGCACGCATACCATCCGATCCTGAAACATCTTCAGACCTTCGGCGAAGCGGAAGCCGTTGAGCAGCGGCTCGCAGATGTGGAGATCGATCCGCCGCGCCCACATCCGGCATTCGGCACGCTCTTCCGGCGTGGTGCCGATCAGCGGCGGCTGCGGATGCTTCTCCTCGAGATATTCGCAGATCGCGGTGACCTCTGCCAAGAAGCTGCCATTGTCGAGTTCGAGAGTGGGCGTCTGGCCGTGGGGATTGCGCACGAGATGTTCGGGCTTTCGATTCTCGCCGGCGCGGATGTCGAGCGTTTGGGTCGGAATCGTCAGGCCCTTCTCGGCGATGAACATCCGTACCAGGCGTGGATTGGGGCCGATCGAATCGTACAGCTTCATGGTCGTCTCCCTGATCGGCGCTTGACTGCGCCTTGTGATGATCGATCTGTCCTAGCGCGGGACACCGTGCGGTGCAAAGCCGTGCGGTGCGAATTTTTGTGCGCGCTCTTCACGATTCGTGAAATTTCCGTAACCGTCGGGGGAAGTAACGATTTCGCAAGTAATCAAAGTTAGCGATTAGTAGCAGATTGATCCGGAGGATGAGAGACGTGGACGAGCATCGCAACGAGCCCATCGGCGAACAGCAGACCGGCCCGGCCGCCGCGGCCGAAGGAGCGCAGTCCGAAGGCGTCTCCAACGAAAGCTCGGCTACGACGCCCGCGCCCGCCGCAGGAACACAGGCTGCCAAACGCGAAGCGCCCAAGTCGGATGCGGTGCAGTCGCAAGTCGGGGCATCCGGCGGCAGCCGCGCCCGCCCCGGTACTGTGACCATCATGGCGCCGCCGCGCCACGAAGATTGGTATCGGCATTGGGACGACGAGATCGAAGTCGAAGCGCCGGACGAGGCGAGCCAGTCCGCGGCCCAACGCTTCGGCCTGCGTAAGCTGGCGGCCGTTGCCGCGGCAGTCATTCTCGCGGCGATCGCCGGTGCCGTCGGCGGCGCGCTCGCCACCGCCGGCCTGTCGCATCGCGGCGATACCGAGACCACCGCAGCGTCGGTCCAGGTCAAGACGCTCGACACGCAGGTCGCGCAGCTCAAGAGCGAGCTGACGGCGCTGAAAGCTGATCTCGATCATGCCACCAAGCAGAGCTCGGCGCAGCTCGGCAAGACCGCAGACCGGGTCGAGAAGCTGGAGAAGGCGCAGGCCGAGCCTGCCGCCAAACTGGCGAAGCTGACCGAGATGGTCGACAAGATGCGCACCGCGCAGGCTCAGTCCGCAGCGCCGGTGAATGTCACCTCCGTCGCCGCCAAGGACGCGAATGCCAAGGACGTCACCGGCTCGATCGCGCCCAAGCCGGAGCCGGCGAAGTCGCAGCCGGGCCGGCTGCCGACGATCGAAGGCTGGGTGCTGCGCGATGTCTACGATGGCGGTGCGGTGATCGAAGGCCGCAGCGGCACCTACGAAGTCTATGCCGGCGATCCGGTGCCTGGCCTCGGCCGCGTCGACGCGATCCGTCGCCAGGATGGCCGCTGGGTGGTGGTCACCAACCGCGGGCTGATCGTTTCGCGCTGACCTGTCGCCTGTTCTGTAACGTCAACGGCGCCGCCTGTGAGACAGGCGGCGCCGTTTTGATTTTGGCTTTGCCACGGAGCCTTGCAGAGTTGTTCAGGCGTCTGCCGGACGATAGCAATGAGTTGTCGTCGGCGCGCGATTTCCGAACGGCGCGTCAGCGCTCGACGAACGCCTTCTCGACCACGAAATGGCCTGGCTCGCTGTGGTTGCCCTCGCGGAAGCCGCGTTCGCTCAGCATCGCCGGCAGTTCGGCGAGCATCGCCGGGTTGCCACACAGCATCACCCGGTCAGACTCGCGATCGAGACCGGACTGGCCGAGATCACCGAACAACTGGCCCGACGCGATCAGATCGGTGACGCGGCCGCGGTTGCGGAACGGCTCGCGGGTCACGGTCGGGTAGTAGTGCAGCTTGTCGCGGATCAGATCACCGAGGAACTCGTGATCCCGCAGGCGCTCGACCAGCTGCTCGCCATAGGCCAGTTCGGGAATCTGCCGGCAGCCGTGGACCAGCACGATGGATTCGTAGTTGTCGTAGATTTCCGGGTCCTTGATCAGGCTCGCGAACGGGGCCAGCCCGGTGCCGGTCGACAGCAGCAGCAGCCGCTTGCCGGGGATCAGATTGCCCGCGATCAGCGTTCCGGTCGCCTTGCGCCCGACCAGGATCTGATCGCCTTCCTTGATCTGCTGCAGCCGCGAGGTCAGCGGACCGCTCGGCACCTTGATGCTGAAAAACTCCAGCTCTTCCTCGTGATTGGCGCTCGCCATGCTGTAGGCGCGCATCAACGGCCGGCCATCGACTTCCAGGCCGATCATCGCGAACTGGCCGCTCTGGAACCGGAATCCAGGGTCGCGCGTCGCGGTGAAACTGAACAGCGAGTCGGTCCAGTGCCGGACCGACAACACCGTTTCGGTTTGGAATGCACTCATCGTCTTCTCCTCACCCGCAGGTCATCTCCTGCGTCCGATGAGACGATGTCGCGGATATCGACCCCTTTTCGCAATTGCGAAATCGCACTCGCCGTCAATTAGTTGTAAAATTTCATGCAGGGCGCCGACGAGAGGTGTGATGCGCTGTTTTCTCGCGAATCCGAGCAATTTGTTTTCGGGCCCGGGGCGGCCTCGCACCTAGCCTCAGGCCCCTTGCAACAAGAGCAAACCTCGTGGGGGCAGTACACGCATCCGGCGAGATCGAGGCCGATCTCGCGTGCTTGACGTTGCAGCTCGCGGAGGGGCGCGCCGCTCCTAACCGACGGCACCCGATGCACGTAGCGCCGTGATGGCGGCATCATCGTAGCCTGCGCCGCGCAACACCTCGTCGCTGTGCTCGCCGAGGCCCGGCGGCTTGCGCGGCCGGGTTTTGGTGCTGCCTTCGATCCAGATCGGGCTGTTGATGGTCAGCGTGGTGTCGTTCTCGAACGGCACCAGCACTTCGTTCTCGATCAACTGCTGGTCGGTGGTGATATCGTCGAGGATGCCGACGACGCCGAACACGATGCCAGTGCCGTCCAGCGCCTTGCGCCAGTCGGCGAGGTCGCGGGTGGCGAAGGTCTCGTCGAAGATTCCGATCAGTTCGACCGAGCGGGCGTGGCGGTCCGCCTTGGTAGCGAAGCGCGGATCGTCGGTAAGATCCTCGCGGCCGAGGCATTTCGTCAGAATCGGCCACTGCTTCTCTTCGTTGAGCAGCGACAGGATCAGCCAGCGGCCGTCACGGCAGCGATAGTGATTGGCCACTGCGTTGAGCGCACGTTCGCGCGGTTGCCGCGGCTGGAACTTGGCGCCGACCAGCTTGGCCTGGGCCAGCACGCTGGTCGACCACAGCCCGTTGGCCATCAGGTTCGACTTCACCTCGCTGCCTTTGCCGGTGCGCTCGCGCTTGTACAATGCGGTGACGATCGCGCCGAACAGCGACATCGCGCAGGGATGGTCGCCCATGCCGGCGACGGAGCGTGCGGGCGTGGTGTCTTCGTCGGCGCGCACCAGATCCATCATGCCCGAACGCGCCCACCAGGCGTTGCTGTCGAAGCCGGGCTTGTTGGCTTCCTCGCCGCGCTCGCCGTAGCCGGTGAAGCTCGCATAGATCAGCCGATCGTTCAGCGGAGCGAGGTCGGCGTAAGTCACGCCGAGTCGCGCCCGCACCGGCGGCGGGAAGTTGGTGATGAACACGTCGGCCTCGGCGACCAGCTTACGCAGCACGTCCTTGCCTTCGGCCTTGGCGAGATCCAGCGCGAGGCTGCGCTTGTTGCGGGCCTCCAGCATCCACGCGTAGTTGTGGTCGCTGATCGGATAGCCCGGCAGGTTCGGCAGGTTGCGATAGGGATCGCCGGCGCCCGGCGGTTCGATCTTGATGACGTCGGCGCCGAAGTCGGAGAGCACGGTGGCCGCTGCCGGCGCGGCGATGAAACTCGCGCAATCGAGCACCTTGAGGCCGCCGAAGATGCCGTTCTCGTCCATGCGCGTGAGCTCCCTTGTGCTTTTGTTATTTCGTTGTCCGGAAATTCGCGCGAAAGCGCGTCACTCCGTTTACGTGCCGCATATGAACCGGGTTGCCGCGACGACGCAATATTGGAACCTGCATGGAGGTCTTCCGACAGCGCGCGCAGACGGCGGGGCGGGGGACGACAGTTATCCGCCGGTCAACAGAGCCGCGTCGCCGCCGGCCGCCGCGGTGTTGATCGACACCGTCTGTTCCAGCGCGAAGCGCGTCAAATAATGCGGGCCGCCCGCTTTCGGGCCGGTGCCGGACAGGCCGGAGCCGCCGAACGGTTGCACGCCGACCACGGCGCCGACGATGTTGCGGTTCACGTAGATATTGCCGGTCGGCAGCCGTGCGATCACGCGCGCGATCGTGTCGTCGATCCGCGATTGCACGCCGAGCGTGAGCGCGTAGCCGGTCGCAGCGATGTCGCCGAGCAGATCGTCGAACTGCGCCGCCTTGTAGCGCACCACATGCAGGATCGGGCCGAACACCTCTTCGGTGAGCTGAGAGGCGCGGCCCAGTTCGAAAATATGCGGTGCCACGAAGTTGCCGTTCGCAGGCGCCGTGCCAGCGAAATGCGACCGCGCCTCCCGCGTCATCTTGGCGATATGCGCGTCGAGCTTGGCCTTCGCCGCGGCATCGATCACCGGGCCGACATGCGTTGCCGGATCGCGCGGATTGCCGATTCTCAATTCATGCGCCGCGCCTGCGATCATCGCGATCATCCGGTCGGCAACGTCGTCCTGCACGCACAAGAGCCGCAGCGCCGAGCAGCGCTGGCCCGCGGAGCGGAACGCGGAGGCGACCACGTCGTCGGCGACCTGCTCGGGTAGTGCGGTGGCGTCGACGATCATGGCATTGATGCCGCCAGTCTCGGCAATCAGCGGCACGATCGGGCCGTCCTTGGCGGCGAGGCTGCGATTGATCGCACGCGCCACCTCGGTCGAGCCGGTGAACACCACGCCGGCAACGTCGCGCTGGGCGACCAGCGCCGCGCCGATGCTGCCGTCGCCCAGCACCAGATGAAGCGCAGCCCGCGGCACGCCCGCTTCGTGCAGCAGGCGGATCGCAAGATCGGCGATCACCGGTGTCTGCTCGGCGGGCTTGGCGACCACCGCATTGCCCGCCATCAGCGCCGCGGTGATCTGGCCGAGCAGGATCGCAAGCGGAAAATTCCACGGGCTGATCGCCACGAACACGCCGCGGCCCCGCAAGGCCAGCGTGTTGCGTTCGCCGGTCGGGCCGGGCAGGGCGGCGGGTTCGCCGAACAGCCGGCGGCCTTCGCTGGCGTGGTAGCGGCAATAATCGATTGCCTCGCGCACCTCTGCTACGCAGTCATCGAGGGTCTTGCCGCCTTCGTCCTGCAGCAGCGCGATCAGAGTGGCGCGGCGCTCCTCCAGCAGATCGGCGGCGCGTTCGAGGATCGCCGCGCGATGATCGGCGGAGGTGCGGCTCCACGGCTCGAAGCCTGCGCGTGCTGTGACGATCGTGGCTGCGGTGTGTTCCTTCGTGCCGGATGCGACCGTTGGCAGCGGCCTGCGCGCGCTGTCGATTTCGCTGAGCTGGGCGTCGAGTGCGGCACGATCGCCGAATTCGATTCCGCGGGAGTTGATCCGCCGCGGCCGGTACAGATCGCGCGGCAGCGGAATCGCCGGATTGCGTGCACCCTCGGGGCCGCCGATCAGCGCGGCGGGACGCGTCAGCAACTCGGCGACCGGCACACTGTCGTCGCCCGCCTGTGCCACGAACGATGAGTTGGCGCCGTTTTCCAGCAGGCGCCGCACCAGATAGGCGAGCAGATCGCGATGGCCGCCGACCGGCGCGTAGATCCGGCACACCACCTGTGGATGTTCGGCGAGCAGCCGCGCATACAGCGCCTCGCCCATGCCGTGCAGGCGCTGAAATTCGTAGCCGCCGCTGCCATCGGCCAGCTCTAGGATAGTCGCCACGGTCAGCGCGTTGTGGCTGGCGAATTGCGGGAACAGGCGCGGCCGCAGCGACAGCAGCTTGCCGGCGCAGTGCAGGTAGTTGAGATCGGTCATCGGCTTCCTGGTGAACACCGGGTAATCGGCGAGACCGCGTTCCTGCACGCGTTTGATCTCAGTGTCCCAATAGGCGCCCTTCACCAGCCGCAGCATCACGCGGCGGTCGAGTGCCCCCGCCAACTCGGCGACGTGATCGATCACCGCGCCAGCGCGCTTCTGATAGGCCTGCACCGCGAGGCCGTAACCGTCCCAGCCTGCGAGCGAGGCATCGGCAAAGCAGGCTGCGAACACCTCGAGCGTCAGCTCGAGCCGGTCGGCCTCTTCGGCGTCGACCGTGAATGCGAGGTCGTGACTCTTGGCGAGCCGCGCCAGTTCCAACAGCCGCGGCGTCAATTCCCGCAGCACCCGGTCGCGGCCGATCGCTTCGAACCGGGGATGCAGCGCCGACAATTTCACTGAGATGCCTGGGCGGGCCGGCAGCGCGGCGTTGCCGGCGGAGCGACCGATCGCCGTGATGGCATCGGCGTAGGATTGGAAGTAACGCGCGGCGTCCTCGGCGGTGCGCGCGCCTTCGCCGAGCATGTCGTAGGAATAGCGTAGGCCGTCATGCGGCTGCGCGTGCGCGCGGGCGAGAGCGGCCGCGATCGTCTCGCCGAGCACGAAGTGGTTGCCGATCAGCCGCATGGCCTGCTTCGTTGCGGCCCGCACCGCGGGGGCGCCGATCCGCTTCGTCAATGCTGCGAGCGTGCCTTGCGGCGTCTCGCCGGCGTGGACCAGGCGCGCCGACAGGCCGAGCGCCCAGGCGGATGCACTCACCAGCACCGCATCGGACTTGATATGATGATGCGCGAAATCACCCTGGCCGAGCTTGTCCTCGATAAAGGCGTCGGCGGTCGCCGCATCCGGAATCCGCAGCAGCGCCTCGGCCAGCACCATCAAGGCCAGCCCTTCCTTGGTCGACAGCGCGAACTCGCGCAGCATCGCCTCGACACCGCCGAAGCCGTGCTCGGCGCTCCGGATTGCGGTGATCAGTCCGGTCGCGACGTCGTCGATCCGCGCCTCACGGTCGGGCGTCAGCGCGGCGGTGGCGAGCAGATCGGACGCCAGCGCGGCGTCGTCCGGCGCGTAAGCTGCGACGAATGCGGGAAGCTGCGGTTCAGGCGGCATGGCGTTCGGTTCCCGAAGCCGGAGATAACTGTGGACGGCATGCATCAGCGCTGCCGGCAAATGCGATGCCTCCCGGACTGACATATTGGCACGGTCAGGCCGTGACGCTAGCTTCGCCCCAGCAACAGACAGGTTGGGGAACGGAATGAGGGCGAGACGCGGCAACTTCAACGCATGGCGTCTCGGCGCGCTCGCGGCGGCGGGGATAGTCACCGCCTGGGCCGGTGCGCCGGCTGGTGCCGCCGAGCTCAGCTCGCAGGTGTCTTATCTTTATAGTTCGGTCTCGATCTTTCCGCCCACCGCGAAGGGCATGACGGTGTGCTACGGCTTCGTCTGCCGCCGCCGCTACGAGCTGGCGTTTTCGGCGGGTGATCGGGCGGCGCTGTCGCGGATCATGGCCGCCGGTAAATCCTCGGCCGCGGCGGAACGGGCGGCGGTGCAGAAGGCGGTGGTGTGGCTCGATCGCAAGCTCGGGCCGGTGCTCGGGACCGACAAGCGGATTGCGCGCGCCGACTTCCGTTACTTCGACGACAAGCACAATTTCGATTGCTGGGACACCACCCGCAACACCACCAGCCTGCTGCTGGTGATGCAGCAATGGGGGCTGTTCAAGTATCACAGCGTCGGCGATCCGAAATATCGCGGCAACGTGCTGGTGCTGCAGACACCGCACAACACCGCCGTGCTGACCGAGCGCGCCACCGGTGCCCAATGGGTGGTGGATATGTGGACTCGCGGCTATGCCCAGAGCCCGGAAGTGATGCCGGTGGATCAGTGGGTCAAGCTCGACTGAGCCACCGACGAGTCCGGCACCGGTCCTGATCCGATCAGAACCAGAGCCTCGATCGTTGACGTCGGCGCATGGTGCTTGCGCGCTCCATGCGCCCACGCCGGCAGCGCGTCAGTCGCAGACGTTGAAGGTGCGCCAGCGCCAGCCGTATGGCGTGGCGACGCGGCGGGTGACGTAGCAGTTGCCGTAGCCGTAACCCACATAGCCGATGCCGATCGCCGGGCCGTGCCAGTGATGGTGGCCCCAGCCGTGGTGATGATGCTTCCATCCGCCGGCGGAGGCAGCGGTCGGAGCCAGCGCGACGGCACTCAGCGAAGCGGCGGCGAACAGTCCAAGAGCAATCTTGCGAAGCATGGTCGTTCTCCTCGAAATACGCGCGATGCGCGGTTCGTTGTTCGGTTCAAGTCTGCTTGGCCCGTCGGTGTCCGATCGGACCCGCCCATCGCCCGTTCGTCGTAAGCCGTCGCGCACGGGTTCATGCCGTGCGCGCGGGTTTTTGTTTCTGCAGATGGGCTGATGGATCGTTGCCGCAGCGCGATCCTGGCGGCTGATCAGGCCAGCGTCAGTTCGCTGTCGTTCAGTGCCGAAGCCAGATCGCCGGAGTGCTCGACCACACAGACCAGCATCGGTTCGGTGCGGCCACGGATCTCCAGCTCCAGCGTCGTGAGCGCCTGTTCGGACAGACCGGCGGTGGCGCGGAGTTCGTCCGACAGCAGCGTCTCGCAGCCGAGTGTCTTGGTCATGTCCTGTAGCCGCGATGCGACGTTGACGGAGTCGCCGAGCGCGGTGAACACCATGTTGTCGCGATAGCCGATCTCGCCGAGCACCACTTCGCCGCCGTGGAGACCGATCCCGAACCGGATCGGCTCCGGCAGATCGTGGGCGATAAAACTGTTGAGTTCGTCGATCGCGGCGGCAATCGCGCTGACCGCGCGGATCGCATTGCGGCAAGCGTCGCGCGGCGTTTCGGTGAGGCCGAACAGCGCCAGCATGCCGTCGCCGACGAACTGATTGGGCTGGCCGCCGCAGGCGATCACGCTGCGCGACACGGCACCGAGGAAACGATTGACGATGAAGACTGTGTCGAACGGCAGCCGGCTCTCGGCCAGCTTGGTCGAGCCGCGCATGTCGACGAACATGCTGACCAGATAGCGCTCCTCGCCGACCCGCGCCGCGCGCACCGCCTTCCGCGCAGCGGAGACGTTGCGTGGCTGAAACACCGGCACGAAGCTGAGGTCGTGGTCCGGCCTTAGCTGGCAGGCGAGACGGATCGACGGATCGCCACCGGTGCCGATCGAGGCGAGCACGAAAGCTTCCCGTGGCGACGGCGGCGGCAGCGTCGCCGGATCGCCGAGTACGCGGATCCGGCAGGTCGAGCAGCGAGCCCGGCCGCCGCAGGCCGAGGCGTGCGGAATGTTATGGCGCTGGGTCGCCTCCAGCACGGTGAGGCCCTTCGGCACCCGGATGCTGCGATCGCCGTCATAGGTGAGGCGGATCATGCCGACGCGCCGCTCCAGCAGCGCGCGCACCGCGCGGGCGATCAGCGCCAGAGCGATCAGGCCGAGATAGAATGTCAGGAAGCCGTTGCCGATCGCATCGAGGGTCCCCTGCTGCTCCGGCGTGCCGAGATTGGCCGGCGCGAGATTGTCGGCCTGCCATTGCGGCGAGGCGGCCTCGCGCGCGACGTCGCGGCCGCCCTGATAGAAGCCGAGCAGCGCCAGCGTCGGGATCAGAACCGCGGTGGCGAGCAGCCACGGCATCGCGCGGCGGAATGCCGGCTTGATCCGCAGCCAGACGTGGAGTCCGATGCAGCCGTGGGTCCAGGCGATCAGCATCACCGCCACCATCAGCCATGCCCGATAGGACGGCGCGAGGACGAAGTAGTTGTACAACACCTGCGGATACAGCCGGTCCTGATCGTACAGTGCGTTACCGAGCCGCATCACGATGACGTGGCTGTAGATCAGCAGCGGGACCGACAGGCCGAGCAAAAGCTGCAGCGGCTCGAGTGTCTTCCAGCGGAACTGACGGCGCTGATACAGCGCCCACAGTCCGAGCCAGGCATGCACCGTCACCGAGCCGTAGAACAGGATCGCGACCGGCAGGAATTGCCAGATCTCCAGGTGCCAGAGAACGCCGGCATGCAGCGCTTCCGGCGAGATGTTGCCGAGCGCATGGTTGAGGAAGTGGCTGAGCAGGTAGGTGAACATCACCAGCCCGCAGAACATCCGCACCTGCCGAACGCCGATGCGGCGAAGCCAGGCTTTCAGACCTTTGGGTTTGGCTTTCCGATCCTTGGAGGAGCCGGCTGGGGCAGGGGGCTGCTTCATCGATCAGTTGTCGAAGGAATGGCGACCAGCGTCAACACGCTGTGTCCCTGGCAAATGCACGGCCTAACCTCTGCCCCGGGTGCCAGAGCGCCACTACTCTTCCTTCTCCCGCTTTTTCATCAGGTCCTTCACCAGGTCGCCGAGCTGCGGGCGGGGGAGGGCGTCGAACGGGAGCGGGCGGGTGAGATCGATGGCGGCGAGGCCGAGCCGCGCGGTCAGCATGCCGTTGACCACGCCTTCGCCGAGCTTGGCCGACAGCCGCGAGGCGAGGCCGTGGCCGAGCACCGATTGCATCACGCTGTCGCTGAGCGCGATGCCGCCGGTGATGGCGAGGTGCGACACCGTCTGCCGAATCAGCTTGAACATGCCGAGCGCGCCGGGGCGGCCGCCATACAGCCGCGCAAGCTGGCCGATCAACCGGGTCGCGGCGATCGCCACGAACAGCACGTCGATCAGCGCCTTCGGGCTGATCGCGGTCACCAGCGACACTCGCTGCGCGGCCTTCGAGATCAGCACCTTCGCTTCGAGGTCGAGCGGCGTCATCAGTTCGCGCTCGGCGAGCCGGATCAGGTCGGCGCCGTCGATGATGTCATCGACGTGCTTCTGCAGTGTGGCGCGGCCGCGCGCGAGCTGCGGATTGGGGTGTTCGAATTTCAACAGCTCGCGGATGATGGCGCGAGCCTCGGCGCTGTTGTCGGTCTCCAGCACCCGAGCGGCGCGGGCGTGGAGCTGCTCGATCCGCGCCAGCCGGATCAACCCGAACGCCTCGCGGCCGATGATGATCGCCAGCGAGCCGCCGGCCAGGATCGCCAGCACCATGCCGATGGTGCCGAGCGTCTGGCTCTGCGCGAACAGGTCCTCGACCAGCTTGCTGATCCACAGCCAGAACGCCAGCGACAGAAGGCCGGTCGCGGCGCTCCAGAACACCGTGCCCCAGCGGAAACCCTTCTTCGGGTTGATCACGCTTTTTGGTGCCTTCGGCGCCGAGATCGGCGGTTCGGCCTCGCGGGCGAGTTCGACCCGGGCGCGCGGCGGCGGAGGCGGCGCAGCGCCGCCCGCGGCGGACGCAGCAGCTTTCGTATCCGCCTTGGTGGATCTGGCCGAAGAGCTGCTGCCGCTGTCGTCCGAATCGATCAGCACCACGCTCGGGTCGGTGAGCTTGAAGGTCGCCGGCCGGCGAGGAGGAACCCGCTCGGTCATTGCAGTCGGTCTCCGATCAGGAACTGAAGCGCCCGGTCGAGGCGGATGTGAGGCAGCGCCGGACCGTCGGGATCGTGGCTGTCGAGTCGCGGCGGCCGGAACCGCAGGAAGCGGAAGTCTGCCTCCTGGTGCGAGCCGGCGGCGAGCCCGCGGAAGGTGTCCTCGCCGCGGAACAGGCCCTGCAGATTGGTCGGCAGATCGCCCGGGAAGGTGGCGACTTCGGTTTCGCCGTCGAACACCTCGCCCTCGGCCCTTTCGCCGGCGATCGGGGTGCCGACGATCGACGGCAACCGGTCGCGTCCGCGCTGCACCTGGGCCTCGCGGGTGGCGCGCACCGCGGCCATGGCCACCACATCCACCTTGGCCCCGGCATATTCGGCCCGCAACATCGCCTGCTCGACCAGCTTGCGCAGGATCGCCTCGAGCCGGTCGTGGCTGGAATGGTGCAGATGATCGGCCTTGGTGGCGGCGAACAGGATGCGGTCGATCCGTGGCCGGAACACCGAGCTGAGCAGCGTCGAGCGGCCGACCCGGAAGCATTCCAAGATGCCGGCCAGCGCAGCTTCGAGATCCTGCAGCGCCTCGGGACCGGCGTTGAACGCCGACAGCGCGTCTGCCAGCACGATCTGGCGGTCGAGACGGGCGAAGTGATCGCGGAAGAACGGCCGCACCACGGCGTCCTTGTAGGCTTCGAACCGCCGCCGCATCATCGCCCACAGCGAGCCGTCCGGCGCGGTGCCGTCCTCCGGCACGTCCAGCGGCGCAAAGGTCAATGCCGGCGAGCCAGCGAGGTTGCCGGGCATCAGGAAGCGGCCGGGCGGCAGCAGACTCATAGCAAACTGCTCGTTCCGGCAGGCGCGCAAATACGCGGTGAACAGCCTTGCCGCCTGTAGCGTCGCCTGCTCGTTTTCGCGGCCCTTCGGATCGAGCGTGGCGAGATGGGCGTGCCATTCCCGCGCCACGCGCGCGCGGGGGTCATGCCGCGACAGCGCCAGGCTCTCGGCCGCCCAGCGCTCGTAGCTCTTGGTCAGCAGCGGCAGGTCGAGCAGCCATTCGCCCGGATAGTCGACGATGTCGAGCGTCAGCGTCTGCTCGGAGCCGTTCTTGCGCTGATAATCGATCACCAGCCGCAACTCGCTGATGTCGACCGTCGAGCTCGGCCATTGCCGCTGCTCGATCAACGTGGCGAGAAAGTTTTCATAGGCGAAACGTGGCACCGCGTCGTCCGGCTGCGGCGCGAGCCGCGCCGTGGCGATCCGGCCGGTCGACATTGATTCAAATATCGGAAACCGGCCGCCGCGGCACAACCCGTGGACGAGCGCGGTGATGAACACCGTTTTGCCAGCGCGCGACAGGCCGGTGACGCCGAGCCGGATCGTGGGATTGAACAGGTTCTCGCCGTAGTCCTTGAGCGCCCGCGCCGACAGCCACGCATCTTCGAGCAAATTGGAGAAGTTGAAGGCCATGCGAGCCAAGGTTCAATCGTCAGAGGTTGCCGGCGAAACTAACCGGAAACCACCGATTCGTGCGACAATGCGACCTGCCGGGCCGGTCTTGGCTTTGCCGCCTTTCGGGCGGAAAATTCGCGCTCGATCGGACGGCGACGGTGGCCGAGCGTATCACCCTGCGTGTATCGCATCGCCATCGGTCGTCATGAATGCGCCAGATCAATTCGGATAAGGTGTTCTCGAACAGGGTGTTCGCTCCGCAATGACGATCTTCCGCCTCAAGCAAATCGTGTCGCATGCCAGGATCGACGCCAAGGGCGCGGTTCACTGGAACTACGATCGCGCCGAGCTGATCGCCGATGGCGTGGTGCATGTGCTGGGCCTCGTTGCCGGTCTGATCGCTGCGACCGCGCTCGTCACGCTGACCGGCGTGTTCGCGTCCACGCCGACGATCGTCTCAGTGTCGGTATATGTTGCCGGGCTGCTGGCGATGCTCGGCCTGTCGGCCGCGTACAATCTTTGGCCGGTGTCGCCGCGCAAATGGCTGCTGCGGCGGTTCGACCATTCGGCGATCTACATTCTGATCGCCGCAACCTACACACCGATCATCAGCCAGATCAAGGATCAGATGTTCGGTCTGGCGCTGCTCGCCGGCGTCTGGGGCGTTGCGGTGGTCGGCATCCTGCTCAAGCTGTTCAAGCCCGGTAAGTTCGACAAGCTGTCGGTCGGGCTGTATCTCGCGCTCGGCTGGAGCGGCATCATCGCCTACGATCAGGTGGTCGAGACGCTGCCCACCACCGCGATGTGGTTCCTGGCGATCGGCGGCCTGCTGTACACGCTGGGGGTGATCTTCCACGCCTGGCGGCGGTTGCGGTTCCAGAACGCGATCTGGCACGCCTTCGTATTGGTCGCCGCCGGCTGCCACTACGTGGCGGTGATGGATCTGGTGCTGGCATAGCGGTCACCGGATCTTTCCGATATGAACGCCCCCGCCAACAACAAGCGGGGGAAACAACCATGCAGATCGCGGGCAAAGTCGTCGTCGTCACCGGCGGCGGCAATGGAATCGGGCAGGCGCTGTGCGAAGCCTTTCACAAGGCCGGCGCCGCAAAAGTCGTGGTCGCCGACCTCGATCAGGCGCGCGCCGAAGCGGTTGCCGCCTCGATCGGCGGTGCGGCGTTCAAGTGCGACGTGGCCAGCGAGGCCGACATTAAGCACGTCATCGAGGAGACCGAGCGTCAGTACGGGCCGATCGATCTGTTCTGCTCCAATGCCGGGATCGGCGGCGGCTTCGATCCGATGGCTGAGAACGCCGGCGGAGCTTCCGACGAGCCGTTCATGAAGAGCTGGATGGTCCATGTGATGGCGCACGTCTACGCGGCGCGTCATCTGGTGCCGCGCTACAAGGCCCGAGGCGGCGGTTACTTCCTCAACACCATCTCGGCGGCGGGTCTGCTGTCGCAGGTCGGCAGCCCGGCCTATTCGGCCACCAAGCACGGTGCGGTCGGCTTCGCCGAAAGCCTGGCGATCGCTCACAAGGCGCACAACATCCGCGTTTCGATCCTGTGCCCGCAGGGCGTCGATACCAACATGCTGCGCTCGATTCCGAAGGGGCCGCAATCCGCCGACGGAGACCTCACCGCCGAGCAGGTGGCGAAGGATGCGCTGCAGGGGATCGAACAGGAGACCTTCCTGATCCTGCCGCACCCGCAGGTGATCGACTACATGCGCAAGAAGACCGAGAATTACGATCGCTGGATCGGCGGCATGGCCAAGATCCAGGCCAAGCTGCGCGAGACCTTCGGCGCAAAGGCATAGCTTCGGGTCTCGGCCGCATCAGCCGCGGGGTCGCAGCGAAGGGTGCGGGCTTGCTTCAATATGTCGCGCCTGTCGACTTGGGCCGGATCGGCTGCCGCGCGTTCCGATCATGTGCAGATCCTGTTCTGCGGCCATGTCCGTCATTTTTTGCACGCCAGCGCACCGTCGATTGTGCGGTGCTGTTTCGTCCCGGTATCCAACGGAGATCTCATGACCGATCATCCCCATCGTCGACCAAGTCTCGTCTCACGCAGCCTCGCGGCGATCGTCCTCACCGGAATCTATTGCTTCAGTTTCGCCGGCGCTGCGGCGGTGGTTTCCGGCGTGACGAGCACGGAAGCGCAAGCGCAACGCGGCCGCGGGCGGGGCAGAGGCTATCGCGGCCGGGGCCGCGGTCGCGGCTGGCAACGCGGGCGAGGCCGCGGACGCGGGCATTACGGCCGCCGCTGTGTGGTGAACGCTGCCGGCATCCGGATCTGCCTGTAACCGTCAGGCTGCACGCACGATCTCGCGGACGTGGTCGAGCGTTTGCTCGATCATGTCCGCGGTGACGTCGAGATGGGTGCAGGCCCGAATGCGCCCCTCCATCATTGCCAGCAACACGCCGCGCTGGCGGAGCTGCCCGACCATGTCGGCGCCGGAGACGCCGGCGCCGTTAGGCTTGAAGAACACCAGGTTGGTCTGCGGCATCTGCACGTCGATGCCGTCGATCTGCGCCAGCCCTGAGGCGAGGCGGCGCGCGTTGGCGTGATCGTCGGCAAGGCGATCGACCTGATGATCGAGCGCGTAGAGGCAACCCGCGGCGATCACGCCGGACTGCCGCATCGCGCCGCCGAGCCGCTGCTTCCAGCGCCACACCTCGTCGATGAAGTCGCGCGGGCCGGCCAGCACGGCGCCGACCGGAGCGCCGAGGCCTTTACTGAAATCGATCCAGGCCGAGTCCCAGCCCTTCGTCATCCGCTCGGCGCTGATGCCGGTGGCGACCACCGCGTTCATCAGCCGCGCGCCGTCGATATGTGTCCACAAGCCCGCGTCTTTGCCGGCAGCGGCGACCGCGTCGAGCGTCGCCCGCGGCCAGATCGTGCCGCCACCGATATTGGCGGTCTGCTCCGCGCTGACCATGACCTGCGGAGGTTCGTAGCGAGTCTTCGGATGCAGCGCGGCGCGGAACGCCTCCAGCGAGAACTGGCCGTCGTCGCCGTCCAGGCCCGTGATCTGGAAGCCGCCGAGCGCGGCGTGCGCGCCGCCTTCGCGCGACAGGATGTGCGCGGTGCGATGAGCGATGATCTCGTCGCCGGGCCGGCAGGTCGCGAGAGTCGTCGTCACGTTGCACATCGTCCCCGAAGGGAGAAACACCGCGGCCTGTTTGCCGAGCAGCGCCGCAACGCGCTCCTGCAGCAGGTTGGTGGTCGGATCGTCGCCGGTCTGCTCGTCGCCGACCTCGGCGCGCGCCATCGCCTCGCGCATCCCCGGCGTCGGCCGCGTCTGGGTGTCGGACAACAGGTTGATCCGCACCGGCGGCGCATGGGGATCGGGCGGGGAGGGGATGTAGGACATGAACAAAGCTAACATGGTGGACTTGGAACGAACGGTAATCGCCAGAACACGATTAGGTCAGCGGAAGGTGATCGTGAGATCGGCGCCGAGATGAGACCGCGTCGCGTCACACCGACTCGGCGCGCAGTCCGCCCTGAATCAAAGCGGCGAATGCCGCGGCCGCCTCGGTCTCGCAGCACTGGCCGCGCACCATGGCCGCGGAGAGCGCCTCGCCGGCGCCGATGAGGCCGACGCAGCGACGCTTCACCTCCGCCGGCGGCAGGTCGCTGTGCGGCGCCAGCGCGCCCGCAAATAGCTGGACGTAGCCGTCGAGGAGATGCTGGTACACCGCGTCCTTCTCGCTGCTGCCCGCCAGCGCCGCGCCCACCGCCTGCCATTCGCCGTTCGTCTCCGCCGAACAGTGAACATAGGCGGCCGCCAGCAGCTCGGCGGTCTGCTCCAGGCTGCGCTCGCCGGTAGCCAGGGCAGCGCGCAACGCATCGACGTGCGCAGCGTCGATCGATTTGTAGAGCTCGATCAGCAGTCCCGATCGCGTCCCGAAATGATCGTAAGCGATCGGCTTGGAGACGCCGGCGCGCGCCGCCAGATGCCCGAGCGTGAGGCGATCGGCGCCCTCGTCGCGGACGATGCGGAGCGCCGTGTCGAGCAACTGTCGCCGCCGCGCGCCCTTGGCGAGTCGTCGGCCCGGCGCGCCCGCACGATGTCCGGCGGGATTTTTTCCGTCATGCATGAAACCTACCAATGGTAGCTTTATTGAGCTACCATTGGTAGGTTAACGCGAGCAAGGAGGCCGTGCAATGGCCCTGGATCCCATTCTGCTCATCGGCGGCTCTGGCATCGTCGGCCGCTGGACGGCCCGATTGCTGCGGGCGGCGCATCCCTCGGCACCGTTGCTGATCGGCGGCCGCGACGCTGCGGCGGCCCAGGCGGTGGCTAAGGACATCGGGGGCGCCGAAGGCGTGGGCGTCGATACGGGGGCTGACGATCTCGGTCTCGGCGGACGCCCGGTCGGCGCCGTCGCGGCGCTGTTCTCCGACCAGCGCCTGGCCGCCCTGCGCTTCGCCCAGGCGCGCGGCGTGCCGCATATCAGCATCTCCCCGGGACTTGCCGAACTCGGTCCGGAAGTCGCCGCTTACATCCACCGGCCGCGCGCCGCGCCGATCGTGCTCGGCACCGAATGGTTGGTCGGGGCGGCGAGCGTGCCGACGCTCGCCTTCGCCAGGACGTTCAGCCGGCTCGACACCATCGTCGTCGACGCTCTGCTCGACGAGGAGGATGCGTTCGGTCCTGCGGCGCTGGCCGACCTGGAGCGGCAGACGCGCACCATGCCGATGGCGTTGATGCGGCGCGACGGCGCTTATGTCTGGTGTGTGGGCGACGATATCAGGACGCATTTTCGCGCGATCGACGGCACCGAGGTCGAGGCGTCGGTGTTCGCACTTAACGACGTCGTCGGTCTCGCGGCCGCGACCGGCGCGCCGAACGTGCAGTTCAATCTCGCGCTCGGGGTTAGTTCGACGCGTCGTCGAGGCGAGCCGATGTCGACCGAGATCATCATCGAACTGCGCGGTGGCGACCACGCCGGCCGGCCGCTGCGCACCCGCCACGCCATCGTCCATGGCGAAGGACAGATGCCGCTCACTGGGCTCGGCGTCGCGATGGTGCTCGAACGCCTGGTCGGACTGGACGGCGCCCCGGCGGTCCCGGCCGGGCTGTACTTCCCACACCAGTTGCTCGATGCTGCCGTCTATCTGCCGCGCCTCGAACAGGCCGGGGGCAGGGTCCTCGAACTGGAATAGGCGACAACACGCAGCAACAAAAAGGCCCCGGCGAACCGGGGCCTCGATGCATCGAACTGAGCAGCAATCAGTGCGGAGAAATCAGCGCGAATAGAATTCGACGATCAGGTGCGGCTCCATCTGCACCGCGAACGGCACGTCGGAGAGCGCGGGGATGCGCGCGAACTTCGCGGTCATCTTGTTGTGGTCGACTTCGATGTAGTCCGGCACGTCGCGCTCGGCGAGCTGGCTGGCTTCGAGCACGAAGGCGAGCTGCTTGGAAGCTTCCTTCACCTCGATCACGTCACCGACCCGCACCTTGTAGCTCGGGATGTTGACGCGCTTGCCGTTGACCTTGATGTGGCCGTGGTTGATGAACTGCCGCGCCGCGAACATCGTGGCGACGAACTTGGCGCGGTACACCACCGCGTCGAGGCGGCGCTCGAGCAGGCCGATCAGGTTCTCGCCCGAGTCGCCCTTCAGACGGGTCGCCTCGACGTAGATGGCGTGGAACTGGCGCTCGGAAATGTTGGCGTAGTAGCCCTTCAGCTTCTGCTTGGCGCGGAGCTGGACGCCGAAGTCGGACAGCTTGCCCTTGCGGCGCTGGCCGTGCTGGCCGGGGCCGTATTCGCGGCGGTTGACCGGGCTCTTCGGACGGCCCCAGATGTTCTGGCCCATCCGGCGGTCGATTTTATACTTGGCTTCAGCGCGCTTTGTCATCGCGTCCTCTAGGGTTTGAGTTGTGAGGAAACGCGCCCTCCTGTGCATGGGGAAAAATCCCCTGCCGACAGGTCCGTCCTTAAAGCATAAGGGGAGGACCACGGGTCGCGAAACGCAACGCGGGCCGAAACCGGCCCGCGAGCGGGGGCTTTCTAGGGGCAAAGCCCTGGGATGTCAATTCGGGGCACCTTCAAGGCACCGCCGCAGCGCGGATCGGTCGGGTGGCTGCGGCGCGTTCCAACCGCTCGATCTCGGCCGCGATCGTGGTGTTCAGTACGTGCTCGAGGGAGGTCGTGATCCGTGCGATCGGGGCTGCGTCGATCACCCGGTGGTCGAACCGGACGATGACCTCCAGGCTGCCGTCGTCGGCGAGTCGGCCGTAGCTCAGGATGTAGGGACCGGGGCTGACCGGGTAGAGGTCGCCAGGGCCGAACGCCGACACTGAAGAGATGCCGAAACTACCGAAGAAATTCGCCCGCGGCCGGCCGAGCGACATCCCGACCCACCAGGCGACCCGCCGCAGCGGCCACGGCATCCGGCTGATCCGCAGCAGCTTGCGAAACATCGGGACGGTTTCGATCGGCGCCGTGCGAGCCTCGCGGATGATCGAATCGACCTCTGTCAGCGGCCGTGTATCGGCCGCGGTGACTTTCTGCATCAGCACGCAGTCTTCGCCATCGATGCGGCGCGCGACCGCGATCATGCCGACGCTCTTCGGCAGCTCGAAGAAGTGCGGCCAGGGAAAGTCGATATACAGCGTGCGCAGCAGCGGCTCGTCGCGCGCCACCAGGCTGAACGCCTTGGCGAGGATCGCGGCAAAGCCAGGTGGCGATGCGGCGGCGGCCCGAGCCCGCGCCAGCGGGCCGAGTTGCAGCGTGCGGCGATAGCTGATGAGAGGTACGCCCTGCGAGGCGTGCATCAGATCGGCGATCAGTCGCCGCGGCGCCGAGATTCGACGAGTTTTGCCCCGCATTTATTTGGCGGGCGAAGCGAATGGCTTGGTCTTGTCGACCACCCAGACCGCCATCACCTTGGCGCCGTTGTCGCCGTGCACTTTGGCGTCGTGCACCACCCCGGCCGGGATCACATAAGAGTCGCCGGCCTTGAGGTGCTTGTCGGGTTCGCCGTCAATGCTCATCACTGCCTCGCGCTCCAGCAGATAACCGGTCTCGATGCCGGGATGGGTGTGCCGGCCGATGTTGCCGCCCGGCGGCAGCTCGGCGAGACCGCTGACGGTGACGTATCCATCGGGAAATTCGATCTTCTGCAGCGGGGTGCGCTTGATCCCGCTCTGCTGCGCGACCGCGGTGCTTGCCGCAATCATCACGGCACACACCACAACAATGTGACGAGAGATTTTCATTGTGATTGTCTCCTCCCGGAGACGAAACTAGCAGCGTCCCGTCAGGCGGAAAAGCGCCTCAGGCCGGAACCCGGCCGCCGAAGTAGGGCGCCAAGGCGGTGTTGGTACGAGGATGCCGGCCGGAGGTGAAGATCATCTCGGCACCGGGGCCTGCGGCATGGCCGGTGGCCTCGCCGAGCAGGGTGACGACGCGGCGGGCGATCGCCGGGGCCGGATCTATCCAGTCGACCGGCCACGGCGCCAGCCGGATCAGCCTGTCGAGCAGCAGCGGATAATGCGTGCAGGCCAGCACCACCGAATCGGTACGTCCGCGCGCAGCGTCGGCTTCGACGAAGCACGGTGCGATCTCGGCGCGGATCGCGGCGTCAGTCACCTCGCCGCCGCCGAGCGCAGTCTCGGCGAGGGTGGCGAGACGCACCGAGCCGACCAGCGACACCTCGCAGCCTTGCGCAAAGTCGCGGATCAGGGCGCGGGTATATTCCAGCCGAACGGTAGCGCTGGTGCCGAGCACCGAGACGCGCTTGGTGCGGGAGCTGGCGCAGGCCGGCTTGATCGCCGGCACGGTGCCGACGAACGGCACCCGGTAGCGGGCCCGCAGCGGCGCCAGCGTCATGGTCGAGGCGGTGTTGCAGGCAATCACCACCAGGTCGGGCGTGTGCGCGGCGATCAGCTCGCCCATCAGCGGCACCACCCGGCCGATCACGGCCTCTTCGCTGCGCTGGCCGTAAGGGAAGAACGCGTCGTCGCCGACATAGACGTAGTGCGCGTCCGGGCGGGCGCGGACCACTTCGCGCAGCACCGTGAGGCCGCCGAGGCCGGAATCGAACACCAGGATTTTGGGGAGCGAGGTCACGACGGCGACCTTACCCGATCTTGGTTAGCTTTCGGTTGCCGATCTCGCGACGCAGCTCTGCGGCGGCGGCAAGGCCGCTCTGGTCAGTGGCTGTCGGCGACCTCGGTCGGCGGCACCTTGCGCTTGACCCGCTTGATGGTGCCGGAGAATGTGAATAGTGGTCGCTCGCCGCTCTTGAGGATGCCGCGAACGAAGATCAGCGACTTGCCGGCGCGGGTGACTTCGCCGGTCGCCTCGATCAATTCGCCCTCGAAAGCCGCGTCGAGGAATTCGGCGCCGAACGCCACCGTCACGCCCGACCCCTGCAATTCGCGGACAGCGATCGCAAACAGGCAATAGTCCGCGAAGGTCATGAAGCAGCCGCCGTGCACCGCCTTCATGCCGTTGAGGTGTTTCTTCTCGACCCGAAAGGCGCAGCGCACGCGGCCGTCGTCGTCGATGCGGTGCCAGAACGGGCCGTTGTGGGATTCGAACGTGTCCCGCGTCCAGGTCCGCCAGCCGGCGAATTCGCCTTCGGTGGCAGTGAAGAGGTCCGGTCGGCCGGGACGAGTCGATTCGGCAGTGGGCTGCAAGGGGCGTTATCCTTTGGTCTATCGTTTGGTCCATAAAACCGATGCGGCGCTGCAATGCAAATCGGTCAATCTGAATTGACACTGCGCAATTGGCAGGCAGGTCGGCGCTGTATACCCTCTCGCCCCGCAAGAAACGGGCCGCGTGAGGGAGACCAGAATGAGCGACCAGATCAAATATGTACTGGACGAGGAGAACATCCCGAAGTCCTGGTACAATCTCAATGCCGACTTTCCGACGCCGATGCCGCCGGTTCTGCATCCCGGCACACATCAGCCGGTCGGCCCGAGCGATCTGGAGCCGCTGTTCCCGATGGAGCTGATCCTCCAGGAGGTCGCGACCGAGCGCTACATCGAGATTCCGGAGCCGGTGCGTGACGTGTTCCGGATGTGGCGCCCCGCGCCGCTGATCCGCGCCCGCCGCCTCGAGCAGGCGCTCGGCACGCCGGCCAAGATCTACTTCAAGTACGAAGGCGTTTCGCCCGCCGGTTCGCACAAGCCGAACACTGCCGTTCCGCAGGCCTGGTACAACAAGCAGGCCGGCATCAAGAAGCTGTCGACCGAGACCGGCGCCGGGCAGTGGGGCTCGTCGCTGGCGTTCGCCGGCTCGCTGTTCGGGCTCGACGTCCTGGTCTTCCAGGTCCGCGTGTCGTTCGATCAGAAGCCGTATCGTCGCGCGCTGATGGAGACCTACGGCGCGCGCTGCATTGCGTCGCCGTCGACCGAAACCGACTCCGGCCGCGCCATTCTGGAAGCCAATCCGAACAGCCCCGGCTCACTCGGCATCGCGATCTCCGAAGCGGTCGAGATCGCAGCCAAGAATCCGGACGTCAAATATGCGCTCGGCTCGGTGCTCAATCATGTGATGCTGCACCAGACCATCATCGGCCAGGAAGCCATCAAGCAGTGCGAGATGGCTGGCGATGATCCGGACGTGATCATCGGCTGCGCCGGCGGCGGCTCGAACTTCGCCGGCCTTGCCTTCCCGTTCCTCGGCCTGCAGCTCCGCGGCGGACGCAAGCGTCGCATCATTGCGGTCGAGCCGGCGGCGTGTCCGACGCTGACGCGCGGCACCTACGCCTACGACTTCGGCGACACCGCGCATCTCACCCCGCTGGTGAAGATGCACACGCTCGGCTCGACCTTCATGCCGCCGGGTTTCCACGCCGGTGGCCTGCGCTATCACGGCATGAGCGGGATGGTGTCGCATGCGTACGAGCTCGGCCTGATCGAAGCCCGCGCCTACAAGCAGGTCGGCTGCTTCGAAGCGGGCGTGCAGTTCGCCCGCACCGAAGGCATCGTGCCGGCGCCGGAGTCCACCCACGCGGTGCGTTGCGCGATCGACGAGGCGCTGCGCTGCAAGGAGGAGGGCAAGTCGGAAACGATCCTGTTCAACCTCTCCGGCCACGGCCATTTCGACATGCAGGCCTACATCAACTACTTCGAAGGCAAGCTGGTCGATCAGGACTACGACGAAGCCGACCTCGCGACCGCGCTGGCCGGCCTTCCGGCGGTGGCGGCATAATTCTGAAGCCGACCGCAAGGCACTGATCCGACCTCTCCCCGCCCAGGGCGGGGAGAGGTCGGATTGCGCACCAATCCGGGTGAGGGGCCGGGCACAGCTTCAATCCGCGGCCGGCCTTTCAAGCCGGCACAGCGCCGCGACGACCCCGCAGAGTTTTCCTGTTTCGATTCACTGCCCGGCCCCTCATCCCACCCTTCTCCCCGCGCAGAGCCGGGAGAAGGAGCCGGCCGCGGCCGGGGCGGAGGCTGCAACTTATTGAAAAGGCATGCCTTCAATCGCGGCCGAGGGTGGTTCGCCATCCCCAGCCGCGCAGAAAACCCTTTCCCCTTTGGGCCGATCTTTCTACATAACAGCCATCGCGCCGGCCCCTCCGGTGCGCCGAGGAATGCTGCCCTATGTCCGCTCCCGAGCCGAAGATCACCCCGGAATTGATCGCCAGCCATGGCCTGAAGCCGGACGAATATCAGCGCATTCTCGACCTGATTGGGCGCGAGCCGACCTTCACCGAGCTCGGCATCTTCTCGGCGATGTGGAACGAGCACTGCTCGTACAAATCTTCGCGCATCCATCTGAAAGGGCTGCCCACCAAGGCGCCGTGGGTGCTGCAGGGGCCGGGCGAGAACGCCGGCGTGATCGACATCGGCGACAATCAGGCGGTGGTCTTCAAGATGGAGAGCCACAACCACCCGAGCTACATCGAGCCGTATCAGGGCGCCACCACCGGCGTCGGCGGCATCCTGCGCGACGTGTTCACGATGGGCGCACGCCCGATCGCCTGCCTCAACGCGCTGAGCTTCGGCGACCCGAGCCATCCCAAGACCCGGCACCTGGTGTCCGGCGTGGTTGCCGGCGTCGGCGGCTATGGCAACTCGTTCGGCGTGCCGACCGTCGGCGGCCAGACCCGGTTCCACACCCGCTATGACGGCAACATCCTGGTCAACGCCATGGCGGTCGGCCTCGCGGATGCCGACAAGATCTTCCTGGCCGCGGCGTCCGGCGTCGGCATGCCGATCGTCTATCTCGGCTCCAAGACCGGCCGCGACGGCATGGGCGGCGCCACCATGGCGTCGGCCGAGTTCGACGAGGGCTCGGAGGAGAAGCGCCCGACCGTGCAGGTCGGCGACCCCTTCGCCGAGAAGCTGCTGCTCGAGGCCTGCCTCGAGATCATGGCCAAGGACTGCGTGATCGCGATCCAGGACATGGGTGCGGCGGGCCTGACCTGTTCGGCGGTCGAGATGGGCGCCAAGGGCGACCTCGGCGTCGAACTCGATCTCGACGCGGTGCCGACCCGCGAGACCGGCATGACCGCCTACGAGATGATGCTCTCCGAAAGCCAGGAGCGCATGCTCATGGTGCTGAAGCCGGAGAAGGAAAAGGAAGCCGAAGAGATCTTCAAGAAGTGGGGCCTCGACTTCGCGATCGTCGGCTACACCACGCCGACCAAGCGCTTCGTGGTCAAGCATGGCGGCCAGGTGAAGGCCGACCTGCCGATCAAGGAGCTCGGCGACGAAGCGCCGCTCTACGATCGCCCGTGGGTCGAGTCGCCGAAGTTGCCCGTGATCCACGCTCGCGACATCAACGCGCCGATGGGCGCCGCCGAGGCGCTGGAGAAACTGCTGGCGACGCCGGACTTGTGCTCCAAGCGCTGGGTGTGGGAGCAGTACGACCACGTCATCGGCGGCAACACCGTGCAGCGTCCGGGCGGCGACGCCGCGGTAGTTCGCATCGAGGATGGCCCGAAGGGCCTCGCGCTCACCGTCGACGTCACGCCGCGCTATTGCGAGGCCGATCCGTTCGAGGGCGGCAAGCAGGCGGTGGCCGAAGCGTATCGCAACATCACCGCGGTCGGTGGCAAACCGCTGGCGATCACCGACAACTTGAACTTCGGTAATCCGGAGCGGCCCGAGATCATGGGCCAGCTCGTGGGTTGCCTGAAGGGCATCTCGGAAGCCTGCATCGCGCTCGACTCGCCGATCGTCTCCGGCAACGTCTCGCTCTACAACGAGACCTCGGGCCGCGGCATCCTGCCGACCCCGTCGATCGGCGGCGTCGGCGTGCTCGACGACTTCACCAAGTCGGCGACGCTCGCCTTCAAGGCCGAGGGCGAAGCGATCCTGCTGATCGGCGAGACCAAGGGCTGGCTCGGCCAGTCGGTGTATTTGCGCGAGATCTGCGGCCGTGAAGAAGGTGCGCCGCCGCCGGTCGATCTGACCTGCGAAAAGCGCCACGGCGACGTCGTGCGCGGCATGATCCACGCCGGCACCGCGACTGCCGTGCACGATGTGTCAGATGGCGGCCTCCTGGTTGCGATCGCCGAGATGGCGATCGCCGGCAATATCGGCGCCGCGCTCGACGCGCCTCCCGGCGAGACCGTGTCGCACGCCTGGTGGTTCGGTGAAGATCAGGCCCGCTACGTCGTCACGGTGAAGCAGGACGATCTGCTGGCGGTGATGACCAAGTTGAAGACGATCGGCGTGCCGTGCGCCCAGATCGGCGTCACCGGCGGCCACGCGCTGAAGATCGAAGGCGAACGCACCGTCGACCTCAAGGCCCTGCGCCACGCCCACGAGCATTGGTTACCGGATTATATGGGCGGGAAGGCTTAGTCGTCTTCGGCCTCCCCATCGTCATTCCGGGATGCGCTGCGCGCGTCTCGGAATGACGAAAGAGGGGCCTCACAGCACCCGATACGCGCCCGGAATCTTCCGCAAGAGATAAGTCGTCGCCCAGCTCAGCAGCAGGCCGAGGGTGAACACGGTGGCGGCTTTAACGATCGCCGGCAGGTCGTAGTCGTACAGCCAGTATTGCAGCCACAGCATGTAGGCGTAGTGCACCAGAAAGATGCCGTAAGCGTCGTGCTGCAACGGGTCGAGCAGGCTCCAGCCGCCGCGGCGGAAGCGCAGGAAAACCGCCAGGATGGCGAAGATGATTGCGGCGCTGAAGGCGGTCAGCGCGACGCTGTAGCTCGCCTCGTACCACATCGGCAGATCGTCCGGATTGTCGAGGATGCCGCGCTTGATGCCGATCAGGCCCCACATCCCGAGATACGGCACCAGCGCCACCAGTAGCCACACCCACCATTGCTTCGCCAGTTTGCCGCCAGCGCCGAGCACGCTTTGCTCGGGGTGACAGGCGCCGATGCCGGCACCGATGAAGAAATATGCGGTGTACAGCAGCACCCGGCTGGCCTGCACCGCGAACGGACCCCATTCGAACCAATAGGTCGAGGTGTAATACAGCCGCGACGGCACGTAGAGGATCGCGGTGACGATGAACACCGCGCCGATGAACAGCGCCGGTGATTTGTAGCCCAGCTTGGCCAGATGATTGATCGGGTCGAGGGTGTGCCGCGAGATCCGATACAGCACGCCGCCGATCACGCTGAAGATGAACAGTACCCACAAAAACCACAACGGTCCGCTCGGCCACGGACCGACTGTGATCATGTTCTTGTAGAATTGTGCGAAGGTCTCGGTCGGGTCGGCGCGCAGCGCCAGCGCGTAGTAGGCGATCGGGATCACGGTGAACGCCGCGATCGCGAACGGAATGCCGAGCCGGATCAACCGGTCGCGCGCCAGCGAGCCGAATTTCGGCCGGTGGTCGAGACTCGGCCACAGAAACAGCCCGGACAGCATGAAGAACATCGCCATGAAGAAACTGTCGGTGGCGAGCACGATGCAATCGAAGCCGATGAACGAGGTCGGGTCGGTGTGGCCGAAATAGGTGTAGGGGATCACCGAATGATGGATCAGCACCAGAATGGTGAGGAAGGTGCGGGTCCGGTCGAGCGACAGGTCGCGCACATGGGTTGCTGCGTGCGCGGTCATGCCGCCAGTGGTGGGATAGGTTACGGTCACGAAACGAGCCCCGCGCGATTGCCGCCGGTGGAATACGATACTGCGCCTTAGCTGAATCGCCTCTTCGGCAAATTGCTAGGGTTTGAATTCTTCGATTTGGACTTTTTCCGGATAGAACGCCAGATAGCCGGCAATCTCGGCCATCGCCGGAAACGGCGTTTCGTAGCTCCATACCGCGTTCGGCAGTGGGACGCCCCCGGCGACGATGCTGAAATAGCTGGCATCGCCCTTATACGGGCAGTGGGTAACCCGAGCGGTCTTTTCCAACAGCCGCATGCCGGCGTCTTCCCGCGGAATGTACTGCACTGGCGGATAGCTGGCTTCGCGCAGCGTCAGCGCGCGGCGGGTCTCCGCGATCACTTGACCGCCGGCGCTGATTCGGACGCCGTTCGGGTTTGCCGTAATCGTAATCGGGTGATCTGGGCCGGGGAGCTTCATCGGACGAACCTTCAGGGCGTGAAGCGGCCTGGTGTCGCGGTCACCTTGTCGGGATGTACCCGGCAGGGTGGCTTTGAAAGGGCCGTACTGCGATATAGGATGGCGGCTCAGGATTGCCACGGCGCTTGCCGCGCAGGTGGCCCGCGACGATCTGGAGGACGACCGAATGCCGATGGATGCCCGCGATATCGAGGCCATGATCAAGGCCGCGATTCCCGACGCGGAGGTGACGATTCGCGATCTCGCCGGCGACGGCGATCATTACGCCGCGACCGTGATTTCGGAGTCGTTCCGTGGCAAGTCGCGGGTGCAGCAGCATCAGATCGTCTACCAGTCGCTGCGCGGGCAGATGGGCGGCGTGCTGCATGCACTCGCCCTGCAGACCGGCGTGCCCGAAGCCTGAAGGTACGCGGGCGCTCTGATCCGAGGTTGGTGCGGCGGCTGTCCTCGGCCGGCTGAGGCTCATAGCGGCCGCTATTCGAGCTGAGCCGCGCGCGCCGCCGCTTGGTCCATCCGTTGGCGCATCGCGTTGACCTCGTCGGAGAACGCCACGAGGTGACGATCGACCAGCTTGCCGCGCGCGACCTCCTCGATGCTGCACAACTCGCTCTCGACCCGCGCCAGCGTCTCGGCCGCGCCCTCGGTCAGCGAAAGCAAGATCACTCGCCTGTCTTCGGCCGATCGAGTCCGGGTTACGACACCGCGCCGTTCCAGCAGCATGATCTGCGTCGATACGAACGAACCCTTCATATTGAGCAAGGCCGCAACTTCGCCGACCGGAACGCCATCCTGGTCGGCGAGAAAGTCCACCGCCTTGATCAGCAGCCATTGCGATCCTGACAGGCCGATCCGGCGCCCCAGCAGCTCGGCCATCCGCAGGATCGAGAAACTGATGGCTGATACGTCCCAGACCAATCGATGCACCAGTCGATCCGTGCGCTTGGTGCATTTGCCGTCGTCGATCGACTCGTCGGTGGCGTTGGTCGTCCCGGCCCTCATCCCGTCTTCCCTTCAGTGTGTGCCACGCGTGTCGCACTTCGCCGCAGGCACCGATCATCTGGAAGATGATGCTTCGAGGCGAGCCAGCGAGCGCAGTCGCGCCGACGCGGGTGGCAGAAATTCGTCCGAACATGGCAGGCGGCGCGGTGTCGCTCCGCCTGAACTCAGCATCGTTCAGGCGGGAAGCTTGGGTGGAGGTGTGTCGGGACTTGCCCGCAGAGCGATCACCAGCGAAGACCCGGCAAAGCAAGCCTGTTCGCTGCCGAACGATGGACCTCCCTCGAGCGCGGTCGGAACGACCGCCGACGAGCATAACGGGCAGCGATCGCAGACCGATAAGGCCAAGGCGTCGGAGCTGCCGGCCACAGATTGCGTGCTCACCATTGTCGCGGTGGGCTCCGTCACCAGATGGATGCAAACGATCTGATGCAGCAGGCTGGAGGCGAGATACGTCGACATCACGACGATCAACGCCAGGCAACGTCGCACGCGCGCCGCGTCAGTCGAAAGCCATCGAACGAATCCGCCCCTCATTCGGGTCGCATAACAAATCCGTCACATGTCGCAAAGGCGTCGCGTGGTCGCCGTTGCAGGTCTGCTCGCGCTTCGACGTTAACGAAGGCTTTACAGCCGCGAGGCACCGTCGGCGCGGGTAGGGGAGCGAATGTCGAACTGGCGGGAAGAGAGGGCGAAGGCCAACGCGCAGGCGCTCGCGCGACTGACCAAGCGCCTGCCGGCGGTGTTTCCGCAGGCCGTGCTGATCCATGCCAAAGCCCGCGCCTATGTGCCCACGACCCTGCGGGTTGCTGTCGACTCCTACTGGCGCGCTCATCCGCTGCGCTCCGACCGGCTGGCGCGTGTGCTCGCCGCCCGTAGCGGCGCGCCTGCGGGCTGGCAATGGCAGCTCGGCGACGCCCCGGATGCCGCACTGCCGACCAGCTTTCGAATTCCACCTGCACCGTATCGGGAGACAGCGCATCAGCGCGGCCCCGGATTCTGCTGCGTTTGTGGCCAGCCGGTGTACCGGTTCGGCTGGCACGCCGATCTATGCGACGCCGGCATCAATAAGAATGCCACCTGGCACAGCGCCTGCGTGACGGCGTGGCAATTCTGGAACGCGCCAAGCGGTCAGACCAAGCTGCTGCGGCGCCTGCAGGGGCGTCGCTGCCGCGAGACCAACCGGCGGCTGCTCAGGACGGCGGAGGTCGATCACCTGGTGCCGCTGTTTCAGGTCTGGCGCCAGCATCGCGACCTCACCTGGCCGGAGCTGCTCGGCTATTGGGGCCTGCCCAATCTGCAAGTGATCAACCGCGAAGTTCACGCCGCCAAATGCGCTAGCGAGGCGCGAGCCCGACGCTCCGCCCGTGTTGCGGTGGCCGAGCACGTCTGACCCCGATCACGCGCTTCGCCGCGGATTTGCGCTTAGTTGGCGCCGATCTCGCGGAACGACACCAGACGGCGCTGCGCCTCGTCCCACAACACCAGCGGAACGCAGCGGAAGCTCTGCCACAGCGTGACGTGACCGATGACGGTGAGCTCGGGGTGATCGCGCAACACGCGGGGCAGGCGATAATACGGAATGCGGCTACACAGATGGTGGACGTGGTGCATCCCGATATTGGCCGTGAACCAGCGCAGCGGCGCCGGCAGGTCGTAGTACGAGCTGCCGTACAGAGCGGCCTGATGCAGGTTCCAGCGCTCGTCACGATCCCAGCTCGTGGTTTCGAACTGATGCTGAATATAGAACAGCCACACCCCGGCGGTGGCGGCCAGCAGCATGATCGGCAGATGCACCAGCAGGAATGCCTTGATGCCGATGAACCAGGTGAGCGTGAGTACGATGATCGCGATCGCGACATTGGTCGCCATCGCGCTGACCCAGGGTCGCCAGCCGTCGCGCATCAGCCCGACCGGAAGCCGTTGCTGCAGCAGAAACAGATAGGCCGGCCCGAGACCGAACATCACCAGCGGGTGCCGATACAGCCGATACTTCAGCCGTCCCCACCACGACAGCTCGTCATATTCGCGCACGGTCAGCGTATCGAGATCGCCGACGCCGCGGCGGTCGAGGTTGCCGGTGGTGGCGTGATGGGTGGCATGCTGGCGACGCCAGCAATCGTAGGGCGTCAGCGTGACCACGCCGATCACCCGGCCGACCCAGTCGTTCGTCTGGCGCTTCCTGAAGAATGCACCGTGGCCGCAGTCGTGCTGGATCATGAACAAGCGGAGCAGGAACCCGGCCGCCGGAATCGCGATCAGCAACGACGCCCAAGCGTGTCCCAGCGAATACACGAACCAGGCCGCACCCCACAGCGCGATCAAGGGCAGCGCCGTGATCATCAGTTCGGCGATGCTGCGCGACCGGCTCGGCGTGCCGTACTCGGCCAAGATACGCGTCCAGAGCCGGACGTCTGCGCGCGGCGTATCGATGTCGTCAGGTGTCGTGGTCGAGGGCATGGCCGAAGTCCTGCAATCGCACTAGCGGTGAAACGAGAGCAGGCGTGAGGGCGTGCGGCACCCTTGCGGCTGTGAACGGCGACGTGATTACGGATCTTGCGAGGCTGAATGCAGCCCAGGATGCGCCGGCCTCGAGGCCGCTATGCAGTTATCCATGCGCACGACCTCGTGCGCGGAAATGCCGTTCGCAAGCGGTACTCTTGGGGTCTGGCTTGCGCCGACTGGTACCAGCACCGATTGATCGAGGGCGAGGCGGCCGAGAAGCGAGTTCCCGTCACGCCGAACGATCTCGATGGATCGATACGTTCGATATGGCCATCTGGCCGAGCGATTACAAGAAGCCTGGCCTCGGTCGTGCGGTCGGCGGCGATCGTCAGTCGTCGGCTTCGATCGCGTGGACCGAAAACAAGCTGTCGGGATCGGTCCAGCTCTGCTTCAGCGACCAGCCGGCCTGCTGGGCCAACGCACGAAACCGCGCGAGGCTGTACTTGTAGCTATTCTCGGTATGGATAGTCTCGCCGGCCCGAAAGCCGATGCGCTCGCCGAACAGATTCACGGTCTGGTCGCGCAGGCTGACCAGATGCATCTCGATGCGGTGCTGATCGCGATTGTAGATCGCCCGGTGTGCGAAGGCCGACAGATCGAAATCGGCGCCGAGCTCGCGGTTGATCCGGAACGGCAGATTGAGATTGAATTTGGCGGTGACGCCGGCGGCGTCGTCATAGGCCGGCACCAGCAGGTTCTCGTCCTTCTCCAGATCGACGCCGATAATCATTCGCGCCCCGCGGCCCAGGATGTCGCGGGCGCTCCTCAGGAAGTGCAGCGCTTCCTGCGGTTCGAAATTGCCGATCGTCGAGCCGGGGAAGAATCCCACCTTGGGCAGATCGCGCACCGCCGGTGGCAGCGCGAACGGCTTGGTGAAATCGGCGGCGAGCGGATGCACCGCAAGCTGCGGAAAATCACGCTGCAGCGCCTCTGCTTGAGACACGATGAAATCGCCCGAGATGTCGACCGGGACATAGGCCGCCACCTGATGCGCGGCGAGCAGCAGGCGAATCTTGGTGGTGGCACCGGCGCCGAATTCGACGATAACCGCGTCCGGCGGGATCAGGGCTGCGATTTCGGCGGCGCGGTCGTGCAGAATGCCGAGCTCGGTGCGGGTCGGGTAGTATTCCGGCAGCCGTGTGATTTCCACGAACAGTTCGGAGCCGGCTTCGTCATAGAAGTACTTCGGCGACAGCGTCTTCTGCTTCCGGGTCAGCCCGTCCAGCACGTCGCGCGCAAACGCAGCGGTGTGGGGATCGAGCCGATGCTCTTGCGTCTGCACGGTGACGTGCACGTTCATGGGCGGTCCTCCAGGCTGCGCGCGCGGCGCTTCGAGTTCTTGTCGAGTCAGGCGCCGTAATCGGCGAGCCGCAGGCCGGTGAACTGCCAGCGGTGATGCGGATAAAAGAAGTTGCGATAGCTGACGCGGCTGTGGCCCTCGGGCGTGGCGCAGGACGAGCCGCGCAGCACCAGCTGATTGACCATGAACTTGCCGTTGTACTCGCCGAGCGCGCCTTCGATCGCCTTGTAGCCGGGGTAGGGCGCGTAGGCGCTGCGTGTCCATTGCCAGACCGTGCCGAACGCGTCGGGAAGATGCCCGGCGCGGGCCGCGACCTCCCACTCCATCTCGGTCGGCAGATGTTTGCCGGCCCAGCGGGCGAAGGCGTCGGCCTCGTAGTAGCTGATGTGGCTGACCGGAGCACTGGGATCGACGCGCTGCAGGCCGCCGAGCGTCATAATCTTCCATTCGTTGTCGACCTGCCGCCAATGGCCGGGCGCTTCCCAGCCCTCGCGCTCTGCGCAGGCGAAACCGTCCATCAGCCACAGCGTTGCGGTGCGATAGCCGCCGTCGGCCATGAACTCGAGCCATTCGGCATTGGTGACGAGATGCCGCGCCAGCTTTACCGGTCCGACCAGCGCGCGATGTACCGGCTTTTCGTTGTCGAAATGGAAGCTGTCGCCGGCATGGCCGATCGGATGAATACCCTCCGGCAACGCGATCCAATCATTGCCGCCACGTTCCGTCGCCGGCAGCCGCCACGACGGATCGTAAGCCGGCGGGATCGGGTTCTGTGCGAACGCGTGCAGAATGTCGGTGATCAGCAATTCCTGGTGCTGCTGCTCGTGGTTCAGCCCGACGTCGATCAGCGGTGCGATCTCTTCGAGCTTGGCAAGATCGGCCGATGCGAACCAGTCTAGCATCGCGGCGTCGACGTGGCGGCGGTAGGCCGCGATGTCGGCGACGCCGGGGCGGGTCAGCAGTCCGCGCGCCGCGCGGGTATGCCGCGGGCCGGCCGAGACGTAATAGGAATTGAACAGGAAGGCGTAGTCCGGGTGAAAGACCTGGTAGCCCGGACAATGCGGCCCGAGCAGAAACTGCTCGAAGAACCAGGTGGTATGGGCACGGTGCCACTTCGCCGGGCTGGCGTCTGGCATCGACTGGACCACCTGATCCTCGGGCGACAGCGGCGCCGCGCGGCGCTCGGTCTCGTCACGCACGGCACGGTATGCGCTGGCGAGGCGAGCGGCCAGATCGCGGCGATCGCGGGAGGAGGCGGAGGGGGAAGATTCGGCTGCAGCGGCTGTGGCGGAGGACAGAATCGTCACGAGCATCTCCGGTTTGGTGGAAAACGCTGCTGTTCGGAGTGAGTTCCAGGCTGATCAAGATAGGCGCTGACGATCGGGATGTAAGGTCGCTGCCGTACCAGGGGAGGATTTTGCGTCTTCCGCTCTCGCCTTGGCCTATTGCAGCGCGGCGGCGACGAAAATGGTAGCGAAGTCAAGGCGGCAGCCAGGGCTCAATCGGTTTTGACTTGGGCTGTGCGGCGGTTTCGGGATACATACGGGATACATATATGACGTTCGACCCGGCCGCTGGTGGTCAGCCGGCCGCGCCGCAAAAGGATTCGCCATGAGCATCGAGCAATTCATCGACAACGAAGTGAAGGCCAACGACGTCGTGCTGTTCATGAAGGGCACGCCGCAATTTCCGCAGTGTGGCTTCTCCGGTCAGGTGGTGCAGATCCTCGATCACATCGGCATTCCGTACAAAGGCCACAACGTGCTCGAGAACGCCGAGCTGCGCGATGGGATCAAGCAGTATTCGAACTGGCCGACGATTCCGCAGCTCTACGTGAAGGGCGAATTTGTCGGCGGCTGCGACATTGTGCGCGAGATGTTCCAGGCGGGCGAGCTGCAGAAGCTGTTCACCGACAAGGGCATCAAGGCCGCCGCCTGAGCCCCTTCATCCGCCAGATCGGCACGGCGACCTGTGAGGTCGTCGTCGCCGACATCACCACGCTCGCCGTCGATGCGATCGTCAACGCCGCCAATGCATCTTTGCTCGGCGGCGGCGGTGTCGACGGCGCGATCCATCGTGCTGCCGGCCCGGAACTGCTCGCGGAATGCCGCACGCTCGGCGGCTGTGACACCGGCGACGCCAAGATCACCCGAGGTTACCGGCTGCCCGCGCGTCATGTGATTCATGCCGTCGGCCCGATCTGGCACGGCGGTGGCCACGGTGAAGCTGCCGCGCTCGCTTCGTGCTACGCCCGTGCCTTGCAGCTCGCCCGAGACCATGCGCTGACCTCGATCGCGTTCTCGGCGATCTCGACCGGCGTCTACGGCTTTCCGCCCGAGCAGGCCGCGCCGATCGCGGCTCGAACCACCCTCGATGCGCTCCGCTCCACCACTTCGGTAACCCGAGTGGTGTTCTGTTGCTTCTCGACCGCCAGCGCCGAGCTGCATCGGGCTGCGCTTGCGGAGGCGGCCCCTTGAAACCGCTTCAAGCACCGCTACCATCACGATCCACGACAGAACCTGGGAGGATTTGAGGATGCTGCATCGCGCCGCGCGATGGTTGATGGCAGGGGCGCTGGCCGCGATGGTCGCGAGCCCGGCGATCGCCGAAGGAACGTTCGACCTGCCGCCGAGCGTGCAGTTCTCCGACAAGAAGCTCGAGCGGATCGACGAATTCTTCAACAAGATCATTGCCGAGGGCAAGATTCCCGGCGCGGTGGTGTACATCGAGCGCCACGGCAAGCCGGTGTATCACAGGCATTTCGGCGTCCGCGACGTCGCCACCAAGCAGCCGATCACCGACGACACCATCTTCCGGCTATCGTCGCTGACCAAGCCGTTCACCGCCTTTGCGGTGATGATGCTGGTCGACGAGGGCAAGATCAAACTCGACGATCCGGTCTCGAAATACATCCCGGCGTTCGCCGACACCCAGGTCGGCGTCGAGAAGAAGCACGAGAACGGCGAGAAGTATCTGGATTTCGTCGCGCCGAAACGGCCGATCCAGGTTCGCGACCTGCTGCTGCACACCTCCGGCATCACCTACGGCTTCTATGGCGACAGTCTGGTGCGCAAGACGATCGACGCCGCCAAGATCTACGACGGCGATCCGACCACGCGCGAATTCGCCGAACGGATCGCCAAGCTGCCGCTGCAGGAGCAGCCCGGCACGCTGTGGGACTACGGCAATTCCTACGAGGTGCTCGGCGCCGTCATCGAGGCGGCGTCCGGCCAGTCGTTCTATCAGTTCCAGAAGCAGAAGCTGTTCGCCCCACTCGGGATGACCGATACGCAGTATTTCTTCCAGTCGGAGGCGCAGAAGCCGCGGCTGGCGCAGCCGATGCCGAACGACTCCAACTTCCGCGTCGGCCGGCTGGTCGGGCCGGACATTGTCCGCAAGTGGGAGTCCGGCGGCGGTGGACTGAGCTCCACGCCGCACGATGTTATCCGCTTCGTCCGTATGCTGCTCAACAAGGGCGAGCTCGACGGCAAGCGCTTTCTCAGCAAAGCCGTGTTCAAGGAAATGACCACCGATCAGATCGGCCCGAATTCCGGGGTCGAGCGCGATTATTTCTATTTCCCGGGCGACGGATTCGGTTACGGCTACGGCCTCGGCGTCCGCACCGATGCCGGCAACGCCAAGCCACCGCCGCCCGGCTCGCTCGGCGAGCTGAAATGGGACGGCGCCTCGGGCTGCTACTTCGTGGTCGATCCCAAGCTCGACATGTTCTTCGTGCTGATGGAGCAGACCCCGTCGCAGCGTCAGCCGGTGCAGCGCGAACTGAAGAAGCTGGTGTACGAGGCGTTGGAGAATTAGCGCGCGGCTCGATCGGTTTCTCACCGCGGTCGCCGGTGGGAGAACGAATCGTCCGATTTCCGCCCCTTTGGGCCGCAGGATCGCGCGGCGGCGCTGATTTACGTGCCGCCGCGCCTTGGTTCCGCTACGACAATGCTTGCAATTTGGTCGGGTAGCTCGTCTAGTTCGGCGGAAGCTGCCCATTGTTTTTGTTCGCCCGGCCGTTTCGGGTCAGCGATGAGAAGTCGGGCGACCTCACTCGCTTGCCTGATAGTTAGTTGAATTTGGTTCGGATTTGCGCGGTTCACTGACGGCTGCCGCGCCGCTTCAACGATTTCGACAGCCGGTTCGACGGTTTTCCGCGCGGACTCTTGCCGTCTGTTTCTCCCGACCGATCCGCGCGGCAACCGGCTTCACGCCGTCATCGAAAGGACTCCTATGACCCATCACCAACCCGGCCGACGCAGCATCGTGTCGCGAGCGCTCGCCGCGATGATTCTGACGAGCATCTATTGCTTCAGCATGATCGGCGTGACGGCGCTCGTCTCGGGCGTGACCAGCACGGCTGCCAACGCGCAGCGCGGCGATGGGCGCGGCCGTGGCCGCGGCGAGATGCGCGGTCGAGGCCGTGGTCGCGGCGAAATGCGCGGCCGCGGGCGTGGCCGCGGACGAGGCAATCGCGATTGCTTCATCAATGCCGGCGGCTTCCGCGTCTGCTATTGAGCCGAAATAACGTATGCGTCGAGCGGCGGCGGTGTTCGCCGCCGTTTCGACTCTGGCATCAGTAGCTCAGCCGTTGCGCGCGTAGAGCATCGGCACCGCGGTATCGAGCATCGCCTCGACCACGCTGACGCCGTCCAGCGAAAGCGCGCGCGCCAGCGCTGGTGCCAGCTCCTTGCTGCGCGTCACCCGCACCCCGTCGCAACCGAGGGACTGCGCCAGTGCGGCGAAGTCGATCGCTGGCACGTCCAGGCCCGGCACATTCCGGACCTGCATCACCTGGCTGAACGAGCGCATCGCGCCGTAGCCGCCGTTGTTCAGAACCACCACGGTCAGAGGCAGCTTGCGCTGCGCCGCGGTCCACAGTGCCTGGATCGAGTACATCGCCGAACCGTCGCCGATCAGGCAGACGGTGCGGCGGTTCGGATGCGCCAGCGCGAAGCCGACCGAGGCCGGAAGCGACCAGCCGAGCCCGCCGCTGGTCATGGTGGCGAAGCTGTCTGCGCCGCGCATCGGCATGTATGTCTGCATCGCCGGGCGGTGCGAGGGCGCTTCCTCGACCAGCATCGCGTCGTCCGGCATCGCGGCGCGCAGCGTATGCAGCAGATATTCGGCCGGCATCGGTTCGGCTGGCAGAGGCACTGGCGGCAGCACGCGGGCCGGCGGCGCGGCGCGCTTGGTTTCAGGCAGCAGCTCCAGCAGCGTGGTGAGTGCCGGCGTCACGGTCGCGATAATGCTGGTGCCGAGCGGCGTCACCGTGGCGGCGTCGGCATCATCGGTGATCTGAAACAGTTTCGAGGCGCCGTCGAAGATCGCGGCATGGCCTTCGACGTGGAAGGTGAACACCGGCGCGCCGATGATGACGACGACATCGTATGCGCCGAGCGCGTCGGACAATTGCCCCGGCGAGGCGGGCAGGAAGCCGGCGAACAGCGGATGCCGTTCCGGGAAGCTGCAGCGCGCGGAGAACGGCGACACCCACACTGGCGCTCGCGTGCGCTCGGCGAGCTGCACCATCAGATCGCCCGCCGCAGCGCGGTCGATCGCGGGCCCGACCACTAGCGCGGGTTTCTTGGCTTTTGCCAGCGCATCGGCGAGCGTCTGCATCGCACCCCGATCTGGGCTAAACTCGCGCGTGATCGTGCGTGGCGGCACCGGCGCGGCCGGACGCGCCCAATCGTCGATCGGCACCGACACGAAGGTCGGGCCGCACGGCGGCTGCATCGCCACGTAGTAGGCGCGGGCGATCGCGGCCGGCACGTCTTCGGCGCGCGCCGGCTCGATGCTGTATTTCACATAGGGGCGCGGAAACTCGGAGGCGCGCTCGGCGCCGAGGAAGGCCTGCAGCGGCAGCAGGCTGCGCGCTTGCTGGCCGGCGGTGATCACCAGCGGGGTCTGGTTCTTGAACGCGGTGTAGATGTTGCCGAGCGCGTTGCCGACGCCGGCCGCCGAATGCAGATTGACGAAGCCGGCGTTGCGCGTCGCCTGCGCATAGCCGTCCGCCATCGCCACGGCGCTAGCTTCCTGCAGCGCCAGCACGTAGTCGATATCATCCGGCCAGTCACTGAGGAACGGCAGCTCGGTCGAGCCGGGATTGCCGAACACCTTGTCGATCTTGAAGGCGCGGAGCAGATCGAGAGTGGCGGATTTGACGGTGCTGACGGCAGCGCTCGGCTGCTTGGACTTCTTCGCGGGCAAGGGCGATTTCCTCGGGCGGCGGATGCCGGTGTTGTTGTTTGCACCGATCAAATCCGCAGGCGGCGAGGGGAGTCAACAGCATCAGCCGCGATGCCAAATTTCCCTCCCCCTTGCGGGGAGGGTGGCCGGCCGTAAGGCCGGTCGGGTGGGGGTGGACGCAGGCACTGTGCTCGGGGACCCCCACCCCGGCCTCCGCTTCGCTCGGCCGACCCTCCCCGCAAGGGGGAGGGGTTTCGCGGCCGCCGCGTGACAAATGCTACCAGCTCGCCGTAGCCTTCATCGTCGGCACGCCATCGGCATTGGCGGTCCACAGGTCGAGGCCGGTTGCGGTCTCGTTGGCGTTGACGCTGAAATCGGCGCCGTCGAACAGCGGCTGGACGCCGCGATAGCTGAAGGTCTTCGGCACGCTGCCCTTGAGCTTGGCGGCGAATTCGACCAGCAGCGCGGCCTGCATCGGGCCGTGCACGATCAGGCCCGGATAGCCCTCGACCTTGGTGACGTAGTCGCGGTCGTAGTGAATGCGGTGGCCGTTGAAGGTCAGCGCCGAATAACGGAACAGCAGCACCGGATCGGCGAGGTGGCTCTCGCGATGCTTGGCGGCCGGCGGCGCAGCCGCGGGCTTGGCCGGCGCTGCGGTCGCGGACGAGGGCGGCGGCACGTCGCGATAGACGATGTCCTGGCGGTCGCGGATCGCCACGCCACGGGGCGTGGTGATCTCATGGTTGACGGTGACGAAGCACAGCGTGCCGGTCGAGCCCTGCTTGATCGTCACGTCGCCGATTGTCGAGGTCCGGGTCACCTCGTCGCCGACCTTGAGCGCATCGACGAACTGCAGTTCGCCGCCCGCCCACATCCGGCGCGGCAGCGGCACCGGCGGCAGGAAGCCGCCGCGGGTCGGGTGGCCGTCGGGGCCGAGCTGGTCCATCGGGTACACCGGCTGGCCGAGGCACCAGTGCACGGTGAACGGCGCGGCATCGCCGGTCTGCGGCTTGCCGATGTCGAGGAACAGCGTCGCGCGCAGTCCCTTCACAAGTTGCGGGGTGACCAGGTCAGTGGCCTGTTCGCTGCGGCCGATCCACTGCCGCAGATGATCGATGTCGAGCGCGTCGGTCATGTTGGTCCTCGCTTACTTGCGCTTGTCGCCGATGCCCGGCACCGCGCCGTAGTGACGATCCTCGCCGACGACGATCGCCGCCGGCGCCGGATAGGTCACCTTGCCGTTCGGGGTGTCGACTTCGATCCGGCGCAGATGCGGATGGTGTGACAAATCTTCCATCGCGTTGACTTCGGCGAACGCGATGTCGGCGGCGGCGAGATGTTCGAGCAGATCGTCGCGGGTCAGCGAGCCGAAGATGTCGGCCACGATCTTGTCGGTGTAGGCGCGGTTCTTCACCCGCTCGACGCCGTTGCAGAGGCGGGGATCGTTGGGCAGGTCCGGCTGGCGCAGCACGTCCGAGCACAGCTTCTTCCACTCGCGCTCGCTCTGGATCGAGATCAGGATGTCCTTGCCGTCCTTGCTGGTGAACACGCCATAGGGCGCGATCGACGGGTGAGCGAGGCCGAGACGCTTGGGCGGATTGCCGGCCTCGGCGTTGAGCAGAGGCACGGTCAGCCAGTCGGCCATCACGTCGAACATCGAGATCCGGATGTCGGCGCCTTGGCCGGTGCGGCCGCGGCCGATCAGCGCTTCGAGGATCGCCGCATGCGCGGTGGCGCCGGTCGCGACATCGACGATCGACATGCCGACGCGGGAGGCGCTTTCCGGTCCGCCGGTGATCGAGGCGAGGCCGCTCTCGGCCTGGATCAGCAGATCATAGGCTTTGCGATGGGCGTAGGGGCCGTCGTCGCCGTAGCCGGAAATCGTGCAGATGATCAGCTTCGGATAGTCCTTGCGCAGCCGCTCGCGGGCAAAACCGAGCTTGTCCATCGAGCCGGGCTTGAGGTTCTGCAGCAGCACGTCGGCCGAAGCGATCAGCTTCTCCAGCTCGGCGCGGCCCTCCTTGGTCGAGAGGTCGACCACCGCGGATTCCTTGCCGCGGTTGAGCCAGACGAAGTAGCTGCTCTGGCCTTTGGCGGCGGCGTCATAGCCGCGGGCGAAATCGCCTTCGGGCCGTTCGATCTTGATGACGTGGGCGCCGGCATCGGCGAGCCGCGAACTGCAATACGGCGCGGCGACCGCCTGTTCGACGGCGATGACGGTCAGTCCTTCGAGCGGAAGCATTGCTCAATCCTTGCGATGGTCATGCCGGGGCGCGGCATCATTGTCGTCATTTCGGGTTCGCCGCTACGCGGCGCCCCGGAATGACGCGTTGATGTACCGGGTTCATTGCACGTAGTGGACGAGGCTCAATACGACCGCGGCATTCCGAGCACATGCTCGGCGAGATGCGACAGGATCAGGTTGGTCGAGATCGGTGCGACCTGATACAGCCGGGTTTCGCGGAATTTGCGCTCGACGTCGTATTCCTCGGCGAAGCCGAAGCCACCGTGGGTCTGGATGCAGGCGTTGGCCGCTTCGAAAGACGCGTCGGCCGCGAGCATCTTGGCCATGTTGGCCTCGGCGCCGCAGTCCATGCCGGCTTCGTACTTGCGGGTGGCTTCCTTCACCATCAGCTCGGCCGCGCGCATGGCGGCGTAGGCCTTGGCGATCGGGAACTGGATGCCCTGGTTCTGGCCGATCGGCCGACCGAACACGGTGCGGTCCTTGGCATAGGCGCTGGCCTTGGCGATGAACCACTTGGCATCGCCGACGCACTCCGAGGCGATCAGGATGCGCTCGGCATTCATGCCGGAGAGGATGTAGCGGAAACCCTTGCCCTCTTCGCCGATCAGGTTCTCCTTCGGCACCTTCATGTCGGTGAAGAACACTTCGGTGGTGGCGTGGTTCATCATGGTGCGGATCGGCCGGATCTCGAGGCCATGGCCGCGCGCTTCGCGCATGTCGACCAGGAACACCGAGAGGCCTTCGGTCTTCTTGGTCACCTGATCCTTCGGCGTGGTGCGTGCGAGCAGGATCATCAGGTCGGAATATTCCGCCCGGCTGGTCCAGATCTTCTGGCCGTTGACGACGTAGTCGCCGCCTGCATCCTTCTTGGCGAAGGTCTTCAGCGAGGTGGTGTCGGTGCCCGAGGTCGGCTCGGTGACGCCGAACGCCTGCAGGCGGAGTTCACCGCTGGCGATCTTCGGCAGCCACTTGGCCTTCTGCTCGTCGCTGCCGTGCCGCAGCAGGGTGCCCATGGTGTACATCTGGGCGTGGCAGCCCCCGCCGTTGCAGCCGGCGCGCTGGATCTCTTCCAGGATCGCTGCCGCAGCCGACAGCTTCAGGCCGGCGCCGCCGTATTCCTCGGGGATCAGCACCGAGAGGTAGCCGGCCTCCGTCAGGGCGTCGACGAACGCCTTCGGATAGGCCATTTCGCGGTCGAGCTTACGCCAGTACTCGCCGGGAAACTGCGCACACAGTTTGGCGACGGCGTCGCGGATGTCGTGGTATTCGTCCTGCTCCGCGGCATGGTGTTTCATCGGCTGCGTCTTCTTTTTGGTTTTGGGGGGAGGGTCATGAGACCCGGACCGGCAAGGACTCGTAGCCCTTGACGAAGCTCGAATACACCCGCTTCGGCTCCCCGACAACTTCAATACGCTCGAAACGCTTGAGCATCTCCTCCCATACGATCCTTAGTTGCAATTCGGCCAGGCGCATCCCGACGCACCGGTGGATACCGAAACCGAACGAGAGGTGAATCTTCGGCCGCTTGCGGTCGATAATGAACTCGTTCGGTCGCTCGATCACCTCGTCGTCGCGGTTGCCGGAGACGTACCACATCACCACCCGGTCGCCCTTTCGGATGGTCTTGCGGCCGAGCTCGGTGTCGACGAGGGCGGTGCGGCGCATGTGCGCCAGCGGCGTCTGCCAGCGGATCACCTCGGGCACCATGGTGTCGATCAGCTTCGGGTTGGCTCGTAGTTTTTCGAATTCGTGCGGGTTCTCGTTCAGCGCCAGCACCGAGCCGGTCATGGTGTTGCGGGTGGTGTCGTTGCCGCCGACGATCAGCAGCAGGATGTTGCCGATCAGATTGTCGCGATCCATCGCACGGGTGGCGTCGTGATGTGCCATCATCGACAACAGATCATTCCGCGGATCGGAATTCACCCGTTCGTTCCACATCCGCGCAAAATACGCGGCGCAGTCGTTCAGCTCGTCGCGGCGCTGCTGCTCGGATTCGACCACGCCGCTTTTCGGCAGCGCGGTAGCGACGTCCGACCAGCGCGTCAGCTTGCGGCGTTCGTCGAACGGGAAATCGAACAGCGTCGCCAGCATCTGCGTCGTCAGCTCGATCGAGACGCGGTCGACGAAGTTGAACGTCTCGCCCCGCGGCAGGCCGTCGAGCACCTTCTGGGTGCGGCCGCGGATCAGCACGGCGAGTTCGTCCAGATGATCCGGCGTGAACATCGGCGACACCGTCTTGCGCTGCGCCGAGTGCCGGGGCTCGTCCATCGCGATGAAGCTCGGCCAGTCGTAGCCGACCGGCGCGTCGCGGATCGAGATGCCGCCGAGCGTGGAGTCCGACGAGAAGATCTGGTGGCTGGTGTCGACATGCATGATGTCGTTGTACTTGACGACGCTCCAATACGGCTCGATCGGCGCGTTGGTGCAGTAATGCACCGGCTCTTCGGCGCGCAGCCGTTCGAACCACGGCCACAGCGTATCGTCGCGGAAGTGCCGCGGTGCGCCGGGATGGAAGTCCTTCAGCGGCGTCGCATAGGCTTCCTCGCGCGCCGCCCGCAGCCGCGCCGCTCTTCCGGTCTCGATCGTGCCGTGCATCGTCGTCCTCCCTGGCAATGTCGTGGACACGCCGCCGATTGGCGGCGTCGGTCGCGGTCGGATTTTTGGGTCCCGCCATGGTTGGGTCCGGCGGGTTCGGCCGTCTGATCAGATCGTCAACGGGCGGCGGCGGCAAGGCGCCTTCGCGGGTCCTGCCTGGCCGTTCGAACAAATTGATTTGACGGTAGAAAAGCGGTCGGCCGCAGACTTGCGTCGACAAGCTGTGCGGCTTGCTGCGGCGCCCCACCTTTGGAGCCTTCTCAGGCTCCCGGCGCCGTGACATGGTGCGTGCAAACAAACATGGCGGTGCTGCTAGGCGCCGCTGAGCGGAGCGAGCCCCCAGCATGATTGCCAACGCGCAGAGCCTGTTCAATTTCGATCTCGGCGAGACCGCCGACGCGATCCGGGAGACCGTTCGCGACTTCGCTGCCAACGAGATCGCGCCGCGCGCCGAGGCCATCGACAAGACCAACACGTTCCCGCGCGACCTGTGGCCGAAGCTCGGCGAACTCGGCCTGCACGGCATCACCGTCGAGGAAGACTATGGTGGCGCCGGGCTCGGTTATCTCGAGCACTGCATTGCGATGGAGGAAATCTCGCGTGCCTCGGCCTCGGTCGGGCTGTCCTATGGCGCGCATTCCAACCTCTGCATCAATCAGATCCGCCGCAACGGCAACGAAGCGCAGAAGCAGAAGTATCTGCCGAAGCTGATCTCCGGCGAGCATGTCGGCGCGCTGGCGATGAGCGAGCCGGGCGCCGGTTCCGACGTGGTGTCGATGAAGACGCGTGCCGACAAGAAGGGCGACCGCTTCGTCCTCAACGGCAACAAGATGTGGATCACCAACGGTCCGATCGCCGAAACGCTGGTGGTCTACGCCAAGACCGATCCGAACGCCGGGCCCCGCGGCATCACCGCGTTCCTGATCGAGAAGGGCATGAAAGGCTTCAGCACCGCGCAAAAACTCGACAAGCTCGGGATGCGCGGCTCCGACACCGGCGAGCTGGTGTTCGAGGATTGCGAAGTGCCGGAGGAGAACGTGCTCGGCGAGATCGGCCGCGGCGTCAACGTGCTGATGAGCGGGCTCGACTACGAGCGCGCAGTGCTGGCGGCGGGGCCGCTCGGCATCATGCAGGCCTGCATGGACGTGGTGCTGCCCTATGTGCACGAGCGCAAGCAGTTCGGCGAGCCGATCGGCAACTTCCAGCTGGTGCAGGGCAAGGTCGCCGACATGTATGTGACGATGAACGCCTCGCGCGCTTATGTGTACGCGGTGGCGAAGGCCTGCGACCGCGGCGAGACCACCCGCGAGGACGCCGCCGGCGCGATCCTGTACGCTGCCGAACGCGCCACCCAATGCGCGCTCGACGCGATCCAGCTGCTCGGCGGCAACGGCTACATCAACGACTACCCGACCGGCCGCCTGCTGCGCGACGCCAAGCTCTACGAGATCGGCGCCGGCACCAGCGAGATCCGCCGCATGCTGATCGGACGCGAGCTGTTCACCAAGACGGCGTGAGGCGTCACGCCTTTCAAGGGCGCCACCTTGGTGCCCTTGCTTCGACATCAGTCGTCCCTATAGCTCCCCCCTCGCTTTCAGAATCGAGGGAGACGAAATGGACGCGCAAGAGGTCGCCGCGCATTGGGAGAGCAATGCCGAGACGTGGACGATGCTCTCCCGTGCCGGCCACGACCGATATCGCGATGCGCTGAACACGCCGGCATTCCTGGCGATGTTGCCGCCGGTCGCTGGTCTCGAAGGGCTCGATCTCGGCTGCGGCGAAGGCACCAACACGCGCACGGTCGCGCGGTTGGGCGCCTCGATGACCGGCCTCGACATCGCCCCGACGTTTCTGGGACATGCCCGCGAAGTCGAGCGTGTCGATCCGCTCGGGATCGACTACGTGCTCGGAGACGGACTCACGCTGCCGTTCGCCGACCGGAGTTTCGATTTCGTCACAGCCTTCATGTCGATGATGGACATGGTCGACCAGGCGGCTGTGCTCCGGGACGTTGCGCGAGTCCTGAAGCCGGGCGGATTCCTGCAGTTTTCCATCCTTCATCCCTGCTTCGTTCCGCCGACACGCCGCAACATCCGCAATGCGCAGGGCGTTCCGGTGGCCGTCGAAGTGGCCGATTACTTCGACGAGAGCGACGGCCGTGTCGAACGGTGGTTGTTTTCCAGTGTTTCGCCCGAGCAGCAGGCCGCGCTGACGCCATTTGCGGTTCCGCGCTTTCACCGCACGCTGTCGACCTGGGTCGCGATGATCGTCGGGGCAGGGCTCGCGATCGAGGCGTTCGGTGAGCCGATGGCGTCGGAAGAGGTCGCCGCAGCCGAGCCGATCGTGGCCGACACCCGCGTCGCGCCGATCTTTCTGCATATCCGCGCGAGGCCTCCGAAGGCGCCTTAGCGCGTCAGCCGGTTCACCTTGGCGACGTAGCTCCGGACGTCGGTGAGGACTTGCGGTAGCACGGCTTTGACTTCTGGCACCGTCATGCCGGGGCGGATCGCGGGGTGGTACAGGATGTTCAACAGGTACTGATCGTAGACGTCGAAATAGCCCTTCTGGACGTCGTCGTTGAACATCGTCCACGGCACCTTGTCGGTGTCGTTGATCGGGCCGAGCGATTGCAGCAGTTCCTCATAGGCGCAGTCGCGGAACACGAAGTCGCCGTTGTCGATGGTGAGGATGACGTCGGACCGCTCGATCTCGAAGCGGTCGTTCTTGCGGAAGCCCGATAGGCACTGCGGATCGAGGCTGTCGCGGATCTCGCGGGCACGCTCCTCGCCGTAGAACGTCGCAATGGTCTTGCCGAGATTGCGGTCGCGGACGAGGTGAACGGTGACGTTGGCCTCGTCGGGGTCGTCGGTCATCGCGATGTCGAGATGTTCGACCCGGCCGGCGATGTCCCTCACGATCCGGGCGAGCTCGGCGCGGCGGTGGGCGTGGCCTTCGCCCTCGGCATATACCCGTACCGGGGCTTCGTACTTGCGGATGCGGTCGACCCGTCCCGCCATGTGGAATTCGGCGCCGAACGCAGTGCGGAAGAAGCCGTCGATGATCTGATCGTCGGTGAAGTCGGTCTTCTCGCTGCGCTGATGGCCGGAGAAGTCGGTCGCCTCGCTGGCGTCGGCTGGCGCCGCGGTGAGCTGGGCAATTGCTGTGAGCGCGACGATCACGGCGAGGGCCGCCGCGCACGCAGGTCGAAGATGCCGGGCGCCGTATTGCATTGCAAAAGGCTGCCGCATTCTGGTCCGCGGCACAACCGGCAATTCAGCAGAGGCCGACTGTGCACGCGGATAATCGCCCGGTCGCGTCAGTTCTTCACAACCACCACGGTGCCGACCCGGACCCGGTCGTACAGGTCCTTGACGTCGTCATTGGTCATGCGGAAGCAGCCCGACGACACCGCCTGGCCGATCGTCTCCGGCTCGTTGGAGCCGTGAATCCGGTACAGCGTCGAGCCGAGATACATCGCCCGCGCGCCGAGCGGATTGTCTTCGCCGCCGGCCATGTAGCGCGGCAGGTCGGGGCGGCGGCGCAGCATCTGCGGCGGCGGTGTCCAGCCCGGCCATTCCTTCTTGGCGGTGATGCGGTGGGTGCCCGCCCAGCGGAAGCCGTCACGGCCGACCCCGATGCCGTAGCGCAGCGCCGTGCCGTCGCCCTGGACCAGATACAACCGTCGCTCCCGCGTGCTGATCACGATGGTTCCCGGGGCGTAGTTGCCCTGGAACATCACGGTCTCGCGTGGGATCGGGTTGGCGCTGGGGCCGGAGCGATAGAATGGTCCGAAGCCCATCACCGCGCGCAGATCCATTTCCTGCGCCGAAGCAGTCATCGGCGCAGCGGTGGCGATCGAGAGCAGCGCGAGTGCGCTGGCGGCTAGTCGACGAACCATTCCGAACCTCGCAATCTTCGTTTCGCTCAGAACTGGCCACAATCGCGCCGATTGCGCAAGCCGGCGGCGGTACGCCGCAGCACGCCGCGCGCCCGCCGCAGTCCTGACGCGCGTCGTCCCCCTTTGACGAAGCGATGGAACAATGATTGATCGGGCGCAGAAATTGCAAATCGGGAGCGAAATGATGAATGGTGCCGAGAGTCTGGTGCGGACGCTGGTCAAGGGCGGCGTCGATGTGTGTTTCACCAATCCCGGCACATCGGAAATGCACTTCGTCGCCGCGCTCGATCGGGTCGAGGGGATGCGTTGCGTGCTCGGCCTGTTCGAGGGCGTGGTCACCGGCGCCGCGGATGGTTACTACCGGATGAAGGGCAGCCCGGCCTCGACGCTGCTGCATCTCGGCCCCGGCCTCGCCAACGGCCTTGCCAATCTGCACAACGCCAAGAAGGCAGCCTCCGGCATCGTCAACATCGTCGGCCAGCACGCCACCTACCACATCGACTACAACGCGCCGCTGACCTCGGACATCGAGGGGCTGGCGCGGCCGATGTCGGCCTGGGTCCGCACCTCGCCGGACGCCAAATCGGTGGCGCGCGACGGTGCCGCCGCGATCGCCGCAGCCAAGAGCTCGCCGGCGCAGATCGCCACCCTGATCCTGCCGGCCGACACCGCCTGGAACGAGGCCGACGGCGTCGCCGACGTGCCGGCGGACAGCCAGCGCCCGAGCTATTCGCCGCAAGCGGTCGAGGCCGCCGCCAAAGTGCTGCGTTCCGGCGAGCCGACGCTGCTGCTGCTCTCCGGCAACGCGCTCACCGAGCACGGCCTGGCGCTGGCGCAGCGGATCGCCGGCAAGACCGGCTGCAAAGTGATGGGGCAGACCTACAACGCCCGGATGGCGCGCGGGCAGGGGCGCTACTGGATCGAGCGGATTCCTTACGTGGTCGATGCCGCGCTGCCGATCCTGAAGCAGTTCCGCCACATCGTGCTGGTCGAGGCGATGGATCCGGTGGCGTTCTTCGCCTATCCGGACAAGCCGAGCCTGCTCAAGCCGGAAGGCTGCGAGGCGCATCGCGTCACCGAGATCGGCGACAATTCGGTCGCGGCGCTGGAAGCGCTGGCCGGCGCGCTCGGCGCCAAGGCGAGCGACGCGGCGCCGCAGAAGCTGGTCGAGATCGCCAAGCCGACTGGTGCGCTGACGCTGGACAACATCGCCCAGGCGATCGCCATGGCGATCCCGGAGAACGGCATCGTGATCGACGAATCGATCACCACCGGCCGCGGCTTCTTCCCGCCGACGGCTGCTGCCGCGCCGCACGACTGGCTGCAGAACCTCGGCGGCTCGATCGGGTTCTCGCCGCCGGTCGCGGTTGGCGCCGCGGTGGCGTGCCCGGACCGCAAGGTGATCTGCATGGTCGGCGACGGCAGCGCGATGTACACCGTACAGGCGCTGTGGACGCAGGCGCGCGAAAATCTCGACGTCACCACCGTGGTGTTCGCCAATCGCAAATATCAGATCCTGCGCGGCGAGTTCGACGGCGTCGGCGCCGGCAAGCCCGGCCAGCGCGCCGAGGACATGCTGACGCTGGATCGGCCCGACCTCGACTGGGTGGCGCTGGCCAAGGGCATGGGCGTGCCGGCCAAGAACGTGTCGACCGCCGACGAGCTGAACGCGGCGCTCGCCGCCGGCCTCGCCAGCGGCGGACCGAACCTGATCGCGGTGCAGATGTAACCGTTGCGGGCGGCGATGCCGCCCGCCGCCTTCGCGTTTCGGACAGTTGTCGAACCGGTGGCCGGCGGCGTAGCCTGCCCCTCGCGGCCGGGCATGGCCGCGGGTGGAGCAGGCATGAAGCGCTATCTGATCTTCGCGGCGATCGGTCCGTTTATCGGCGGTCTGCTGCTGTTGTTCGCGACGACCTATCAGTCGGGCTATTGGGCGCACACCAACCTGACCGAAGTGCAGAAGTTCTTCGTCGTGTTGTTCAAGTCGCTGCAATACAGCTACCTGTTCGGCCTGCTGCCGGCGCTGATGATGGCGGCGATCGACGAGATCGTCTGCCACATCCGCCGGATCGGTCCATTCGTCCGGGTGGTGATTGTCGGCATCATCGGCTTTCTCGCCACCGCCTTCATGTACGGCAACCGCGGCGCCGACGCCGGGGTGATGCAATTCGTGCTGTACGGCCTGGTCGGTCTGGTGCCGGCCACGCTGTCGTCCTGGCTGGCGCACAAATACTGCGCCCCCGTCACCGCCGAGGCCAGGCAGGCCCGGGCGTGAGCGCGCCGGGGTCAGCTAACTATCCCCGTAGTTGAGCGCAGCGAAACCCACCGTGCCGTCGGGCGCAGGCTTTGAGAGCTTGCAATAGGCACAGCCTGATGATGACGGCGCGCGCCGCGCCGTCTCGAACCATCTGCGCCCGCGATGTCCTCTGGACTCAGCGGGTTGCCGCCGCCGCTTCGCCCCAGCCGCTCAGTCCCTCGATCGCGTTGTCCTGTAGCGCGCTTTCCAGCTTGGCCTTCAGCTCCGCATGGCGTGCCCGCGCCGCGGTGGCATGGTCGGACGTCATGCCGTTGTCGTGGGCATGGACCAGCGGGCTGAGCAGCAAAAAGTCCTCGGTTTCCTTCTGCGTCAGGCCGGCGATCACGGTGGCGCCGCGGGCGTCCTTGGTCAGCGCCCGGATCTGTTCCAGCCAGTGCCGCAGCGAGCTCTGTTGCTCGAGCAAGGCGTTGATCTTCTGATCGATGGTATGAGGCATGGGCCGCTCCCTTCCCGACGATGGACAAATGCCATCTATCATCGTCGCTAAACGAGCGTGCAGTGCGGCCGCATTGTGCCGGATCAATTGGTGCGGTGCGACATCGCAGCCTAATCAATCTGGAAATTTCGGCTGGTTTTATCGACTGATCGTCAAAGAGTCTTCGTTAGACCTTCCTGCGCGGACCAGGAGGGTGGGCCATGTATTCTAACGATGGAGAGAAAGTCGCAGATTTGGCCCGGGTAGTATTGAATTTGGCCGATGCGAAACTTCGCGATGAGCACTTTTATGCGAGCGTACCCCTCTGCGTTATCGATGCGGTATTTTCGATTGGTGTGAACTATGTGGCGACAAGGCGCACCGTTCTCAGGTGGGCATCTCGTCAGAATCCTGCTTGGCCGATCGATCGCAGGACATCGTCAGTCGAACACACCGTCTCCGACCTTCTCGCGGCTTTGGGAGAGCGAACGGATCTGGAGTTAGCGCTGGATCAGTTTGGCAATCGTCAGCGCACATCGTCCACAAACGGAATATTGAAGGCCGAAGCCGTTCGACTGTTCGCTTTAGCGTTGAAGGAGGTTGGCATCGACAGTTTCGCGGACCTCAGAGAGTCAGAGAAAGTCGGCCGCGCGGAGGCTTTGGTCAAAACAATCAAAGGACAGCGGTCGGGTATCTCTTTCGACTATTTCGCTCTGCTCGCCGGTCACGAGCTCGTTAAGGCGGATCGGATGGTCTGTCGGTTTGTCGCCGATGCACTTGGACTGCACGAAGTTGGTCCGACCGTCGCTAAACAGGCCGTGCTTGAAGCGGCTGCAATCCTTGCCCGTCAATTTCCTCACGTAACCCCGCGTCTGTTGGACTCAGAGATCTGGGGTTATCAGTCCGCCAAGGGGCGTCAGAGAGGTCGTGTATCGGGAACGATACGGGACACAAGCGCGGGTGGAGAGGATGCCCCGAAGCTCTGCGGTACCCCTGGTGTTTCGGCCGAGCCTGTTGTCATTCGGGAAAATGGTGGGCGCACAAGGGATCGAACCTTGGACCTCTCCCGTGTGAAGGGAACGCTCTCCCGCTGAGCTATGCGCCCGGGACCGGTCGAGGACAGGGGCCGCGAAGCGGCCGGTCGAACCACCGTAGAGGCGCGATTTACGAAGTGCGGGGCGGGGGTGTCAAGCGTCAACGCCGGGCTTGGGCAGATTTGCCCAGCTTGATCGACGAAGGTGCGGTTCAGCCGGCCTGACGGGCGCGCGTGGCCTGGGATTGCAGCGCGCGGATCCGGTCCGCCAGCGTGCTGCCAGCGACCACCGGGGCGACCGCGGGGCCGGCGCTCTTGCTGCCGTTGGCGGCCTTGGCGCCCTTTGCCGGCTTGGCGGGCTTTGCCGTCAGCATCGCCTGGATCGGCGAATCCGGGCCCTCCAGCGTAATCGCCAGCTTGGCGACCTCGGCGGCGATGTCGTTGATCCGCTCGCGCAGCAGCGCGTTCTCCTTGCGCTCGGTCTCCCACGAGCTTTCCGCCTGCTGCCGCAGTGACACCAGTTCGCGCTGTGCCTTGGCGCGGTCGTCGCGGGCTTCGGTGAGCTGGTCTTCGAGCGCAGCCTTGTCCTTGCGGATGCGGGCCACGTCGGGCGCTCCGGTGCCTGCGGCATCGAGCTCGTTGCGGAGTTCGCCGACGGTGCGCAGCGCCGCCTCATTGGCGGCGCGGAGCTGGTCGTTTTCGAATTCGCGCTCGGCCAGCAGCTTGCTCTGGGCGGCGAGCTGGTCTTCCAGCGTGCGGGCACGGCCTCCGAGCAATTCTGCTTCCTTCACCTGCAGCACCAACTGCCGGTCGAGATCGCCGACCCGCAGGCTCAGGGCCTCGACCCGGGCGCGGGCGTCGTCGAGATCGCGCGAGGTCGCTGCGGATTCGCCGCGCTGGGCTTCGAGCCGGGTCCGGGCGTCGGCGAACGCCTTCTCGGCATCGGTGATCCGGGCTCGCAGCTCTTCGAGCTGGGTGCGCAGCGTCACCAGTTCGGCCTGCCTCGTATCGGCCAGCGTCGACCGCTCGGTCAGCTCGGCGCTGATCCGGACGATGTCGGCCTGCCGCTCGGCCAGCGTGGCTTCAGTGCCGCGCAGCTCTTCGGTTCTGGCGGCGAAGTTCTGCTCGGCGGCGCGAAGTTGCTCCTGCAGCGCGGCCTCGCTTGCCTTCAGCGTCTCGATCGCGGCGTCCTTCTCGGTGAGCTCGAGCTTGAGGCGGTTGATCGCGTCGGTCTTGCGGCCGATCTCGGCGGCCTGGCTGGTGGTCTTGTTCTTGAGCTGGTCGACGCTGAGTTCGAGCCGTCGCGCCGACATCGCGAATTCGGCGCGGATCTGGTCCTTGTCGGCCTGGATCTCGGCCATCGACAGCGGCGTCGCCGCCTCCAGCCGCTTGGTGGTCAGCCGCACCGCGCGATTGTGCACCAGCGGCGCGATCATCAGCGCGAGCAGCATCGCGACCAGAAAGCCGATCGCCAGATACATGATCTGTTCGACCATCGATGTCTCCCACACGCGCTTTGGCGATGCGCGCGCGGTCCGCTGAGCTGGGCGCGGATCGCGTCGGCGCGAATTCGAACGTTGAAACCGCTCATGGCGCGGGCGAACGTCGCCGTCCAGCCGCAAATCCATTTGCGGCACAATGCCATGACCGGCCACCTCAGCGCCAGTGCGTTGCCGCAGCCGCGTGAGATTGCGGTGGGCTACGCGCCCCGGCTGTGGTCCGGGCCGCCGGCCCGGGTCAGAACGGATTCCAGGTCGCGTTCGGTGTGAACTTCAGATAGCCGATATTGGCGCCGAGCCGCAGTCCGATGCCGGACTGGATCGGCACCAGCACGATGCCGTTCGCGGTCAGCGCGGTCATGCCGAAGCCGCCGACTACATAGGCCGAGCCGTCGATGCCGCCGAACCGCTGGTAGATCGCGTTGGTCGAGGGCAGGTTGTACACCAGCGTCATGGTCCGGGCGCCGTTGCCGCCCCAGTCGAAGCCGACCGACGGGCCCTGCCAATACACTTTCAGGTCGCCGGCGTTCTTGGTGTACAGCGTACCTTCGCCGTAGCGCAGGCCGGCGACGAACGCGCCGGAGCCTTCCTCGCCGAGCACATAGCCGTTGGGCAGGCCCCATTGGCTCACCGCGCGCTCGATCACCGAGGCGAGCCCGCGCGAGACGTTGCCGAAGAAACGGTGGCCGGCGCCCATCAGTTCTTCCGGCCCGTAGGTGTTCGGGCTGGCCTGGGACCGCGGCGGCAATGGCTGCTGCTGCGCCACGGCCGGTGCATTCAGGGCTGCCAGCGCAACAAAGGCCAGCGCGGCGCGACGCGTCACGAAGCTCATGGAATTCACCCCTGGGTCTTCAAATCCCTTGCGCCGCTTTAACCGGATGCTGACGTGCATCCTTTAGGTAGCGGCGCTTGTCCCCGACTCGGAACGTTATCGGCAGCAACTATGACGGCACAACGGCAGGAACGAAACCGGATCCGCCTTGGAATCGCCTGGATCGGCCTGCTGGCGCTCGGTGCGCTCGTGGCCGTACCGTCACCCAGCGCACAAGCCGCGACCACCCAGCGGGTGGTGGCCGATCGCAACACCGGTCTTGCGATCGATGGGTTTGATCCGGTGGCCTATTTTACCGATCACGAGCCGCGGCAAGGCCAATCCCAGTTCGAAGCCTCCTCCAGCGGCGCGGTCTGGCGGTTCTGCAACGACGACAACCGCAAGTTCTTCCTTGCGCGGCCAGACATCTACGGTCCGCAATTCGGCGGCTACGATCCGGTGGCAGTGGCGCGCAGCGTGCCGCTCGCCGGCAATGCGCTGGTGTGGCTCATCGTCGGACAGCGGTTGTATCTGTTCGACCGCGAGGAGAACCGCCGCGCTTTCGCGGCCGATCCGGAACGCTATCTGAACGCCGCCCGCGATCGTTGGCCCGCGCTGCTGGCAACACTGGCCGACTAGCTCCGGCGCTAGCCGCCGTCCCGATCGCCCCAGGCGATGAAGTTCGGCACGATGAAGTTCGGCCGCGGCGCGTCGAACCGCAGCGGTGCGCCGCTGGCATCGGTCATTTTGCCGCCGGCTGCCAGCACGACTGCGGCGCCGGCTGCGATGTCCCATTCGCAGATCGGGGCCAGCCGCGGATAGATGTCGGCTTCGCCCTCGGCGATCCTGCAGAATTTCAGCGAAGACCCCAGCGTGACGTGCATGGCGCCGGGGCGGGCGCCGATGAAGGCGACGGTGGCGGCATCGAGATGCGAGCGACTGACGGTGGCGACCCACGGCAGGCCGGGCTTCGGCAGCTGCCGGGTGCGGATCGGGCTGGCGGTGAAGCCGGCGCCGTCCGCGGCGATCGTCAACCGTTCGGCACCGTGACCGACCACGCCGCGCCACGCCAGTCCGAGCGCCGGTGCGCCGACGATGCCGAGCACCGGCAGGCCGTCGCTCACCAGCGCCAGATTGACGGTGAACTCGTCGCGGCCGGCAATGTATTCCTTGGTGCCGTCGAGCGGGTCGACCACAAAGAAGCTGCCGGTGGTCGGCCGTCCGTTTCCGCAGCATTCTTCCGACAGGACCGGCACGTTGGGGGCGATCGCGGCCAGACCTTCGGCGATCACCCGGTCGGCGGCGAGATCGGCCGGCGTCACCGGCGAGCCGTCCTGCTTGTGCGAGACCTTCGTATCGCGCGGAATCGCCATGATCGACGCTCCGGCGCGCAGCACCAGGTCGGTGAGCGGCGCGAGCAAGGCGAAGGCGCGCTCGGACGAGATGGCGGCTTGGTGATCGAATGCGGCAGTCATCAGGCTGTGTCATCCTTCGGCGGATGGCCCGGTTCGCGCCGGACCGTTGTGTTGGCACAGCCTGCGGCTGCAGTGTATCAAGCCATTAACCAAGGCTGATTCGTCTTGCGAGCGGTTTTCCGAGGAACAGACTGATGTCCGACACCCAATCTCCCGCTGTGCAGGCTCCTGCTCCCGATGCGCTGGAGCTGGCAGCGCTGCTGTGCTCGCGGGTGTGTCACGATCTCATCAGCCCGGTCGGCGCCATCGTCAATGGCCTGGAGGTGCTGGACGACAGCTCCAAGCAGGAAGATCGCGATTTCGCCCTCGACCTGATTCGAAAGAGCGCCAAGACGGCGTCGGCGCGGCTGCAGTTCTGCCGGCTGGCGTTCGGTGCCGCGGGCTCGGCCGGCGCGCAGATCGATCTCGGCGACGCGCAGAATATGGCGCGCGGTCATCTCGAAGACGACAAGACCAAGCTCACCTGGAATCTGCCGCGGCTGCTGCTCGCCAAGAATCGGGTCAAGCTGCTGCTCAACATGCTGATCATCGCGCAGCAGACGATTCCACGCGGCGGGATGTTGACGGTCGATCCGATCGGCGAGGGCGATGCCCTGTCGTTCCGCATCGTCGCGGCAGGGATTAATGCCCGCACGCCGCACAACATCGTCGATCTGCTCAACGGTACTCAGAGCGGTCCGGTCGAGTCTCACGGCGTCCAGCCGTACTACACGCGGCTGCTGGCGCAGGCCTGCGGATTGACTGTGTCGCTGGCTCCGGAAGGCGACACCATGGTGGTAACTGCGTGCTAAGACGCGCAGCGACATAGTAAACGGTGTCTTGACGCGTTTCCTCGGAAACCTACGAAGCCGCTAACTGTTTGAACTTCCGCCGCATCAGTTCGCGGCCTGCAACCAATATTAAACGCTTTCCGCACACAGTGGCCGCGTTAGTCGGGCATTGGCGACGGTCGCGTGCCCGCGTGCAATGAAGGCCACGCGTATGGACGATCTTCTTCGTGAGTTTCTGACGGAGACCTTCGAGAGCCTGGACACGGTCGACAACCAGTTGGTCCGGTTTGAGCAGGAGCCGAACAACGCGAAGATATTGGACAATATTTTCCGTCTTGTTCACACCATCAAGGGGACCTGCGGGTTCTTGGGTCTGCCGCGTCTGGAAGCGCTGGCGCATGCGGCCGAGACGTTGATGGGCAAATTCCGGGACGGGATGCCGGTGACGGGGGAGGCGGTGACGCTGATCCTGACCACGATCGACCGTCTGAAGGAGATTCTGACGCAGCTCGAAGCGACCCAGGCCGAGCCGGAAGGCGACGACGGCGACCTGATCGGGGAGCTGGAGCGGCTGTCGATGCGTACGGCGGAGGAGATCGCGGCCGAACTCGGCGCGGCGCCGGAAGCGGTGGCCGAAGTGGAAGCCGAGACCGAAGCCGAGGCGCCTGCCGCAGTGGTGGCGGCCAATTCCAATTCCACCGAAGGCACGCTGGTGGAGCAGACGCTGGAGCGTCCGCTGCGGCCGGGCGAGGTGTCGCTCGACGAGCTGGAGCGCGCCTTCCGCGAGACCGAGATCGAGATGGCCTCGCCGCCGCTGCAGCCGGTGGCCGAGGAGGCGCCCGCTGTGGCCGAAGCCGCACCGGCCGAGCCGAAGGCCGCCGCCAAGCCGAAGACGGCCAAGCCGGCGGCCAAGAAGTCCGGCGGCGAAGCTGAAGCGACCACCGAAGGCGGGGCCGGCGGCGGCGTCGCCAACCAGTCGATCCGGGTCAATGTCGATACCCTCGAACACCTGATGACGATGGTGTCCGAGCTGGTGCTGACCCGCAACCAGCTGCTCGAGATCAGCCGCCGCCACGAGGACAACGAGTTCAAGGTGCCGCTGCAGCGGCTGTCGACGGTGACGGCCGAGCTGCAGGACGGGGTGATGAAGACCCGGATGCAGCCGATCGGCAACGCCTGGCAGAAGCTGCCACGGATCGTGCGCGATCTGGCCGCCGAACTCGGCAAGCACATCGAGCTGGAGATGCACGGTGCCGACACCGAGCTCGACCGCCAGGTGCTCGACCTGATCAAGGATCCGCTCACCCACATGGTGCGCAACTCCGCCGACCACGGTCTGGAGAAGACCGAGGAGCGGGTGCGGGCCGGCAAGCCCGAGCAGGGCACCATCCGCCTGTCCGCCTATCACGAGGGCGGCCACATCGTGATCTGCATCGCCGACAACGGCCGCGGGCTCGACACCGAGAAGATCAAGGCCAAGGCGCTCGCCAACGGCCTGGTCACCGAGGCCGAACTCGAGAAGATGACCGAGGCGCAGATCCACAAGTTCATCTTCGCGCCGGGGTTCTCGACCGCCGCCGCCGTCACCTCGGTGTCGGGCCGCGGTGTCGGCATGGACGTGGTGCGGACCAATATCGACCAGATCGGCGGCACGATTGAAGTGAAGTCGGTGGCGGGCGAAGGCTCGGCCATCACCATCAAGATCCCGCTCACCCTGGCGATCGTGTCGGCGCTGATCGTGGAAGCCGGCGGCGACCGCTTCGCGATCCCGCAGCTCGCCGTGGTCGAACTGGTGCGGGCGCGGGCCAACTCCGAGCACCGCATCGAGCGGATCAAGGACACCCCGGTTCTGCGTCTGCGCGACAAGCTGCTGCCGCTGGTCCATCTGAAGAAGCTGCTCGGCATCGACGAGGGCACCAACAGCGAGCCGGAGAACGGCTTCATCGTGGTGACCCAGGTCGGCAGCCAGACCTTCGGCATCGTGGTCGACGGCGTGTTCCACACCGAAGAAATCGTCGTCAAGCCGATGTCGACCAAGCTGCGTCACATCGGGATGTTCTCGGGCAACACCATCCTGGGCGACGGCGCGGTGATCATGATCGTCGATCCGAACGGGATCGCGCAGGCGCTCGGCACCGCGGTGTCGGCGCAGCGCGACATCTCCGATCAGGCGGCGGCGAGCCGCAACGCCTCGGCCGAACAGCTCACCTCGCTCTTGGTGTTCCGCGCCGGCTCGAACCAGCCGAAGGCGGTGCCGCTGTCGCTGGTGACGCGCCTGGAAGAGATCGCCTCCGACAAGATCGAGATGTCGAACGGCCGCTACATGGTGCAGTACCGCGACCAGTTGATGCCCTTGGTGCTGATGGAAGGCGTCGAGGTGGCCTCCAGCGGCGTGCAGCCGATCCTGGTGTTCGCCGACGAGGACCGTTCGATGGGGCTCGTGGTCGACGAGATCGTCGACATCGTCGAGGAGCATCTGCACATCCAGGTCGGCTCCAGCCGCGAGGGCATTCTGGGCTCTGCGGTGATCAAGGGCCAGGCCACCGAAGTGATCGACGTCGCGCACTTCCTCCCGATGGCGTTCTCGGACTGGCTGTCGCGCAAGGAGATGAAGCAGGCGCTGACCACGCGCTCGGTGCTGCTGGTCGATGACAGTGCGTTCTTCCGCAACATGCTGGGCCCGGTGCTGAAGGCGGCGGGCTACAAGGTGCGGGTCGCGACCTCTGCGGTCGAGGGGCTGTCGGTGCTGCGCTCCGGCGCGCAGTTCGACGTGATCCTGACCGACATCGAGATGCCGGAGATGAACGGCTTCGAGTTCGCCGAGGCGATCCGCGGTGACGCCAAGATGTCGAACCTGCCGGTGATCGCGCTGTCGTCGCTGGTGTCGCCGGCGGCGATCGAGCGCGGCCGTCAGGCGGGCCTGACCGACTACATCGCCAAGTTCGACCGTCCCGGGCTGATCGCGGCGCTGAAGGAGCAGACCACGATCCATACGACGCCCGAAGTGCTGGTGGAGCAGGCGGCATGAGCGAGCCCAGGAAAGACACCCCCGTGATGACCCGCGCCATCGACGCGATCAGCGGCAACACCACCCAGTTCGCCACCGCGATGATCGGCGGCCAGTTGTTCGGCCTGCCGATCAGCCGGGTGCAGGACGTGTTCATGCCGGAACGGCTGACCCGGGTGCCGCTGGCCCCCGACGACGTCGCCGGCGTGCTCAACCTGCGCGGCCGGATCGTCACCGCGATCGACATGCGGGCCCGTCTCGGGCTGCCGAAGAACCAGGACGGCAAGCCGCCGATGGCGATGGGCGTCGACCTGCGCGGCGAATCCTACGGCCTTCTGATCGACTCCATCGGCGAAGTCCTGACCCTGCCCGACGAGGGCCGCGAGACCAACCCGGTCAACCTCGATCCCCGCATGGCATCCTTCGCCAACGGCGTCCACCGCCTCGACGGACAGCTCATGGTCGTCCTCGACGTCGACAAAGTCCTCGAAATCGCAAACCAACGTATCGCTGCTTAACGGCCGAGGTGATCTCGGCTTAACCGCACGAACTGCCCATCCGGGCGCGAACTGACAGAGGCAGAAAATGAAGACATGTCTGGTAGTCGACGATTCGAGCGTGATCCGGAAGGTCGCGCGCCGCATCCTCGAGGGCCTCGACTTCGAGATCGTCGAAGCCGAAGACGGCGAGAAGGCGCTCGAAGCCTGTAAGCACGGGCTGCCCGATGCCGTTCTGCTCGATTGGAACATGCCGGTGATGGACGGCTACGAGTTCCTTCGCAATCTGCGCCGGATGCCGGGTGGCGATGCGCCCAAGGTGGTGTTCTGTACCACCGAGAACGATGTCGCGCACATCGCGCGGGCGCTGCATGCCGGCGCCAACGAGTACATCATGAAGCCGTTCGACAAGGACATCGTCACGGCGAAGTTTCAGGAAGTCGGCCTGCTCTGACAGGGGTCGGAAGGCCTGTTTTGGCGCCGCGTTCGGGGACGCGACGGGGAGTACAAGTATGCGTTGCGTCGGTGTTCTATGAGCGTAGCTTTGGCAGGTAGTCCCGCTACGAATTCGGCGCAATACGAGCCGTTGCGCGTGATGATCGTCGACGACTCTGTCGTCATCCGCGGCTTGATCTCGCGCTGGGTCGAAGCCGAGCCCGACATGGTGGTGGCTGCCTCGCTGCGCACCGGGCTCGACGCCGTCAATCAGCTCGAAAGGGTGAAGCCCGACGTCGCGGTGCTCGATATCGAAATGCCCGAGCTCGACGGCATTTCGGCGCTGCCGCAACTCCTCGCCAAGAAGCGCGATCTCGTGGTGATCATGGCGTCGACGCTGACCCGCCGCAATGCGGAGATCAGCTTCAAGGCGTTGTCGCTCGGCGCCGCCGACTACATTCCGAAGCCGGAGACGACCCGCGAGCCGCAGGCCGCCGATATCTTCAAGCACGATCTGTTGCAGAAGATCCGATCGCTCGGCGGTCGGGTCCGGCGCCGTGCATCGGCCGCGACTGCTGCGCCGGCGATCGCACGCGAACCGCATCCGGCTCCGCTTGCGCCCGCCGCGCCCGCGACCCCAACCGTTGCGAGCCAGGCCGCGCTGGTGAAGCGCTCGTTCGGCCCGACCGCTCCGCGCGTGCTGCTGATCGGTTCGTCGACCGGTGGGCCGCAGGCGCTGATGTCGGTCGTCGCCGAGATCGGGCCCGTGATCGACCGCTTCCCGGTGCTGATCACGCAGCACATGCCGCCGACGTTCACCACCATTCTGGCGGAGCACCTCGCGCGCGCCAGCCGCCGTCCGGCGCACGAAGGCGTCGACGGCGAGGCGATCAAGCCCGGCAACATCTATCTCGCCCCCGGCGGCAAGCACATGCGCGTCGTCAAGCAGGGCGGCAATCCGGTGATCGCGCTCGACGACGGGCCGCCGGTGAATTTCTGCAAGCCGGCTGTCGATCCGCTGTTCATGTCGGCGATCGACGTCTGGCAAAGCGGCATTCTCGCGCTGGTGCTGACCGGCATGGGGTCGGACGGGATGCGCGGCGGTAAGGACATCGTCGCTGCCGGCGGCAGCGTGATCGCCCAGGACGAAGCCTCCAGCGTGGTCTGGGGCATGCCCGGCGCGGTCGCCAATGCCGGCGTCTGCGCGGCGGTGCTGCCGCTCAATCAGATCGGCTCGAAGGTGGTGCGGCTGTTCGCGGGAGATCGGTCATGAACCCGGCCGATTACGAGTACCTGCGCAAGCTGTTGAAGGAACGGTCCGGCCTCGATCTGTCGGCCGACAAGCAATACCTCGTGGAGAGCCGGCTGTTGCCGTTGGCGCGCCGGTTCGGCCTCGGTGGAATTGCCGAGCTGGTGCAGAAGATGAAGGGGATGGGCGCTGAAGCCCTGATCGCCGACGTCGTCGAGGCGATGACCACCAACGAGACCTTCTTCTTCCGTGACAAGATGCCGTTCGATCATCTGCGCGACGAGATGCTGCCGACGTTGCTGCAGGCGCGCGCGGCGCGGCGGTCGTTGCGGATCTGGTGCGCAGCCTCGTCCACCGGCCAGGAGCCGTATTCGATCGCGATGACGCTGAAGGAGCTCGGTCCGGCGGTCGCCGGCTGGCGGTTCGAGATCATCGCGACTGATCTGTCGCCGCAGGTGTTGGCGAAGTCGAAGTCCGGGCTGTTTAGTCAGTTCGAGGTGCAGCGCGGCCTGCCGATTCAGCTTCTGGTGAAGTACTTCAAGCAGGCCGGCGAGGTGTGGGAGCTCAGCCCCGAGATCCGCGCCATGGTGCAGCACCGCCAGCTCAATCTGCTGCAGGACTTCTCGTCGCTCGGCACCTTCGACATCGTGTTCTGCCGCAACGTGCTGATCTATTTCGATCAGGCCACCAAGGTCGGGATTCTGGAGCGGATCGCCAAGCGGCTCGAGCCGGACGGCTACCTCACTCTCGGTGCCGCCGAGACCGTGGTCGGCTTGACCGAAGTGTTCAAGCCGCACCCGTCGCGTCGCGGCGTGTATCTGCCGAACCTGAAGTCGTCGCCATCGATCGTGCCGGCGTTTTCGGCGAACTCCGCGCTCAGCAGCCTGCGAGCTGGCTGAGGCCGGTTCTGGGCGTTCGCAACACCCCTCTCGTTCGTCATTGCGGGTTCGCTCACTTGGTGAGCGTCCTGGAATGAATCGGGAAGGCGCGAACGGCCCGGCACTGTTCCCAAAAACAAGAACCCCGCCATTTGCGGCGGGGTCAAGGACCACTCGGAAGGAGAGCGCCGGATGGCGCTCCTGGGTAAACTGGGTCAGGCCGGGATGCGCACGTCGTCCTCGGTCGGCTCGCGCAGCACGTAACCGCGGCCCCAAACGGTCTCGATGAAATTGCGGCCGTCGGAGGCGTTGGCGAGCTTCTTGCGCAGCTTGCAGATGAAGACGTCGATGATCTTCAGTTCCGGCTCGTCCATGCCACCGTAGAGGTGGTTGAGGAACATTTCCTTGGTCAGGGTGGTGCCCTTCCGCAGGGAGAGCAGTTCCAGCATCTGATATTCCTTGCCGGTCAGATGCACGCGCTGGCCGCCGACTTCGACGGTCTTGGTGTCGAGGTTGACGACGAGATCGCCGGTCTGGATCACCGACTGGGCGTGACCCTTGGAACGGCGGACGATGGCGTGGATGCGCGCGACCAACTCGTCCTTGTGGAACGGCTTGGTCATGTAGTCGTCGGCGCCGACGCCCAGCCCCTTCACCTTGTCCTCGATGCCGGCGAGGCCGGACAGGATCAGGATCGGGGTTTTGATCTTGGAGACGCGAAGCTGCTTGAGAACGTCGTAACCGGACATATCCGGCAAGTTCAGATCAAGCAGGATGATGTCGTAGTCGTACAGCTTGCCGAGGTCGACGCCTTCTTCTCCGAGATCCGTCGTGTAGACATTGAAACTCTCGGATTTGAGCATCAATTCGATCGACTGCGCAGTGGCGCTGTCATCTTCAATCAGCAATACGCGCATGCCAGTCCCCTCTAAGCGCCGCTACGGGCGTCAGGCGTCCGCACACTTGCGGCACTGGAAACGCCTTTGAAGAACTGATTCGGATCCTGACGAGGAATGGTTAACAAAAACTGATTCGGCTCCGCAAGGTCCTGTCGTGCAATTTTTGTCGAATCGCACTAAGGTGTTGCGGTAAAGCAGTTTTTTGCTGACCGGCCCCTTCAAGTTCCACATTAAGAGTCGGGGCTAACCGACTCTTTCGACTCACCCTTCATTCTGATGGGCGAGCGTGCTCAGCTACCAAAGACAGTGACGCAATGATTAACGATGCGGGTAAACACGAAGTTAAGGTGACAGCCCCCGCGTCGAGGAACTTAAGAGTTTCGCAATGAAGGCCCTTGCGGAACAGATCGGCGACATCGACAGCGTCAATACGTATGGACGTGTCGTCGGCGTTCGCGGATTGATGGTCGAGATCGCCGGGCCGATCCATGCGATGAGCGTTGGTGCGCGGATCGTTGTCGAGACCGGAGCCCACCGATCGATCCCTTGCGAAGTGATCGGGTTCACCGGCAACAACGCCATCGTGATGCCGTTCGCCGGGCTCGAAGGCGTGCGCCGCGGCTGCCGCGCGATCATCGCCAACGCCGCCGCGCAAGTGCGCCCGTCGCCACATTGGCTCGGCCGCGTCGTTAACGCTTTGGGCGAACCGATCGACGGCAAGGGGCCGCTGGTACAAGGCCCGTCGCCGATGTCGTTCCGTAACCAGCCGCCGCCGGCGCATTCGCGCAAGCGGGTCGGCGCGCCGTTGGATCTGGGTGTGCGGGCGCTGAACACGTTTCTCACCTGCTGTCGTGGGCAGCGCATGGGTATCTTCGCCGGTTCCGGCGTCGGTAAATCGGTGCTGTTGTCGATGCTCGCCCGCAACGTCGATGCCGCGGTATCGGTGATCGGGCTGATCGGTGAACGTGGCCGCGAGGTGCAGGAGTTCCTGCAGGACGACCTCGGCGAGGAGGGCCTAGCGCGCTCCGTGGTGGTGGTGGCGACATCGGACGAGCCCGCGCTGATGCGGCGTCAGGCGGCTTATCTGACGCTGGCGATCGCCGAATACTTCCGCGACAACGACAAGGACGTGCTGTGTCTGATGGACTCGGTGACGCGCTTTGCGATGGCGCAGCGTGAGATCGGGCTGTCCGCGGGCGAGCCGCCGACCGCCAAGGGCTATACGCCGACGGTGTTCACCGAGTTGCCGAAGCTGCTGGAACGCGCCGGCCCAGGGCTCGGCGAGGGCACTATCACCGGCATCTTCACCGTGCTGGTCGACGGCGACGATCACAACGAGCCGGTCGCGGACGCGGTGCGCGGCATTCTCGACGGCCACATCGTGATGCAGCGTGCGATCGCCGAGCGCGGCCGCTACCCGGCTATCAACGTGCTCAAATCGGTGTCGCGGACGATGCCGAAATCGGCCGACCCGGCCTATCTGCCGCTGATCAAGCGGGCGCGGCAGATCATGGGGACCTACGCGGATATGGAAGAGCTGATCCGGCTCGGCGCCTATCGTCCAGGCTCCAGCGCCGAGGTCGATGAGGCGGTGCGACTGCACGAGCCCCTGGAAGATTTTCTGCGCCAAGGCAAGGACGAAGCGACCAGCCTGCAGTCGGGATATGCGCAATTGGAGCAGATCCTGAGTAATTCGGAAACGGAACGCTAACTTTGTCCGGTCATCATCCTTGGCACATCAATCGATTTGCCGCTTGCCCCTGCGTGGCGGGCCGGTGATGTCCCGCGTTGAATTGGGACTTCTGGGGAGTACGAGTCGATGAAGTCACGTGACACGCTGATCCGCCTGAAGAAATTTCAGGTCGACGAGCGGCGCAGACGGGTTGCCCAGATCGAAGCGATGATCGCCGATTTCGAGCGGATGTCCGCCGATCTCGAGCGCGAAATCGTCACCGAGCAGGAACGCGCCGGTATCGCTGATCCGACCCACTTCGCCTATCCGACCTACGCCAAGGCGGCGATTCAGCGCCGCGAGAACCTGACCCGGTCCGCCGACGAGCTGCGCGTGCAGCTCGAAGAGGCGCGGGGCCAGTTGTCCGAGGCGTTCGACGAGATGAAGAAGGTCGAGCTGCTCGACGAGCGCGATCAGGCCCGCGAGCGTGCCGAGGAAAGCGCCCGCGAACAGGCCGATCTGGACAGCATTGGCTTGATGCGGGCCAGGCTCGGCGGCGCCGGCGCCGTCGTCTGAGTTCTCCCATCGGCGCGTCGAGATAAAATGCCCGGGCCGCACGGTCCGGGCTTTTGTTTGGTGTATCCACAAAGGCCGCTGTGCCGTGGTGAATCTCTGCGCTGCAAGCTATGCTGGCGCGGTTCGGGCCGCTCGGTTCGGACGGGGACGTGGCCGCAACGGCCATGGTGAGGTCTCGGAATGCTATCGCCTGCTGAGTTGGTTTCGCTGATCGCCGCGGTCGCAGAGCGCGATCAGGACGCGTTCCAGCGACTCTACGAAGCGACCCGGGCGAAACTGTTCGGCGTGGTCCTCCGTATCTTGCGGCGACAGGATCTCGCCGAAGAAGTCATCCAGGACGCCTACGTCAAGATCTGGAACAACGCCGCGCAGTTCGATTCCAAGGTCGCTTCGCCGATCACCTGGATGGCGTCGATCGCGCGCAACCGGGCGATCGACGTCGTGCGCAAGCGCGGCGAGGTGTCGATCGAGGAAGAACCTGCCGCCAACAATGTGGCGGCGGAGACACCGGACCCGCTCGCGCGCCGTGAGATGACCGAGGAACTGAAGCGGCTGCTGGAGTGCATCGGCCGGCTCGAGCCGGATCGGCAGAAGCTGGTGCTGCTGGCGTACTACAACGGTTGGAGCCGGGAGCAACTCGGCGCCAAGTTCGGTGCGCCGGCCAATACGATCAAGACCTGGCTGCGCCGCAGCCTGCTGGATGTTCGGGGGTGTTTGGGACTGACCTGATGGCCCATAGCGAAGACCATAGCGCGCTCGCCGCCGAATACGCGCTCGGCACTCTCGACGCCGCCGAACGGGCGGAAGCCGAGACGCTGATCCGTAGCGACGCGGAATTCGCGGCGCTGGTGACGGCGTGGGAGTACAAGCTCGGCGCGCTTAATCAGATGGTCGGGCTGGTCGAGCCGCGTGCCGAGGTATGGGATCGGATCAAGGCGGCGATCGCCGCCGAGTCACAGCGCGCGCCAGTCTCGCCGCTGGCTGCGCCGCATGCAGGTGCCGCGGCTGCGGGAGCGCTCGGTGCGCCGGGAGAGCCGATCTTGCCACGTCCCGCCAACGACCATGGTCCCGTTCCCGCGAGCGAGTCGACCGAACTCAGTCCGGAATCCAAGCGCGTCGTCCACTTCGCCAAGCGCGCTTACGTTTGGCGCGGCCTTGCCATGCTGTCGAGCGCCGCGGCGGCGGTCCTGTTGCTGGTGGTCGGCGCACAGGTGTATCAGCCGGATGCGCTCCCCGATGCCTTGCGTCCACCGGTCCGCACCAAGGTGGTGACCGTCGAGGCGCCGCCGCCGTCGATTCCGGCGCAGTACGTCGCGGTGCTGCAGAAGGACGGCGATGCGCCGGCGTTCATCCTCACCGTCGACGCGGGCACCAAGACGTTCACGGTGCGCCGGGTCGCCGCCACGCCCGAGCCCGGCAAGAGCTACGAACTCTGGCTGGTGTCCGACAAGCTGCAGAAGCCGCGTTCGCTCGGCGTGATCGGCGGTCACGACTTCACCGTCAACCCGGTGCTGTCCTCTTTCGATCCGGAGCTGGTCAACAAGGCCACTTATGCGGTGACGGTCGAACCGGAAGGCGGTTCGCCGACCGGGGTCGCGACCGGTCCGATCGTGTTCACCGGCAAGCTGGTGGAGAGCGTCCCGTCGGAGCCGACACCGGCTGCGCCGCCGAAGTAGTTCATCCGGCGTTTCGATCAGTGGCCAATAATTCTGACTGATGACGGAGCGAATGCAGGGATGCTGGTATCAGCGTCCTCGCCATTCGATCAGCGTCGCACAAAAGAAAAACGCCCGTGGGGAGCGGGCGTTTTCCTCGGGTCGTCACTTGGGGTGAGTGCGACCTCCTCAGCTCACGCGTTGGCCAGGGGGGCTATCCGGCATGCGTGAAGGCTGGAACTCTCATCGGATCGCCTCAGCGGATCACCATGGTCTCCGCCTTGCTGATCGCCATCGGCTTGCCGGCTTTGATCACCTTCGCGGTCTGGGTGTAGCCGTCGTCGGCGCCAAGGCGTGCAGTGATCCCGAGACCCGCCACCGCGATCCCCGCGACCAGAGCCACGGCCACGACCTTCAAGTGGGTGGTGCGATCGGCACTGTAGATCGAATGGTTCATTCGGAGCCTCCTGGTGTCTTTTTTTCCACCCTCGGAAATTCGTGTTTGCGATCCCGAAGCAGGTTCAAAGAACTCACGCAGAAAACGTAGGAAATCGCTCGGACGTTCCGTAGAGGTCATCACAAGCGCGTGAATAACAGTGATAGTGCGCGAGAATGCAGTGCGAAACACTGACCTAACTTACTGAAAATTAATCAGATCGAGGGCGATGCGGACAATTTGAACGATTTCGCCGCCGTCGGTCTGACGATACCTGTTTGCTGCAAGAGCTCTTGTCTGTTGCTCAAAAGTCGCGCAGCCGACGTTGCAGTGCGGCAGCGCGGAACCGATTGGTCAGACGCTGCCGACGGTTTTCAGCCGGGCCCGCGGATGGATCTCGGCCTGCGACATCACAGTAGTCTGGGCGCGGAACCGTTCGACCAGTGAGCGGACAAACGGCCGGATCGAAGCCGACGTCACCAGCACCGGTGCCTCGCCTTCGCGGGCGGCCTGTTCGAATTTGTCGCGCACCGCGGTCATGAATTCCGACAGTTTCGACGGCGCCATCGCCAGGGTGCGCTCTTCGCCCTGGCCGATGATCGATTCGGCGAACGCCTGCTCCCATTTGGCCGACAGCGCGATCAGCGGCAGGTAGCCGTTGTAGGAAGTGTTCTGCGCACAGATCTGGCGCGCCAGCCGGGCGCGGACGTGCTCGACGATGGTCGACGGATTGCGTGAGAACGCCAGCGCCTCGGCGACGCCTTCCAGGATGGTCGACAGGTCGCGGATCGAGACCCGCTCGGCGAGCAGCAGCTGCAGCACGCGCTGGATGCCGGACACGGTGATCTGGCTGGGCACGATGTCCTTGACCAGCTCGCTCTGCTCGCTCGGCAGGTCTTTGAGCAGCTTCTGAGTTTCGCCATAGGACAACAGGTCGGACATGTTGGCCTTGAGCAGCTCGGTCAGATGCGTCGACAGCACCGTGGCGGCGTCGACCACGGTGTAGCCCTTCAGGGACGCCTCTTCCTTGAAGTTGGCGTCGACCCAGGTCGCGGGCAGGCCGAAGGTCGGCTCGGTGGTGTTGATGCCCGGCACCGTCACCTGTTCGCCGGCCGGGTCCATCACCATGAACTGGTTCGGCCAGATCCGGCCGGTGCCGGCGTCGACCTCCTTGATCTTGATGACGTAGGTGTTGGCCTCGAGCTGGACGTTGTCGAGGATGCGCACGGCCGGCATCACGAAGCCCATCTCGATCGCCAGCGAGCGGCGCAGCGCCTTTATCTGCTCGGTTAGGCGGTCCTGGCCGTCAGGGCCGTTGACCAGCGGCAAGAGCGCGTAGCCGAGCTCGATCTTCAGATCGTCGATCTTCAGCGCTGCGGCGATCGGCTCCTCCGCCGCGGAAGCGGCCGCCGCAGCGGCAGCGGCTGCTTCCGGCGCGGCTGCGGCCAGCGCCGCATCGGCGCCGACCTGCGCCTTGCGCTTGCCCGCCTTGAACGCGAGGTAGCCTGCGCCGCCGCCGAGCGCGAGAAACGGCAGCGTCGGAATGCCCGGCAGGGCCGCCAGTACCAGCATCACCGCAGACGCCATGCCCAGCGCCTGCGGATAGCCCGACAACTGGCCCATCATCGCCTTGTCGGCCGAGCCGGAAATGCCCGCCTTCGACACCAGCAGGCCCGCCGCGGTCGAGACGATCAGCGCCGGGATCTGCGTCACCAGGCCGTCGCCGACGGTGAGCAGCGTATAGGTGCGGCCTGCTTCGCCGAACGACAGCCCTTGCTGCATCACGCCGATGACGATGCCGCCGATCACGTTGATGAACACCACCAGCAGGCCGGCAATGGCGTCGCCGCGAACGAATTTCGAAGCACCGTCCATGGCGCCGAAGAAGCCGCTCTCGTCCTCCAGCTCCTTGCGCCTGGCTTTCGCGGTGGCTTCGTCGATCAGGCCGGCCGATAGGTCGGCGTCGATTGCCATCTGCTTGCCGGGCATCGAATCCAGTTGGAAGCGCGCCGCGACTTCGGCGATACGGCCCGAACCCTTGGTGATGACCACGAAGTTGACGATGATCAGGATCGTGAACACGATGATCCCGATCACGAAATTGCCGCCCATCACGAAGCCGCCGAACGCCTCGATGACGTGACCGGCGGCCGCGGTGCCTTCGTGGCCGTGCGACAGGATCAGGCGGGTCGACGCCATGTTCAGCGACAGCCGCAGCATCGTCGAGATCAGCAGCACGGTCGGAAACGACGAGAATTCCAGCGGCGCCTGAATGAACAGCGACGTCATCAGGATCAGGATCGACAGCGTGATCGAGATCGCCAGGAATAGGTCGAGAACGACTGCCGGCAACGGCAGGATCAGCACGACCAGGATGGTCAGCACGCCGATCGCCAGCGCCAGGTCGCCGCGCCGCAGGATCGCGATCATCTCTTTGATGCTGGGGATGCCGGATCCTGTGCCCTGGCCGACCGTGGTGTCCGTCATGTCCGTCGCCATCTCTCGCGTGTGTCGCTTGCCGCTGGGGCCGACGTGAGGCACCGCACTGGCGTCCACGGGGGATTCCCCCATGTTCGCGGCCGACGACACTTCGGTTCACTGGGCAAAATTTGCCCGGTCCATGGTTAGCAAAGTGTTAACGCCGAAGCGGGTGCGACCGCATGGCAGGGGGCTGGCCGGCGGGCTTGACCCCCGGCCCGGCACCGGGAACTCTGCGCGGATGGAAACGCCCTTGGCAAAGACCGGCAAAACGCCGGCGTTTACGCTCGACTCGCGTCAGGCCTGGATCCGGCTGGTGCTCGCGCTCGTGATCGGCTCGATCGGCAGCGTCGGGATGTGGTCGGTGGTCGTGGTGCTGCCGACCGTGCAGGCGGAATTCGCCGCAACCCGCGGCGCAGCCTCGTTGGCCTTCACCCTGGCGATGCTCGGTTTCGGCCTCGGCGGCGTCGTGACCGGCAAGCTGACCGACCGGTTCGGCATCGTGGCGGCGATCGCGGCCGGCATCGCGCTGATCGGACTCGGCTATTTGGGGGCCGGGCTGTCGACCTCGCTGTGGCAGTTCACAGCGGTCCACTTTCTAATTGGCGCTGGTGCCTCGGCGACGTTCGGCCCGTTGATGGCGGAGGCCTCGCATTGGTTCGAGCGCTACCGCGGCCTGGCGGTGACGATCGCCGCCAGCGGAAACTATGTCGGGGGCACGATCTGGCCGCCGCTGGTCAATTGGGGCAGCTCCACCATCGGCTGGCGCGCCACCCATATCCTGATCGGCGCGTTCTGCGTGGTGTCGATGACGCTGGTGGTGCTGCTCCTGCGTGCGCAGATGCGCGGCCATGCCGCCACCAGCCACGCCGCGGCGCTGCCGCCGAAGATCGATCTGCAGCTTCCCACCAACACGCTGACGGCGCTGCTGAGCATCGCCAGCATCGCCTGCTGCGTGGCGATGGCGATGCCGCAGGTGCACATCGTCGCGTATTGCGGCGACCTCGGCTACGGCGCGGCGCGCGGCGCCGAGATGCTGTCGCTGATGCTGGCGTTCGGCATCATCAGCCGGATCGGCTCGGGCTTCCTCGCTGACAGGATCGGCGGCATCCGCACCCTGCTGCTCGGTTCGGTGGCGCAGGGCGCCGCGCTGCTGTTCTATCTGTTCTTCGACAGCCTGGGCTCGCTCTACGTGATCTCGGCGATGTTCGGCCTGTTCCAGGGTGGCATCGTGCCGGCCTATGCGATCATCGTGCGCGAAGCGATGCCGGCGCGCGAAGCCGCCACCCGCGTCGGCATCGTGATCATGGCCTCGGTGATCGGGATGTCGTTCGGCGGCTGGATCTCCGGCGTGATCTTCGATGCCACCGGCTCCTACGCCGCGGCCTTCGTCAACGGCATGGCCTGGAACGCGCTCAACGTCGCGATCATGCTGATGTTGCTGCTCCGCGCCCGGCGCCGCGGACCGCGGGTGGCGATGGCGTAGCGGCGAGGGCAGAGGGCGGCGTCAGGCCGACAGCCGGTCGAGGTTTTCGCCCTCGGCCGCACAGCAGCGATTGCGCCCGCTGCGTTTGGCCCGCAGCATGGCGTGGTCGGCGCGGGCGAGCAGCGCCGCGCCATCCTCGGCGTGCTGCAGCGAGGCGATCCCGATGCTGACGGTGACGCCGCCGTCGACACCGCGAAAGCCGTGCTCGGCGACCTTGCGCCGGATCGTCTCCGCGGCGTGTTCGGCGCCGGCGAGAGCTGTGCTCGGCAGCACCGCGACGAACTCCTCGCCGCCGAGCCGGCCGACGAAATCGCTGCCGCGCAGCGATCCCTTGATCACGGCCGCGACCTCGATCAGCGCCGAATCCCCGGCGGCGTGGCCGAAGCTGTCGTTGATCCGCTTGAAGCGGTCGACATCGACGAACAGCAGCGACAGCGCGTCGCCGTGCGCCGTCGCGTGGGCGACATCGGCGTCGATGCGCTCCAGCAGCGCGCGGCGGTTGGCGAGGCCGGTGAGCGGATCGACCAGCGCGAGCTGCTGCAATTGCTGGGTGCGCTCGGAAACTTCGCGTTCGACCCGGCCGCTGGCGTCGGCGATCAGGTCTTCGGACTGCTTGATCTCGGTGATGTCGGTCGCGGCGGCGATCAGTCCAATGCAGCGGCCGCGATTGGTGCGCGGGCTGATCTTCTCGCGCACCCACGCCCACCCGCCGGAGCTGGTGCGGACCCTGAATTCGAGCGAGGCCGTGTGCCCGCTGGCGAGCACCTCGGCGATGCAGGCCGCGTAGCTGCGGCGGTCGTCGGGGTGGATGAAACCGGCCCAGTCGACCGCCGAGGCCGGTTGGACCTCGGCCCCGACCAGATCGAACCACGGCCGGTTGGCGAAGTCCCTGCGGCCGCTGGTGCCGCTGATCCAGATCAGCGACGGCGCTTCGTCGGACAGCATCCGGAAGCGTTTTTCGGTCTCCATCAGCGCCGCCACCAGCACCTGTTCGGCCGAGACGTCGCTCTCGGGCGGCGTGGTGACGCGATCGAGCAGCGCGCGGGCAACGCGGCGGTCGAGCTTGAGGATGTGGGTCACCAGCCAAGTGATCAGCAGTTCCAGGAATGCGCCGGTGGCTTCCTCGTCGGACAGATCGGTGCGCGCCGCGACTTCGTCGACCTTCTCGATGAACGAGGCGTGCACGCAGGCGTGGCGTTCGATCTCGCGATGCGTCAGCGCGGAGCAGCGCATCAACTGTTCTTCGTCGCAGAAATGCGTCGCCGCATAATCGCGCAGCTCTGCGACCAGCACCGCCAGTGTCGGAAGGTTCTCGCCGTTCTGCACCGCGTGCGCGAGGCGGTTGGTCAGTTCGAACAATTTGCGGTGCTGGTCGTCGATCCGCTGGTTGCCGGTCTCGAACAGCGGATTCCATTGAAACAGGGGCATTGACGCACGCCGAAAGGTAAGATCGGCCGGCAATCTAAGGCGCGAATGTTGGTACAATCTTAAGCCAACCGGCCAACTCGACATCGAATGCGCTGCATTTCGGCGAAGACTGCCGCTACCGATTGCGACTTTCGGCGCAAGCCGCGCGACCGCGCCGCAAGCACCGGCATCGCGGACGTGTCCTCTCGCGGACCATCGCCGCCGGGGCATCAGCGCCCGCTGCGGCTCGCTGCGAGCGCTGCCGCCGGTCACCCTCTGCTTTGGTCGCGGCGGCGATTGCCGCAACCCCCACGCCATTGTAAGGGAGGGCCGTGCCCGTCCGCCGCCCCCGCGCGGCCGCCGGCGGGGCCTGTAGCTCAATGGTTAGAGCCGGCCGCTCATAACGGTCTGGTTGCAGGTTCGAGTCCTGCCGGGCCCACCAGGCCAAGTGCAATAATGATCACTAGCCTCAAGATGAAACTTCCAATCCGCCGCCAAAATACATAAATTACATATTTTAAAAGCGGAGCAACGGAGTTCCCGACATGAAAGTCTTCGCCTCGAGTGACCTTCAGCGGAATCCATCCGAGATCCAAAAGGCGGCGCTGCTGGAGCCCGTATTTCTGAGTTATCACGACAAGCCTCGTTACGTGATGATGTCGCTGGAAGAGTATGTGAGGCTGAAGGGGGCGACCATCGTAGCCTCGCCAGACTCTTTCCCGGACAGCGTGATCGAACGGATTCGCGAAATCGCGGATAGTCACCCGGATATGGATGTCGAGATCGGCGGCGGGCTTGCCGTCCATCTGGAGTGAGGAAGCCAAGATGGCTTCGGACCTGGATAAATATCCGGAGCCTCGGGCCGGTCTTGTTTTTCGATACGATTATCTGAGACCGCGAGAGTTCAAGGCAGGCATCGAACACGGCAAGGAACGGCCGGCCTGCATTCTCCTGCCATTGAAGCAAGGAGAAGTTCTTCAAAATATCACCGTCGTCGACGAGTCGTCCACGCGCGTGATTGCAAACTACGTCGCGACGAAGAACGACATCATTATTATCTGCATTCAAACGGACCCGCCGGCAAAAGACCAACTAGGCGTTAAACTTGATCTCGGCACCAAACGCTACATCGGACTACCCGACACGAGAGAATCGTGGGCCATCGTGTCGGAGGTCAATATTGATACTTGGCCTTCGAGCGGCATGGGTCACATTCCAGACAAGCAAGGACAATTCGTCTATCAACGGCCGATGCCGGGTCCGATGATGGCTCAGTTGGCGAAGCGTTTCCTTCGGCTCAGGGAATTGAACAAGGTTTGGGCTCTCAGGCGCCATCCGTAGACAGCGCAATTGTTTGAAACGGACTTTCCGACCAACCTCGAAGTGAGCCTTGCAGAACTTCTCGATGCGCTGACGGTGCGATCGGTTAGCAGATCGGACCTAATCCTCGCTTCACGCGCCTGATATCCACAAGCGGTATGTAGGTGTCCCTTGCTTGCGGCGAATCGTGATTAGATCGTGCTCGTCGTTCTGCGATCCCGCGGCCTCGATGTGGCGGGTAAGATAGTATTGCCTGCTACAGGATCAGTCGCAAAGTCATTTGCGGCCAAGTTGTTTCCGATGCGAGACGCCCTGCTACCCCGATGAGCGCTTGGATCAGTGTTGCCGTGGATGCGGTCGCCGCGCGCGCGGCTGCTTGTGCGGGCGAACGAGGCTGTTTTGTCCGATCATGACGATGCACACGGATATCGACCGAAACTGGAAGGATCGCGTCTCCGCGCAGGCGTTGAAGCAGATTCGCGATCTCGATCTTTCGCTCGATCCGGAGAGCTTCGAGCTGTGGTACACGTTTTTCGCCGGCCGGCACAAAGCGCTCACCGAAGCGATCGACGCACTGCTCGCCGCCAAACCGCGACCGACCTCGCGTGACATTGCCGATGTGTACGAGCAGGTGCTGTTTCCGTCGAAAGCGGCGACGCGGATTCACGCGATCGGCGCCGAGGTGCAGACGCAGTCGAGCCGGTTGATCGACGTCATCGCGCAGGCCTCCGACGCCACCCACGGCTATCAATCCCGGCTGTCGAGCGCGGCGCCGCGGCTGGCGGGCGGGGGCGGTGACGATGGCGTCGCGGCGATCGCCGACGATCTGTTGAGCTGGACGATCGAGATGCGCGCCACCAATGCGCTGCTGGTCGAGCAGCTCGACGCGGCGGCGGCGCAGGTCCGTAGGTTGCAGGATGAGTTGGATCGGGTCCGGCTGGAGAGCATGACCGACCCGCTCACCGAGGTCGGCAACCGGAAGTTCTTCGAGACGTCGATGGCGCGGCTGATCGCCGCCGCAGCAGTCGACGGCCCGCTGTCGCTGCTGATCGTCGATCTCGATAATTTCAAGCAGTTCAACGACCGTCACGGCCACGTCGTCGGCGACGACGTGTTGCGGCTCGCAGCCGCGACGATCAAGCACAGTTGCCGCCGCGACGATGTTGTCTGCCGCTATGGCGGCGACGAGTTTGCGATCATCCTGCCCGGCACCGCGCTGAACGATGCACTGGCGGTCGGCGAGAAAATCCGGGCGGCGATTGCCGCGCGCGAGCTGCATCGCCGCTCGACCCACGAGAGCCTCGGGCGGCTGTTGATCTCGATCGGCTCGGCGCAGCTCCGGTGCGGCGAAGCCGCGCAGGATTTCGTCGAGCGGGCTGATCACTGGATGTACGCAGCCAAACAGGCCGGCCGCAGCCGGTTGCAGTGCAGCAGTCGCGAGCCGCAGCCGCCAGCCGCGACGCAGGCCAGCATTCTCTGGCACGACAGCTACGCCTGCGGCGAGGCGGCGATCGATCGGCAGCACCGCGAGCTGTTCGATCTCGCCAACCTCGTGCTCGGTTCTGACGTCGAGGCGCTGGAGCTCGACAAGCTGGCCGAGGTGGTCGACTTGCTGATCGCCCGGGTCGGCGACCACTTTGCCTACGAGGAGCAGATCCTCGAAGGCATCGGCTATTTCGATCTCGGCCGTCACCGCGTCGAGCACGACCATCTCTTGCTGCGCGCAGGTGAGCTGCGCGATGGGCTGCTGGCGAGAGATCAGTCGCTGGGCGCGTTGCGCGAGTTCCTGGTGAACACGGTGATCATCGGTCACATGCTGCATCACGATCAGCAGTTCTTCCCGCTGCTCGACCACCGGATGTCGGCGGGGGCACAGCGGCAATCATCGCTGTAGCGTGGCACCACCCGACGCACGGGACCGTACCGTTCGATCGGATTACGCCCATCCAAGCCATTTGATACGCCGTATTTGCCCGAAACTGATGTACGATGACGCACTCCGATGGCTGGCGAGTCGATCCGATTGTCGCCGCCGGTCTGGCTTGGGCGAAGATTGACGCGGATGATCGGGTCGCAGTTGGGCAATGTCGTGATCGTGGTCTGGCGCGAGGGCGTCGAGGCCTTGCTGATCGTCGGCATTCTCAATGCATGGCTGCGCAACAACGACATCAGCGGCCGTGGCCGGCGCTATCTGTGGGCCGGCGCTGCCACCGGACTGCTGATCGCCGCAGGCTTCGGTGTCACCATCGGTTTGTTCAGCAGTTCGATTCCGGCCGGCAGTCGCCAGATCTACGCCGCGGTCGCGGCACTGCTCGCCGCCGGCCTGATCGTGCACATGGTCTTCTCGATGCGCGAGCAGGCTCGCATGTTGCGGGTCGAGCTCGAATCCGCGCTGCGCGAGGAGACGATGGCGGCGAGCTGGTGGGGCGTTTTCACGCTGTCGGCGTTGGCAATCGCGCGCGAGGGGGCCGAGACCATCCTGTTTCTGCTCGGCACATTGGCCGTGCATCCGGTCGCGCCGGCCGAACCGGTGCTCGGCGCGGTGGCCGGACTGGCGCTCGCTGTAGCGACCTACGCGGCGTTGCATTTCGGCAGCGTGGTGATCACCTGGCGGACGTTCTTCCGCGTCACCGAAGTGGCGATGCTGCTGATGGCAGCCGCGCTCTTGGTCAGCGGGGTCGATGCGCTGAGCCGGGTCGGGATGCTGCCGGCCACCGGCCGGCTGTGGGACAGCTCTGCGCTGCTGCCGGACACCGGGGCGGTCGGTGCGCTGGTCGCCGGACTGACCGGCTATCGGGCCCATCCGACGGTCCTACAGCTCGGCGTGTATCTGGCCTATTGGCTCGCCGTCGTGGTGTTACTTCGCAAGACGGCCCCGGCCGATGCGGTGGTGGCTGCCAAAAGCCGCGCCGAAACGTAAGCCGAGACGCGTGGCGTCGGAGCCGACGCCTTGTCGCTCAATTTGAAGCCGGTTCTGCGCGCGAGCGGGTTTCCGGTGGGCCCTAGAAAACTCTGGCACGCGCGGCGGCGTCCTGGGCCGCCTCGTCTTCCATCGAGCCGCGCAGGCGGCCTTGCTCGGCGAGGTGAGGGTACTGCCGCTTCATCTCGGCCTGCAGAAACTTCACCGGCACATCGAAATACGCACCGTGCTCGCGGACATATTCCATGAACCGCGCGTCGTTGTTGTCGAATGCCTGCATCACCGCATCCGACGAGCCGTCGAAATCGAGCGGTGCGACGCCCAGCTTGTCGCACAGCGTGCGATTGAAGGTCGGCGACGCTTTCACCCAGCGCGTCCCGGTGAAGCATTCGGCATAGCCGTGCCAGGCGAACAGGTCGGTGCCCATCGTCCGGGTCAGGTTCTCGGTGGCGAGGTGATTGCGCACGTCGGCAAAGCACACCCGCGCCGGAATCCCGATAGCGCGGGCGAGCGCTGCGAACGCCGAGGCCTTGCCGACGCAATAGCCGCGCTCGGCGCGCAGCACGCTGGAGGCGCGGAAGATCTCGGGGCTGGAGAAGTCGACGTAAGGATCGTAGCGCACGCCGTCGCGCACCGTCAGATACAGCGCGCGGAGTTTGTCGGCGAGCGTAGCCGCGCCGCGCGTCGCTTCAGCCGCTCGTGCGATGATTTCGGGGTGGTCGCTGTCGACGAATTCCGCCGGTGCCAGGCAGACCGCGATCTCGGAAGCGGCGGGCTTGGCCGCGGCGGAGGTCGTGCCCTCGCTGCCCGGCTCAGACCGCATGCAGCTTCGGCCGCGCCGACAGGATCTGCTTGGCGATCACCACCGGGCAATCCGGCGCGTGCTTGATCTCGTCGCCGGTCTGCAGCCACGGCACCGAAGCTCCGCATAGTTTGCACTGATTGTGCGCGCCGCCGTCCTCTTCGGAGACGATCTCGATGGCCGTCTTCAGCAGGGCGGTGGCGATCTTGCGGACGTCTTCGGCGGTGGTGTCGGTCATGGCTTGATTCCGTGAAACGCGCGGCGACAGGGCTGCGGCGGCCGGAGTGTGCCGCCGTTCAGCAGGCGTTGCAACCGCGTGCGGCGCTGAATGCGTGATTAGTAGCAAGGATGGCGGCGGCCATCCTGCCCGCGATAGGCGGCTGCGCCTTGGCTGCACAGCGCCGACAGCGGACCGTCATAGGTGGCATAGGTTTCGCCCGGCCATACCGGCGGCCCGTAATTGTGGCTGTACGGCGCGCTCGACGGGTGATGGTGGTGGGCGCGATGATGCCGGTGCCCGGCCAATGCCGGTACTGCGGTCGCAGTGGAGAGGATCATCACCGCACAGGCGAGCTTGAAGGTGGTCATTTCGGACTCCGTTCGTTCCCGGAAGGGAACGCGCCCGACCGGCTGAGGTTTCATCGCGCCGTCGACGTCGCTCGCGTCAGTTTCGCTCGGCCGCTTCGACTCGTGCCGGAGCGGCCCGCTCCGCCACGGCGTCGGCCATCCGCTCGATCTCGGCCGCGATGGTCTCGGCATGGGCGTGATGCGCCATATGGCCGGCGCCGTTCAGCCGCAGCAGCCGTGCCTGTGGCACCGCCTGGGCGAGCGCTTCGGCGTGCACCTGCGGCGGCACCACCGGATCGGCAGTGCCGGCAACGATCACGGTCGGCACCTGGACAGCGCCGTAGCGCGGCACATGATCGACCAGTTGATCGCGCAGCCCGGAATATTCTTCGAGACTGGCGGCGAACCGCTTGGCGGTCAGCGCCAGCGCCAGCCGGCTGCGCTCGGCGTAGTCTGCCGGCGGCGTCTCGGGCCGGAAGATCCGCGTCGCGATCCGCTTCATCATCGCCAGCGACAGCGGCGGCAGCAGCGTGTAGGTGACGAGCGGCTTCATCAGAACTTCGGCGGCGCGTTGGAACAGCGGCAGGCCCTGCGGCCGCGGGTGGGTGGTCGGATTGATCAGCACCAGGCCGGCGACGGTATCGGGATTGTCCAGCGCATAACGCAGCGCGATCAGCCCGCCGAACGAATGCCCGACCACGATCAGCGGCCCCGCGCCACGGTCACGCAGCACTTCGCGGATCAGCGTCACCTGATAGGCCGGCGATGCGACCGGGCCGGTGCCGGTGACGCTGTAGCCCTGACCGGGACGGTCGGGAATGATCACCCGCAGCCGCTGCGCCAGGCGATCGCCGAGCGACATCCGCATGTCCTCGCAGCACAGATTGGCACCGTGCAGCAGCAGCACGGTCGGCTGGCCGGGAGCCGCCGGGCGGGCAGGTGCGAGATCGAGCGCGTGCATCCGCACGCCATTGGCATTGATGAACACGCCGCGCGGCGGATAGCGCGCCTCCAGCCGGCGCGCCAGCCGGCACGATACCCAGCCCGCCGCCGTGAACAGCGCGACGACACTCAGCACCAGCAAGATCAACGTCGTCATCGCATCCTTCGGCCATAGGTCATCGGCCGCGAACGACTCTGCGGCGCGCGAAGTTGAGCACGGGGGCGCGTGGCCGCAATTGATCTTTCGCAATGGCTGCCCATCGGTCCGGGGATAGGTCTCGACAGAGCGATCGACCGCGGATCAGAATGTTGCAGCAAGCCGAGAAGATCGACGCGCCGCGGCCAAATCCGGCGGCCCGCTGGGGAGGCGGGTTGTGGCGTCACAAATGGGCGGCGCTCGGCGTCGCGCTGGTCCTGATCGGGACCGGTCTTGGTCTGTTCCGGCTGCTGCTCGGGCCGGAAGTGGTCGCCGTCGCGGTACAGCGCGGCAATCTGGTGCAGACCGTGGTGGCCAGCGGCCACATTGAAACCCCGTATCGCGTCGAGATCGCCAGCCAGATCACCGGCACTGTCAAGGACGTGCTGGTCAAGGAGGGCCAGCAGGTCCATCAGGGCCAGCAGCTCGTCGCGATCGAGGCCTCCGAACTGAAGGCTTCGGTGGTGCAGGCCGAAGGCGCGGTGGCGCAGGCCGAGGCGCGGGTGCGCCAGCTTCGCGAGCTGACCAAGCCGGCGGCCGACGAAGCGCTCAAGCAGGCGCAGGCCAATCTGCTCAATGCCCAGGCTGCTTACGAGCGCGCCTCCAAGCTGGCGGCCTCCGGCTACGGCACCAAGGCGACGCTCGACGACGCTACCAAAAATCTCGACGTCGCCCGCACCCAGGTGCGCACCGCCGAGCTGCAGGTGTTCACCTCCAGCCCCGGCGGCAGTGATTTCGTGATGGCCGAGACGCAGCTCGCCCAGGCGCTCGCCAATCTCAACACCGCGCAGGCGCGGCGCGGCTACGCCACCATCGTCGCGCCGCGCGACGGCGTGTTGATCACGCGCGCGGTCGAGCGCGGCAGCGTGGTGCAGCCGGGCAAGGCGCTGCTGGTCCTGGCGCCGGCTGGCGACATTCAGATCGTGGTGCAGATCGACGAAAAGAATCTCGGCCAGCTCGCGCTCGGTCAGCACGCGCTGGCGTCCGCCGACGCCTATCCGGACAAGCGGTTCGACGCGACGCTGAGCTACATCAATCCGTCGGTCGACATCAACCGCGCTTCCGTCGAGATCAAGCTCAAGGTCGATGATCCGCCGGATTATCTGCGCCAGGACATGACGGTGTCGGTCGACATCGCCACCGCGCGCCGCGACGACGTGGTGATCGTGCCGGCGCGGGCGGTGAACGACGCCACCGCGGCGCCTTACGTGCTGAAGGCGAGCGGCGGCCGCGCGGTGCGCCAGCCGGTCAAGCTCGGCCTGCGCGGCGTCGGTTTCTACGAGGTGATCGATGGTCTCGCTCCGGGCGACCGGGTGATCCCGCTCGCCACCGGCGTGAAGCCGGATCAGCGTATTCGGCCGGTGCTGCGATGAAGCGCTGGCTGCCGTTCGAGTGGATCGCCGCGGTGCGGTTTCTGCTCGACGGCGCGGTGCAGACGCTGGTGATCGTCGGCGGCATCGCGATCGGCGTCGGCGTCATCGTATTCATGTCGGCGATGCTGGCCGGTCTGCAGGCCAATTTCATTAAACGGGTGCTGACATCCGTGCCGCAGATCCAGTTGCTGCCGCCCGATCAGGTGGCGCGGCCGCTGCGCGACCAGCCCGGCACGATCGAGGCCGCGGTGGTGCAGCGCCCGACCCAGCGAATGATCTCGATCGATCAATGGCCGAAGATCCGCGCCGAGATGCAGGCGCGGCCCGACGTCGTCTACGCCGCCGCCACTGCGTCCGGCTCGGCGCTGGCGCTGCGCGGTGACACCAGCCGCGCCGTCACGCTGTACGGCATCGAACCGGAGATCTATTTCAAGATCGTCAAAGTGCCGGATTTCATCGTCGCCGGCGAAGCGCAGGTCACCACCGAGGGCATTCTAATCGGCATCGAGCTGGCGCGCGATCTCGGCGCGTCGCTCGGCGACAAGATCATCGTGTCGACCCCGCTCGCCGGCAACCGCATCCTCACCATCAAGGGCATCTTCGATTTCGGCAACAAGGCTGCCAATCAGCGCAACACCTTCGTCACGTTGCGCAATGCCCAGAGCATGCTCGGGCTGATCGGCGGCGTCACCTCGATCGATCTGACGGTGGCGGACATTTACGCAGCGGAGAGCATCGCCCAGGAGGTCCAGGCGATGTTGCAGGTGAAGGCCGATAGTTGGATCAAGACCAACGCGCAGTTCTTCACCGCAGTGCAGGCGCAGCAGAACTCCAACACGCTGATCCGGCTGTTCGTCGGCCTGTCGGTGGCGTTCGGCATCGCCGCGGTGCTGATCGTGACGGTGATCCAGCGTTCCAAGGACATCGGCATCCTGCGCGCGATGGGCACGCGGCGCGGCCAGATCCTGCGGGTGTTTCTGATCCAGGGCGGACTGCTCGCCTTCGTCGGCTCAGTGCTCGGCTCGGCGCTCGGCGCGCTGGCGCTGTTCACTTGGCATCGCTCCGCGCGCCAGGTCGACGGCAGCGAGTTGTTTCCGTTGATCCTCGACGTCGATTTGTTCGTCTGGGCGGCGGTGCTCGCCACTGCGACCGGCGTCGCTGCGGCAATCGCCCCGGCGCTGCGCGCCGCGCGGCTCGATCCGGTGGTGGCGATCCGTGGCTGACGTTCTTACCCTCGACGGGATCCGCAAATCCTACAATGTCGGCACGCCGGTCGAGACCGAAGTGCTGCACGGCATCGACCTGACGATGCAGCGCGGCGACTTCCTGGCGCTGATGGGGCCATCCGGCTCGGGCAAGTCGACGCTGCTCAACATCATCGGCCTGCTCGACCGACCGACCGGCGGACGCCTGCTGATCAACGGCGAGGACACCGGCCAGCTCGCCGACTCGGCGCTGACGCATCTACGCGGTCACGCCATCGGCTTCGTGTTCCAGTATCACTATCTGATCTCGGCGTTCACGGCCCGCGAGAACGTGATGATGCCGATGCTGGTCGATCGCGGCCGTCCCGATGCGGCGATGGAGCAGCGCGCCGACGAGCTATTGGACCGCGTCGGGCTGTCGAAATGGCGCAACAACAGCGCCTCCAACATGTCCGGCGGTCAGCAGCAGCGCGTCGCAGTGGCCCGCGCGCTCGCGATGGATCCCGCCCTGGTGCTCGCCGACGAGCCGACCGGCAACCTCGACACCAAATCGGCCGACGACGTGTTCGAGCTGATGCGACAGATCAACCGCGAGCGCGGCACCACGTTTCTGCTGGTGACCCACAACGACGATCTGGCCGCGCGATGCGACCGGATCGTGCGCGTGGTGGATGGTCGAATTGCGGGGTAGCGCCTGATCAGTCGGTAGTCCGGCGCGAGCCCGTCCGAAAACGTGATGCGCGGGCTCGCCTCGAGCCCGCGCATCGGTCAATCGTGGTCCGCTTTAGTTCGTGACCTTCGCTTCGAGCACCTCGCCGAACATCTCCCAGCGGTCGCCCTTGAAGCGCATCAGCTGCATCTGCTCGATCGGGAAGTGATCGGTGGGCGAGGTGTTCATGGTGATGCCCGGCAGCAGCGATGCCGGCGCGTAGCCCTTCAGGCTGGTCGCGACCTTCATGATGTTGTCGCGGGTCAGATTATCGCCGGCCTGCTTCAGGATGTATTCCAGCGTCTGCGCGGCGCCGTAGGAATACAGCAGCAGACCGTTGGAGCGATCGGAGCCCGGCATGTATTTCTCGAGGAAGGCGTCCCACTCCTTCACGCCCGGATCGTCCTTCCAGGTCGGATCGGTCGGATCCTTGACGTAGCTCGCGGTGATCGCGTCCTGCGCAAATTCCATCCCGGCCGGCTTGATCACTGCACCGACTGATGACGAGACGTTGTTCAGAACATGAATCGGCTTCCAGCCGAGTTCGCCCATCTTGCGGATCGCCAGCGCGGCGAATTTCGGCGTGGAGAGATTGAGGAAGAGGTCGGCGCCCGAGGCCTTGAGCTTGGCCATCTGGGAATCGATGGTCGGATCGGTGATGTCGTAGGTCGCCTCCGAGATGATCATCGAGGCCTTGGCGCCGAACCCGTCCTTGACGCCCTTGTAGATGTCCTTGCCGTAATCGTCGTTCGCCACCAGCACGGCGATCTTGGCGTTGGGATGGGTCGCCATGATCCACTTCGCGTAGATCCGGCCCTCCGCCTGGTAGGGCGGGTTGAACGGCATCGTCCACGGATAGGTCTTCGGATCCTCGCCGAACCGCGTGCCGCCGCTCGACAGCATCAACTGCGGCACCTTCTTCTGGTTCAGGTACTTCATGACGGCAGTGTTCGAAGGCGTGCCGAGCGTATGGTACAGGAACAGCACCTCGTCGCCTTCGACCAGCTTGCGGGTCTGCTCCACCGCCTTCGGCGGCGAGTAGGCGTCGTCATACGAGATGAAATTGATCTTGCGGCCGTTGATGCCGCCCTTCTCGTTCAGCATCTTGACGTAGGCGCTCTGCACCTGGCCGACGATGCCGTAGGCCGACGCCGGGCCGCTGTAGGGCACGAAATTCCCGATCTTGATCTCGGTATCGCTGGCGCCCGGGCCGTAGGCCTTCTGTGCGGACGCCGCGGCGGGCGCAAGCAAAGAAGTCGCCGCCACAATGGCCGCAAGTTTGGATAGTCTCATCTGTTTCCATCCCATTTTCTTGGCGCGATCATTCTCGATCGTCACGTTTTGATATTAGTCGTGCGCGGGATGGCAACGCAATGCCGATCGCGTGGACCAATCAGCGCATGGGAGACACGTCACCGCGTCGTTTCAGTTAGTACTGATCGCGCGCCGCCGCCGACATCTGCCAAATGGACGATAATTTGCTCTGCGCGGAATTTGCGGCAGGCAGCGCGAGGGCGTCGCTATCCAGGCTGTGCTCAAAGCTGCCAATCATGCCGAGCCTGCCGGCAACATAGATCGACCTGTGCGGCGTTCGCCGCTGCTGCCGGGCATGCTGATATGCCCGGCAGACCGGTCAAGCCGTCTCGAAGCTGGTCGAACGCGAGAGCGCATTCCAAGCGTCGAGTTCGATCTTCATTGTCTCGAGCTTCTGTTCGACCAGCCCCAGCGCGTCCTCGCCCAGGAACAGACGGGTTGGCGGATTCTGAGCTTCCACCAGCGCGAGCAGGGCCTGCGCGGCTTTTGCCGGGTCGCCGGGCTGGTTGCCGCTCTTGGCCTGCCGGGCGGCGCGGATCGGATCCATGACTGCGTCATAGTCGGCAATGCTGCGCGGCGTGCGGTCCATGGATCGGCCGGCCCAGTCCGTGCGGAACTGACCCGGCGCGAGCGCGGTAACCCGGATCCCGAAACCCGCCAATTCCTTGCCAAGCGCTTCCGAAATGCCTTCCAGAGCGAACTTGCTGCCGCAGTAAAAGGTGATTCCCGGCATGGTGATGAAGCCGCCCATGGAGGTGACGTTGACGATATGGCCGCGGCGCCGTTTGCGCATCCCGGGCAGCACCGCCTTGATCATCGCCACGGGGCCAAAGACGTTGGCCGCGAACTGACGCTGGAGTGCATCCATGGAGGATTCCTCCAGCACGCCCTCATGACCATATCCGGCATTGTTCACCAGTACGTCGATGACGCCGACTTGCCGCTCGGCATCCGCCACAGCCGCCGGGACGGCGTCGAAATCGGTGACGTCGAGCATCAGCGGGTGAGCGCGGCCAGGAGCTTGCGCGGCAAAGGCCTCGGCGTCGCCGGTCCGCCGCACCGTGCCGATCACCCGATGGCCGGCCTGCAGCGCGCCTTCGGCAAACGCGCGGCCCAAGCCCGAGCTGACACCGGTGATGAGGAAAGTCTTCGAAGGAACGCTCGCCATGGATAGCTCCGTGTTGAAGAATATTTATATCATGATATAGATGCCGGCATGGCACATGGCAAGATCAAACCCTCTTCCACCGGCGTCAGGGGCGAGCCGCTTCGTCAGCGCGTCATCGATGCTGCCGAACGGCTGCTGCGCGACGGCAAAGCCGATTTCTCGATGCGCGACCTCGCTGCCGAGGCCGGCGTCAGCTTTGCGACTCCATTCAACCAGTTCGGCAGCAAGGCAGCGATCATGCAAACGCTCTCCGCACATCGGATCGATACGATGGAAAGCCGCTTTGTCGCGGCGCCGCCGCTGACGGCCGCCACCGAGCGCGTCCTGCTGGCGATCGATACGGCGGCTGCCGTGATGCTGGAGGAGCCGAAGGTCAACCGCGCGGTGATGGGCTGGCTTGGTACCGCCAGTGCGTCGCCCGGACAGGTCTGGGCGCGCTCGACAGCGCTCTGGACACTTGCGCTGGGTGCGGGGGAGGGACTGATCGCGGCGCGGCGGGATCAGGCGCTACGATGCTTGCCGGGACAACTCGCCTTCGCCTTTCGTGGGGTGCTGTCGTTCTGGACTGCGGGCGAACTACCCGATGAGGCGCTTGCGCCGAATGCGCGAGAGCTCGCCAGTACCTTGTTGCTTGGCTTCACGGACGGGAAAGTTATCAGGTGATCCAGGCTCGGAGCGGTCGGACGACAAACGACCACTCTCGTAAGTCGTAGACTTCGGCTAGGCGCCGTGACCTCAGCTCGGCCTAGCTGTCCAAGGCCGGGTACAAAGCCTCTTGCAAGGAACAAACAAGTGTAGAATGGGGGCCATTCTAATTTGTTGAGACGAGGCGTTCGTGAGCTTGATCGAGGGAGCAGCACGCGATCTAGGCCGGGTTGCTTCCGGCCTAGATCGCATTTTAGCAAGGCCGGTCTCGATCGTCCCAGCGCGCGCTGTGCCGATGAGCCCGCGCCTCAGCGCGTCTGCGGGGTCGTGCGGTCTTCGGCTTTGAAGTACTTGCGGGCATGGGCGACGATCTGGCCGTCGCTGGGGTGATCGGCGGTTTCGACCGCGGCGATCTTCGCCTTCAGGGCGGGGTTGTGGTCGGCGATGTATTTTTCCAGCGCGTGCTTGGTCTGCGCCGGGCCGACGATCAGCACGATGCCGGCGTCAGCGATCGCCTCCATCGCGGCACGGAGGAAACTCTCGTCCACCGGCTCGTGGCCGGAGCCGACCGCGCGATGATGGTGGACGTGCCGGTTCGGATGGTCGGCGTGCACGACGAGCTTGTCGGCCTCGGCCGGATTGAAGTGAAACACGCGTGCCTCGCGATGGTCGATCCAGATCACGGCGTGGAAATGGGGGCTGGTCATTGGGCGGTCTCCCGGAGTCTAGCACGGCACGCAGGCAAGGACGTTCGCGCGGCCGCGCGGCGGCGCGAGCCTACGACGCGGCCCGGCGGCGCTGCTTGATCGGACGCAACTTTGGCCTGAAACGCGCGGGGAGCCTGCGGTCAGCCGGCGTGGCGCACCGGGCGGCCTTCGATCGGATAGGCCGGGTCGTTATAGCCGGGGGTGGAGGGGTGACCGCTCGCCACCAGCGCGTCGATCAGCGCCTCGTCCTCGGCGGTGAAGCGATAATCGAGCGCCCGGACGTAATCGTCCCACTGCTGTTCGGTGCGCGGGCCGGCGATCACCGAGGTCACCAGGGCGTTGTTCAGCACCCAGCCGACCGCGAACTGGCCGGCGGTGGCGCCCTTGGCCTCGGCGTGGGCGCGGATCTGCTGCGCGAGTTTCAGCGACTCGGGGCGCCATTCGGTCTGCAGCATGCGCTTGTCTGCGCGGCCGGCGCGGCTGTCTTTGTCGGGCTCCGCATCGGGCGCGTATTTGCCGGTGAGGACGCCGCGCGCCAGCGGCGAGTACGGCACGATGCCGAGGCCATAGAAGCCGCAGGCCGGAATATGCTCGACTTCCGGCATCCGGTTCATCGCATTGTAGTAAGGCTGGCTGACGACCGGGCGATCGATGCCGAGGCGGTCGCAGATGTTGCAGATCTCGGCAACGCGCCAGGCGCGATAATTCGAAACGCCGAAATAGCGGATCTTGCCGGCACGGATCAGGTCGCCGATCGCCCGCACCGTCTCGTCGAGCGGCGTCGAATGGTCCTCCTTGTGCAGGTAGTACAGGTCGATCCAGTCGGTGCCGAGCCGCCGCAGGCTGTCATCGGCGGCCTGGATCACGCGGCGGCGCGACAGCCCGGCGCGGTTCGGGGCCTCGCCCATCGGATTGGCGAGCTTGGTGGCGAGGATCCAGTGCTCGCGATGCGCCGCGATCGCGCGGCCGACCACCTGCTCGGAGGTACCCATTGAATAGACGTCGGCGGTGTCGATGAAGTTGATCCCGGCATCGCGCGCCTTGTCGATGATCCGCGCCGAGGTCGGCTCGTCGGTAGCGCCGCCGAACATCATGGTGCCGAGGCACAGCGGCGACACCTTCAGGCCGCTGCGGCCGAGCGAACGATAGTCCATGGGGCTTTCCTTCGAGATCATTTTAGACGCCGCAATGCAGGCGGCGGCCCGCGCATTTCAGATCATAACCGCCCGCGGCCGTCATTGCGAGGAGCGAAGCGACGAAGCAATCCAGCTCAATGCACGGAGCTCTGGATTGCTTCGCTTCGCTCGCAATGACGAAGAGAGGCATCGAGACTATCGATGCCTTCGAGGTCAGTGCCCGCTACTTCTTCACCAGCGAACATGCCGGATCGGGCGGACCGAAGGCGGCATCGCCGGGGATGTGGGCCAGAATCTTGTAATAGTCCCACGGATATTTGGATTCCTCCGGAGTCTTCACCTGCACCAGCATCAGGTCGTGGACCATCAGCCCGTCCTCGCGCAGTTTGCCGCCACGGGCGAAGAAGTCGTTGACCGGCTTCTCACGCATCTTCGCAGCGACCTTCAGCGGATCGTCGGTGCCGGCGTCCTTGACCGCCTGCAGATAATGCAGCGTCGTCGAGTACACGCCGGCCTGCCACATCGTCGGCATCCGGTTCATCTTCGCGAAATAGCGCTTCGACCATTCGCGGGTCTTGTCGTCCATGTCCCAATAGAACGACGTCGTCAGCAATAGCCCCTGCGCGGTGGGCAGGCCGAGCGAATGCACGTCGGTGATCAGCGCCAGCAGCGCCGCCATCTGCTGGCCGCCCTTGAAGATGCCGAATTCGCCGCCGGTCTTGATCTCGCTGACGTTGTTGGGCGGGCCGGCTGCGATGCCGATGATCTTCGCTTTCGAGGCCTGCGCCTGCAGCACGAACGACGACACGTCCGAGGTCGCGAACGGTGGCCGCACCGAGCCGAGTACCTTGCCGCCGCTCTTGATCACCATCGCGGCGGCGTCCTTCTCAAGCGATTGGCCGAAGGCGTAGTCGTCGGTGATGAAGAACCAACTGTCGCCGCCGCGCTTCACCACCTCCTGGGCGGTGCCGACGGCGAGCGCGTGGGTGTCGAACACCCACTGCATCGCGTAAGGCGAGCAGAACTTGCCGTGGAAATCGGCCGCGCCGGTCGACTGGGTGATGAACAGCCGTTTCTTCTCGTTGGCGATGTTCTGCACCGCGAGGCCGACCGCCGAAACCGGCACGTCGAGGATCAGATCGACCTGCTCGACGTCGTACCAGCGACGCGCCAGCGTGGCGCCGATGTCCGGCTTGAGCTGGTGATCGCCGACGATCACCTGGATCGGCTTGCCGAGCACGGTGCCCCCGAAATCGTCCACCGCCATCTGCGCCGCGGTGACAGAGCCCTGTCCGGTCGGGGTCGAGGCGGGGCCGTTCATATCGGTGAGGACGCCCAGCTTCACGACGTCGTCGGAGACTTGCGCGCGGGCGATGGACGACGACAGCAGCGCGGCCGTCATCATCGCCGCCGCGATCGATCTGGCGATCATTCGTTTCTCCCTTGTTCCGGCTCTGCGGCCGTGTTGTGTTGACGAAACTTACACCATTCTGCCGCCACCGCAATTTACCGGCGGCATGACGACCGGGGACCGATGTTCGCGATTTTGGGGTTGGGGTTTCTGCTCGGGATGCAGCATGCGCTCGAGGTCGATCACATCGCCGCGGTGTCGACGATCGCGGCGCGGCGCAGCGGCGTCGCCGATATCGTCAAGCACGGCTTGACCTGGGGGCTCGGTCATACGCTGACGTTGTTCCTGTTCGCCGGCATCGCGCTGGTGATCGGCCAATCGATCCCCGAGGATATCGCGCAGCCGCTGGAGGGCGCGGTCGGCTTCATGCTGGTGGGGCTCGGTGGCCATCTGCTGTGGCGGCTGTGGCGCGACCGGGTTCACGTTCATGTCCATCAGCACGGCGACGGCGTCAGCCACATCCATCTGCACAGTCACGCCGACCGGATCAGTCACGACGCGCCGGCCGCGCATTGCCATGGTCATGGTTTCCGTTGGCGCACGCTGCTGGTCGGATTGATGCACGGCATGGCCGGCTCTGCGGCGCTCCTGGTTCTCACCGTGTCGCAGGCGCCGAGTCCGGTGCAGGGGCTGCTTTACGTCGCGCTGTTCGGTCTGGGATCGATGGTCGGAATGGCGGCTCTGTCGGCGGTGATCGCGGTGCCGCTGGTGATCTCGGCGCGCTCGCTGACAACGGCTAATCGCGTTCTACAGGGTGCGGTCGGCGTGCTCACGATTGCGATCGGACTATCGACCATCCACGCGACGCTGCTCGCCTGAATTGCGGCGAAGCGCCGAAGGCCAGCGCGGCGTCAGGCGATCTTGCGCAAAATCGCCGGCGCAGGCAGCTGCGTCTCTGCCGGCGGCTCCGGGGCGGGCTCGTACACGGCGTAGCAGTCCTTGCCGAGTTTCTTGGCGTTGTAGAGTGCGACATCCGCCGCCGCGATCAAGCGCTCGGGATAAAGGCCGACCTGCGGGGTCCACTGCGCCACGCCGATCGAGGCGGCGATCTTGATTTCGGCGTTGCCTTGCTCCGAGACGGCGCGGCTCTCTTCCAGGATGTGGCGGGCGATCATCGCGCCTTCGCGCAGCGTCGTGCCGGGCATCACCACGCAGAATTCGTCGCCACCCGCCCGCGCCAGCAGATCGCCGGGACGTAGCCGAGACTGCGCGACATTCGAAAACCGGCGCAGGCACTCGTCGCCTGCAGCATGGCCGTGGCCGTCGTTGATCGCCTTGAAGCCGTCGAGGTCGATCGCCAGCACGGCGAAAGGCTCGCCGGTCCGCGCCGAGATCGCGCACTGTTCCGACATCCGCTGCAGCAGATGCCGCCGGTTTGAAATCCCGGTGAGATCGTCGAGCAGCGCCAGGTTCTCGACCTCCGAGCGCAGCCGGTCTATCGCCATCAGCAGGAACGCGAAGTTCCATGTCATCGACAGGAACACGAGCGCCAGCACCAGCGCCGCCTGGAAGGCGTTGAAGTGTACGATCGACAATTCGCCGCCCACACCTATCAGCGCGGCGATCGAGCGCACGACATAGACCGCGAGGATCAGGCTCGCGATCACCGCTGCCATTCGCGCGCCGGGGTTGCGGCGTCCCGCCTTGGACATCACCAGCGGCAGCGTCATGGCGACGGGGATGAACTGCGCGACCGAATAGACCACGATCCGCATCGTCATCGAGTCGACGACGAAGACGAAAAAGCTCAGCGACACCGCGGTTGCGCCGGTGATGACGAGGGTGAGAGTCCACGGGACCCGTCGCCCGTAGAAGTCGTAGATGCCCATCACCGACAGACAGCAGGCGAACACCACCAAGATGCCTGCGGTGATCAGCGACAGTTCGAGGTTGATCACCACGCGCAGTATACCGACCAATGAACCGGTCGCGAGCAGGAAGCAGGCCGCCGTCATGTAGCGGGCTGGCGTGAAATTCGGGTAGCTGCGGGTCACGTGGATCCACACCAGACCCAGCGAGATGAAGTTGATCAGGAAGACGATCCACAGCGTCGGCATGCTCAACATGCGCGCCTCCGCCCGGTGGAGGTCGCCCAACCCCCGATTGCTATCTGTCGTCCGCCCATGACTACTCCCAAAGTTGAGCGGAGGTTGCGCCGCGAGCGTTTAACGGAATCTGATCATGCTTCGCAAAAATACGAGTTGGTTTTGAAACAGTGAACGGCGCCGCAGCATTGCGTGACAGCGGCTGTTCACTTCGCGTTAACGTTGAGTAATGCGCGGAATGGGAGAACAATTGTGGATAACAACGCGAAATATCTTCGTTAGCCGATAGAAGCGACAGCGAATCTGTTCGGATCAAAATGGAGGCGGTTGCAAGATCGGCGAGCCCGGTCCCGTCTCGTGTGGAGTTAGTATCCATCAGCTCGAGAGGACGAGATGGCGAAGAAAGCCAAGAAGGCGAAGACCGTCGCTAAGGCCAAGAAGGCCAAGACGGTGAAGAAGGCCGCCAAGAAGGTCACGAAGAAGGCGACGAAGAAGGCCCCCAAGAAAGCGACGAAGAAGGCCGCCAAGAAGGCGACCAAGAAGACCGTGAAGAAGGCACCGAAGACGGCCAAGAAGGCGAAGAAAGCCAAGAAGGCCAAGAAGTAACTGCTCCGGAGGCGCCCCGCGAGGGCGCCTCCGCCGGCCGCCGGCGAAACTGCAGGCGGCTTGATGGTCGCCTCTCGGCGGGGCGGCTCTGCGACCGGCGGGCTTGCCCGGCGGCGGTTTTGGGGGCATAGCCGGCTTCAAATGCGGCAGCCGCTCTTATAGGGTCCGCCGACGTTCCGGCCGGCGCCCGCCGCCCCAACCCCCGAAACCGATGAAGATCACCCAAGCGTTCCGCTTCGAAGCCGCCCATTATTTGCCGAAAGTGCCGGAGACCCACCGCTGCAAGCGGATGCACGGGCATTCCTATCGGGTCGAGCTGCAACTCAGCGGTCCGGTCAATCCGGACACCGGGTTCGTGCTGGACTTCTTCGAGATCGAGGCGGTGTTCGGGCCGCTGCTGAAGCGGCTCGACCATTATTGCCTCAACGATATCGAGGGGCTGGAGAACCCGACCGCGGAGAACATCGCAGTCTGGATCTGGCGTCGGACCAAGCCGGAGCTGCCGCAGCTTTCCGGCGTGCGCGTGTACGAGACGTCGGACTGCTGGGCCGACTACGCCGGCGAAGACGACTGATCTCGGGGCGGCGCTTCGGCCGCCCGATCCGGTTTGGCCGCGGACGATGTGCGCGGATCGCGGCGCCGATCAGGCGCGCACGGGTGCCTTGCTGCGCTCGGCCTCGGTCTCCTGCTCCCAGCGCAGGATGGTCGCATAAAGATTCTGGAACTTGCTGGCGATCTCGCCGTCGAAGATCGGATCTTTGCGGTCGTCGATCCGCGCGTCGATCTTGGCCCAGTCTTCGGTCGTGAGGGTTTCGAGCGCGGCGGGGAACAGCAGTTGCTCTTCCTTCAGCATGTGACGGCGCTGGTGCTCGATGAAGTCGCGCGCGGCAGTGTGAAAGGTCTGGCGCGGCAGTTCTTGATCGGCGAGCACGTCGTCGACGACCTTGGCGAAATTCGCCAGCCGGTCGACTTCCAGCTCGTGTTCCTTCTCGATGTCGCCGACCGTTCCTGCCACCGCAGGATTGCGCTCCTTGAGGATGCGGTAGACGACGTCTTCCTTCGGATGATGGCAGGCCTCCGGGTACTCCTTGAAGTACTGGATGATCGCCTGGAAAATTTCGTAGTCGGGGCGCTCGCGGCGATCGAACACGCTGAGCTCTTGTTCGAGCACGTCGAGCAGGCGCGCGATGTTGCGGTGCTCTTCGTTCAGCAATTCAATGATTCGTGACATGGCCGACCTCGATGTCGCTATCCGCAAACATGAATCGATCTGCGGCAAAACTACGCGACCGCAAAATACGTCCAATCGACCGCCGATCCTTGCGTTAGATCAACTGGACGCAGGCGGCTCTTAGTCGCAACCACGCTCCGTCACAACGCAGTCCGGCGCAGGCGTAGCGCGTTGCCGATCACGCTCACCGACGACAGCGACATCGCCGCCGCGGCGATGATCGGCGACAGCAGCAGACCGAAGCTCGGATACAGAATGCCGGCGGCGATCGGGATGCCTGCCGAGTTGTACACGAAGGCGAAAAACAGATTCTGCCGGATGTTGCGCATCGTCGCCTGCGACAATTTGCGGGCGCGGACGATACCGCCGAGATCGCCTTTGAGGAGCGTGACGCCGGCGCTTTCCATTGCCACGTCGGTCCCGGTTCCCATCGCGATTCCGACATCGGCCGCAGCAAGCGCGGGGGCGTCGTTGACGCCGTCACCGGCCATCGCGACGACGCGTCCCTGGCTGCGCAACTTCGCGACCACGGCGCTCTTCTGATCCGGCAGAACTTCGGCCTCGACATCGGCGATGCCGAGCTTGCGGGCCACGGCACTGGCGGTGACGCGATTGTCGCCGGTCAGCATGATCACCTTGATGCCTTCGGCGTCGAGCGCCTTCAGCGCATCCGGCGTCGACGGCTTGATCGCATCGGCGATCGCAAACAGGCCAGCGAGGCGGCCGTCGATCGCGACCTGCACTACTGTGTCGCCGTCGCCGCGCAGCTCATCGGTTTTCGCCGAGAGCGATGCGGTGTCGATGCCGAGCGACGCGAGATACGCCGGGTTGCCGATCACCACGGTGCGACCGGCGACCTTGCCGGTCGCGCCCTTGCCGGTCGGCGCATCGAATTCGGCGACGTCGGCGAGATCGAGACCGCGCTCCGTGGCGGCGCGGACGATGGCGTCGGCGAGCGGATGCTCACTGGCGCGCTCGACGCTGGCGGCGAGCCGCAACAGCTCGGTCTCGTCCGTGCCATTGGCGGTGACGATCGCCACCACGCTGGGCCGGCCTTCGGTGAGCGTGCCGGTCTTGTCGATCACCAGGGTGTCGATCTTCTCCATCCGCTCCAGCGCCTCGGCGTTGCGGATCAGGACGCCGGCCTGGGCGCCGCGACCGACGCCGACCATGATCGACATCGGCGTCGCGAGCCCGAGCGCGCACGGGCAGGCGATGATCAGCACGCTGACGGCGGCGACCAGCGCGAAGGTCAGCCGCGGCTCCGGACCGAACGTCGCCCAGGCGGCGAATGCGGCGATCGCGGCGAGCAGCACTGCCGGCACGAACCAGCCGGCGACGAGATCGGCGACGCGCTGGATCGGGGCGCGCGAGCGCTGCGCTTGCGCTACCATCTGCACGATGCGCGACAGCATGGTGTCGCGGCCGACCTGATCGGCGTGCATCACGAAGCCGCCGGACTGGTTCAGCGTGCCGGCCACCACCTTGCCGCCGGTCTCGCGGCTCACCGGCATCGACTCGCCGGTGACCAGCGATTCATCCAGCGTGCCCCGGCCTTCGACGATGGTGCCGTCGACCGGCACCTTCTCGCCGGGACGGACGCGCAGTCTGTCGCCGACGCTGAGACTGTCGATCTCGACTTCGTTCTCGCTGCCGTCGGCCTCGATCTTGCGGGCGGTCTTCGGCGCCAGCCCGAGCAGCGCCTTGATGGCGCCGGAGGTGGCCTCACGGGCGCGCAGCTCGAGCACCTGGCCGAGCAGCACCAGTACGGTGATCACGGCGGCGGCCTCGAAGTACACCGACACGGTGCCGCCATGGCCGCGGAACGCGGGCGGAAACAGTTGTGGCGCGATGGTCGCGACCAGACTGTAGATGTACGCCACCCCGGTGCCCATCGCGACCAGGGTGAACATGTTGAGGTTGCGCGTCACGACGGACTGCCAGCCGCGCACGAAGAACGGCCAGCCGGCCCACAGCACGACGGGCGTCGCGGAGACGAACTGAATCCAGTTCGACAGCGCCGGATCGATCAGGCCGTGACCGCCGACGAGATGGCCGCCCATTTCCAGCACCACAGCCGGCAGCGCCAGCACCAGGCCGATCCAGAACCGCCGCGTCATATCGACGAGCTCGGGATTGGGCGCGTCGTCGAGCGACACCAACTCCGGCTCCAGTGCCATGCCGCAGATCGGGCAGGTGCCGGGGCCGACTTGGCGGATCTGCGGATCCATCGGGCAGGTGTAGATGGTGCCTTCCGGCACGTCCGCGGCCGGCTTGGCTTTGCTCTTGTCGAGATACGACACCGGATCGGCGGCGAACTTGGTCTGGCAAGCTTCGCGGCAGAAGTGATAGGTCGTGCCCTGGTGGGCGAAGCGATGCTTGCTGGTGGCAGGATCGACCTTCATGCCGCACACCGGGTCGATCACCTTGCCGTCGTCATCGGCCGCGCCGTGATCATGACCGGCGTGGTCGTGCGCCCCGCCGCAGCACGACGAACTGTCCGCCTTGACGAGGTAGCGCGCAGGATCGGCCGCGAACTTGGTGCGGCAGCCGCCGCAGCAGAAATGGTAGGTGGTGCCGTCGTGATCGAGGCTGTGCTTGCTGGTGGCGACATCGACGGTCATGCCGCAGACGGGATCGACCGCCTTGGCGGGCGCGTGATCATGAGCGTGGTCGCCATGGCCGCCGCAGCACGACGATTTGGCCGGCAGCTCGGTCAGTTGGTGCAGCTTCGGTGCGGGCTTCGGCGGCAGAGTGAACGGCGTCGCCGCCTTGGCCAAAATGCCCGTAGGATCGGCCGCAAACTTATCGCGGCAGCCGCCGCAGCAGAAATAATAGGTCTTGCCGTCGTGATCGAAGCGATGCGCCGTGATCGCCGGGTCGACGGTCATGCCGCAGATCGGGTCGATCGCCGCGGCCGGCGTCGCCGCGCTGGCGTCCCCGCCGCAACAGGACGAGGTCGCCGGGGCGCTCGCGCCCTTCGATCCGCAGCAATCCGTGTTCTTGACAGGGGCGTCGTGCCCCGCATGCTCACCGTCGCGCATCGCGTCACCCTGGCGCTTGTAACCCATACCGTGTAGGGGTATATATCCGACATGCACAAGGACATCAAGGCGTCGTGTCAAAAACGGCTGGGCAGGATCGAGGGGCAGGTGCGCGGAATCTCCAAGATGGTGGAGGAGGGGCGCTACTGCATCGACATCGTCACCCAGATATCAGCGGTCCGCGCCGCGTTGCGGCGGGTGGAGGAAGAAGTGCTGAAGGATCACGTCGCGCATTGCGTCGAGCACGCGATCGCGAGCGGTGACAAGGCCGATCAGCGCCAGAAGATTGCGGAACTGATGGACGTGATCCAGCGCTCCGGTCGCTGAACGGACGAAGCCCCGCGGCAAAGCGGGCGCTCAGCGGCGTTGGGCATTCGCAGTCGATGCGCCGAACAGCGAGGTCTTCACCGCGCTGAAGCCGGCCGATAGCTGCGTCAGTCCGCAGGATACCGGATCGTTGCTGCTGCAGGCGTAGCGCGGCGGCTCCGGCGTGCGCCGACGCGCGGTCCGCCGCTTGTCGGCCCGCGCTTTCGCTCGCTCGGCCGCACCGCGCGCCTTTGGCTTATCGGTCGCTGGTTTGTCCACCACCTGCCGCGGCTTGGGGAGCGGCGGCGACTCGATCGCCTGCTGCTGTTGTTGCTGCTGCTGGAGTGCGGCGATCTGCTGCTGCTTCGCCGCAAAGGCCGCGGCGATCATCTTGCGGCGGCGCTCATCCAGATACGCCGTATAAGCCTCGTCGATCTTGCGTAGTTCCTCCGGCGTCGGGTTGGGCCCGGCGATGTCGAAACTGCGGTTCTGCATGAAATCGTAATAGCTGTAGCCGCCGCCGGGTTTGCGCCGCCCGGCGAATTTGGCGTCGCAATGCGATTGCAGCGTGGACTTGGCATCCGTCGTGGTCGCTTGGGCTTCGCCCTTGGCGACACAGTCCTCATAATCGACCGGTTCTTTGCTCGGCCACCACTGCGCCTGGGCAGACGACGCCGACGCCGCGATCCCGATCAGGACCGCGAACTGAATCACTCCGAGCTGTCGTCCTCCGGTCATGCCTGTCCCGCGGCTGGGGCGCTCATCTATGCTAATTCCGCCGAGGTTCAGAGCGGTTTGTCAAGGCATCGCTGTGGTAATGCGGGCCGAATACACCTGCAAATTAACTTACATGAAACTCGACATTGATCTGACCGCTGCCGCTCGAGGGGAAATAATCGCACAATTGCTCGGCCTCGCCGGCGTAATCGTCCCAGCCGAGCGCCGCGAACAGCATCACGGTATCGGCCATGCCACCTTCGCCGTTGCACTTGGTCGCGTAGTCCGGAAGCATCGCGGTGAATTCCCGATAGCGCCGTTCCTGCCAGAGCTGCAGCACCCGCAAATCGACCTGGCGGTTGAACTCGCTGGCGATCGTGGTCCAGGCGTCGGGGCCGAGATCCTTGTTCGGCCACAGCCGGTGCGACAGCGAGCCGGAGGCGAGGATCGCGACCCTCTCGTCCGAGGCGTCGATCGCGCGGCGGGTCGCTTCGCCGAGGATGCGGCTCTCTTCGATCGAGGTGAACAGCGGCGAAGCGATCGAGACGACCTTCGCCCAGCCACTCGCGTTGAGATAGTGCATCGGCACGATGGTGCCGTATTCGAGCCCGAGCGTCGGCACCTGATGCGCGAGCACCTTGAGCCCGCGTCCCTGCGCTTCGGCCGCGATTGCCTGCGCCAGAGCCGGATCGCCCGGCAGGTCGTAGCGCAGATCCTGGATCATATGCGGCGCTTCGTGGCTGGTGAACGAGCCGCGATGCTGCGCATTGGCGTTGATGTGATAACCGAAATTCGACAACCAATGGGTGTCGAACACCACGAAGGTGGTGACCCCGCGCTGTTCGGCGCGGTGGCCGAGTTCGCGTAGCGCTGCGACCGCGCCGGCGCGCGCTTGTCGCAGCGGGCTGTCGGAGGTCTCCGACAGCATCAGCGAGGGGACGTGACTGACCTTGGCCGCCAGCACCAGCTTGCCCATCGTGCAACTCCCGATCTCTGCTGGCGCTATTCGGCTTCGGCGAATTCCTTCTGGTGCAGCCAGGCGGTGTGGCGCGGCGGCTTCTTGGTCACCGCCCATTCGTCGACCATGGCGTGGGCGACGCTCTTCATCTGGGAGAGCTGTTCCGGCGTGGCGGTCCAGGTCGCGACTTCCAGCCTGTGACCGCTGGGATCGCGGAAGTAGATCGACTTGAAGATGGTGTGATCGGTCGGACCAACCACCTCGAGCCCTTCGGCCTCGGCGCGCTGCTTCGCCGCCATCAGCGCATCGACGTCATCGACCTGAAAGGCGATGTGCTGGACCCAGTCCGGGGTGTTCGGATCGCGCCCCATCGGCGGCGAGTTCGGCAGTTCGAAGAATGCCAGGATGTTGCCCGCACCGGCATCGAGGAAGATGTGCATGTAGGGATCGGGCGCCTTGGTGGACGGCACCCTGTCCTCGGCGATCGCGCCGATCAGCTCCATCCCCATCACCCGACCGTAGAACGCGACGGTTTCCTTGGCGTCCTGGCAGCGATAAGCGACGTGATGGATCTGTTGGATCTGCATGGTGTCCTCCCGATTGTTTTGGTGCGTTTGATCCGCATTGGATCAAACGCCCCCGTCGGGAGGTTGACGTGGATCAACGATCCGGCCGTCGGCAGCCAGCCGGTCGGCAGGGCCGGCGCCGGCAGCGGCCGGCGCGAGCGGGACAGTGGGGATCAGGCGGCGAAGTTATCGGCCAGGACCGACTCGCCGTGCTCGATGTGCTCGAGCTCCGAGAGCTTGGTCGTGGTCTTGCCGCGGCACGACCAGGAGATCTGGGCTTCGTCGCCGTTGATCGACAGGATGATGCCGGTGGCGCCGCCCTGTGTGGTGACTTCGTCGCCGACCGAGAACGTCTCGTTGGCGAGTGCGGCCTCGAGCGCGGCGCGCAGACAGTAGATTTCGCTGCCGGTAGCGGCGCGGAACGCAGCGGCGGCCTTGGCAACCATATCGTCGGTAACTTTGAGTTTGTGGGCCATTGCACGTACCTCGATTGGTCCGATCGTGGAGGGCTGCGACGTTGCCGACCCTCACGGGAGAACCACGCGGCGATTAGGCTGCTAGATGTGGTAGTTTCCGTTAAAGATGCAGCTCCGTAACGATACTGAAGCCTGCTCCATTACCGTTGACGGTAATAATCCACCCGGCAGCGGATTTGCAATTGAGCTGCATCAAAACGCCAAACGCGCGCCGAAGCGCGCGTTTGCGTAATTGGTAGATCAGTAGGGGCGATCAGACCGCGATCGAGTGCCGGACCGACGAGTTGCGCAGGTAAGTATCAAACACCGATGCCACCACGCGCGATAGCCGGACGCCTTCCGGCGTGAGGGTCAGCTTGCTGCCGTTGCAGATCACCGCGCCGTCGCGCTGCAGCTCGGCGAGCGAATCCTGCTCCGGCGCGTACCAGTCCTCGGTGTAGCCGAATGCCTTGCCGGCGGCGGCGAGGTCGATCTTGCCGTCGCACATGATCCGTTCGATCACATGGGCGCGCAGATTATCCTGCTGGGTGAGGGAATGGCCACGCGCCACCGGAATTTGGCCGGCCGCGACCGCGCGGGCCCATGCGCCGGTTTCGCTGATGTTTTGCACATAACCGCTCGGGGTGCGCCCGATCGAGGTGGCGCCGAGGCCGATCAGAGTCTGCGCCGCGTCGGAGGTGTAGCCCTGGAAGTTGCGGTGCAGCTCACCGGTCTTGGCGGCGATGGCGAGCGAGTCGCCGGGCAGTGCGAAATGATCGATGCCGATGCGGACATAGCCCCCCTTGACCAGCGCCTCGGCCGCGGTTTCGGCCTGGGTGGCGCGCAGCTCCGACTTCGGTAGCGAGTCGTCCGGGATCATCCGCTGGTTCTTGGCGACCCACGGCACATGGGCGTAGCCGAACAGCGCGACCCGGTCGGGCTTCATCTCGACGCATTGTTCGACAGTGCGGCGCAGATCTTCGGCGGTCTGATAGGGCAGGCCATAGATCAGGTCGAAGTTGATCCGTTCGACGCCGGCCGACTTGAACAACTGCATCGCGCGGGCGACCATTTCGGGCGGCTGGATGCGGTTGATCGCCTCCTGCACCTTCGGGTCGAACTCCTGCACGCCGAAGCTGGCGCGGGTGAAGCCGAGCTCGCCGATCTTGGCGGCCATGTCTTCTGTCAGCGTGCGCGGATCGCTTTCGATCGCGATTTCGGCGTCGGGGAGGAATTCGAAGCGCTCGCGCAGCAGCGTCATCACCGCGCCGAGATCCTGCGGATCGATCACCGTCGGGGTGCCGCCGCCGAAATGCAGATGGCGCACCGGCATGGTGCCGGGCAGGGCGTCGCCGACCAGATTGATCTCGTCGATCAGGCTGCTGACGTAGTCGGCGACCGGATCGTACTTCGCCGCCAGCTTCATGTTGCAGCCGCAATACCAGCACATCTGCTTGCAGAACGGCACATGCAGATACAGCGAGATCGGCTCGTCGGTGTCGAGCTGGGCGAGCCAGCCGCGATAGATCGACTCCGGGAAGTCCTTGGCGAAATGCGGCGCGGTCGGATAGCTGGTGTAGCGCGGCACCGAGCTCTTGGCGTATTTGTCGAGGGCTGACGACATCGTCGTGATCTCTCTCATCGCCCCGCGGATCAACGCGCGGAAAGGGTTTCTGACTGACCTCCGATCGGCTTTGATCGTCGGCTGGCGTAAATGTTGGCGGCGTCCGGAATCGAGGTCCAGTCCGCCACGAAGCGACAGCAATCGTCGCCGTGCGCTCCGCACGCCGTCTCGGTGACCCGTGTATAGGGCGACACCAGAGACTGGAATAGCCGTTGAAATACGGAGGCGTGCCAGACGCAAACGTTGTGATCGGCGTGTTCGCCGGCGCACAGCGGATTGGCGGCGATTTCGAACGTCACCGTCTTTCCCGTCTGCGCGGAGAATCTGCCGGAACCGGCGAAGGTCCACGCGTGGGCGGTGATCGCCTTGGTCAGCATTCTGGCGGCGATCGCGGCCGGCATGATCTTCAGCACGGCCTGAGCCAGCTTCGGAATCCGGTTGGCCAGGATATAGTCGCCGGTACGAAGCCCAGCGTCGGCGAGGATCTCGGCGGCCTGCTGCGGTGGCAAAACGCGCCGCACCGCCTGATGAATCGCCGCCACCGGACGTTCGTCGACCATCACCGACGGCGGCTCGGCGAGCCAGTCGCTCGCCGCCGCCTCGGAGAAGATCTCCTTCGCGGCCGGCTGGAGGCCGGCCGCGTCGAGCGCGTGGATCAGTTGGATGACGGCGTTGGGTCCGATCTCGGACACAGCCGGATGCGTCTCCACGTCAGTGACGGGTCGCCGAACCTGCGTCATGGGTCGTATCCACCATGCGGCTGGCGACGGTCTCGGCCAGCTTCTCCTGGGCGTGATCGCACTCGGTTTCCTGCATCTGCTCGGTGCCGCCGCCGCAGGCCGAGACGATGGCCATCTGAGAGGCGGCCGCCTTGCGCGAGCGGTCGGCGTTGGCTTCCCAGTCCGCCATCTGCGCGTGCGAGATCTTGCGGGTGGTGTCGAAGTGGAAGTCGACCTTCTTCTTCGACTGCGGGCCCCAATAGCCGACCCGGCCGAGATCGTAGAACTTGCGCTCGAAGCCGGCCTTCAGGAACGCCTTCAGGCAGCCCAGCAGGTAGCGGCGCCGGCGTCCTGTTCCCGACCAGGGATACGAGAAGAACGCCTTGTACATGTAGAACCGGCGATAGTTGTTCATCACCCGGTCGAGCAGCTCGCCGCGCTCCATCGCCGCCGGCTTCACGATCGGCGTGACGAAATTGTACTTGGCGAAGTCGAACACTTCGACCTTGTCCGACAGTTCCTTGAACAGCGGAGTGAACGGCCATGGGGTGTACATCGACCAGTTGGCGAGGTCCGGCTTCCAGTCCATCGCCATGCGATAGGTCTCTTCCAGCGTCTCCGGGGTCTCGGAGTCGAGGCCGACGATGAACTGGGCTTCGACCACGATTCCGGCTTCGCGGAGCAGGCGGATCGCCTTCTTGTTGTCGGAGATCTTGGTCTCTTTGTTGAACAGGTCGAGCTTGAGCTGGGCTGCCGCTTCGGTGCCGAGCGAGACGTGCATCAGGCCGGCTTCATTGTAGAACTTCAGGAGCTGCTCGTCGCGCAGGATGTCGGTGACGCGGGTGTTGATGCCCCACTGCACCTTCTTGTTCAGGCCGCGCGCGATCAGCTCCTCGCAGAACTGGATGAACTTCTTGCGGTTGATGGTGGGCTCTTCGTCGGCCAGGATGAAGAAGCCGACGTCGTACTTCTCGACCAGCTCCTGGATCTCGTCGACCACCTTCTTCGGGTCGCGGACGCGGTAGTCGCGCCAGAATTTCCACTGCGAGCAGAACGAACAGGTGAACGGGCAGCCGCGCGCCATGTTCGGGATCGCCACGCGGGTGTTCATCGGAATGTAGCGATATAGATTCCAGTTCAGTACGCCCCAGTCCGGCTTAATGGCGTCGAGATCCTTGACGGTCGGCGCTGCGGCGGTGGCGACGATCTGGCTCTCGCCGTTGGAGCCCTCGGTGTAGGCGAGGCCCTTGATCTCGGAGCGGTTCGCCGGCCAGTTGCCCGAGGCAACGGCGCGCGCCAGCTCGACGACGATCTCTTCGCCTTCGCCGCGGACGATGACGTCGACCCACGGCGCTTCGCTCAGCACCTGCTGATACATGAAGGTCGCGTGCACGCCGCCGAGCATGGTGACGACCTTAGGATTGATCTGCTTGGCGATCTTCAGCGCCTCTTCGGCAGCATAGATCGACGGCGTGATCGAGGTCGCGCCGACCAGATCGGGCTGATAGTCCGCCATGATCTTGGCGAGACTTTCACTGGAGAGATCCTCGGTCATCGCATCGACGAACTTGATGTCGTCGAAACCATTGGCCCTCAGCGCACCGGCCAGATAGGGGGCCCATGCCGGCGGCCAGTGGCCGGCGATCTCTGCGCCACCGGAATGATAATTCGGGTGAATGAGAAGGATGCGCACTGACTTTCTCCCATGATTGTCAAGAAACGATGACATGGTGTTTGTCAACGATGCTTGACGCAGATCAAACGAAATGGTGCTTTGGTATTCAGCAACGCGCGATCGGCGCCGCTGCCGCTAACAGGTTGCGGCCCGTGAGGACCGTCGAGGTGTGAGGAGTCACGTCTCCGCGACGAAGTTGGCGTCCTGCCGAAGCGCGTCCAACGTGTCGACGTTCAGGCAGTAGCTTTGATAGGCGGGCACCAGCGTGCCCGCGGCGATATCGGCGTCGCATTCCTGCTTGTGCTCGCAGACCGCGCAGGTGCGACGGAGATCGTTCAGTAACATCGGTTCCTTTTCCGCGAGTGCACGGATGCTGATCCGCAGCGCTTCGAGCAGGCAGGGCAATTCCTTGGCACTGCTGCCCTTGGTCGCGAGGGCGCGAACTTCCGCGGGCGACAGACCGAGGTCCTTGACCATGTTGGCCATCGCCCGACCGAAGGCTTCCAGTTCGCTCGGGCTGCCGGCGATCTCTTCCCACTCCTTGACGACGTCGGCGACAGCTTCGGTCATGGGCGCGGTTCTTGTCGGCTTGCCGGGTGCGGTCATGATCGCCTCCAACGCAACTCACCGCGCGATATACTCACACAAGCCGTCTTGCCCCATTGCGCTGGATCAACGAGTGCAACGCGGTTGCGATCGATCAAAGACAGGCCGTAAACTCCGGATGCGCCGTACAAAATCAGCCTGATACGAAACGGCCGGCGGCGCTGCGACGAGGAACGGGAGCTGCCCTTTTCGGGGGCTCGAGCAAGTGGGAGGGAGCGCGGTGCTGCTGGGGCTATTCGCCGACATTCACGCCAATCGGCCGGCGTTTACCGCATGCCTTTCCGACGCGCGTCAGCGCGGCATCGAGCGCGTCGCTCTGCTCGGCGATTACGTCGGCTACGGCGCCGATCCGGACTGGTCTGTCGACACCGTGCGCGAGCTGGTGGCGGACGGCGCGGTGGCCGTGCTCGGCAATCACGATGCCGCGATCGGGCAGACGCGGGTGCAGATGAACGCCGAAGCCGAAGCGGCGATCGAGTGGACGCGCGGGCAGCTCGATTCGGCCCAGCGCAAGTTTCTTGCAGAGCTGCCGATGCGCCACGAGGAGCACAGCCTGCTGTTCGTGCATTCGGAAGCGACCCGGCCCGACGCCTGGATCTATGTCACCGACACCGCGGTCGCTTCGCGCAGCATGCAGGCGGTGTCGGCTCACGTCACCTTCTGCGGTCACGTCCACAAGCCGGCGCTGTATTCGCTCTCGGTCACCGGCAAGATGACCACCTTCGTGCCGACCACCGACGTTCCGGTGCATTTGCTGCCGGGGCGGCAGTGGCACGCGGTGCTGGGGTCGGTCGGGCAGCCGCGCGACGGCAACCCGGCGGCGGCCTATGCGCTGTACGACACCGTCAAACACGAGCTGACCTATTGCCGGGTCGCCTATGACGCCGCCGATGCGGCGCAGCGGATTCGGGCCAACGGTCTGCCGCCATGGCTGGCCGATCGCCTGCTGGTGGGGCGCTAGACGATGGAGCAGGCCACGTTCGAGCCCGGCTCGACGCTCGATGGATTCATCATCGAGGAAGCGATCCATCGCGGCGGCATGGCGACGCTGTTCAAGGTGCGCCGCGACGACGACCCGCTGCCGATGGTGATGAAGACGCCTCGGATCGGCGAGGGCGAGGACCCGGCGGCGATCGTCAGCTTCGAGATGGAGCAGATGCTGATGCCGCGGCTGTCCGGGCCGCACGTCCCGAAATTCATCGGGATGCAGGACTTCTCCAGCCATCCCTACATCGTGATGGAGCGGATCGCCGGCGAACCGCTGCTGGCGCGGCTGCCGGAGCTGCCGCTGCCTTACGACGAGGCCGTGGCGATCGCCGCCAAGATCGCCGGCGCGATCGCCGACCTGCATCGCCAGCACGTCATCCATCACGACATCAAGCCGAGCAACATCATGTTCCGCCCGACCGGCGAAGCGGTGTTGCTCGACATGGGACTGGCCTGCAGCGATCAGTTGCCCGACCTGATGCAGGAGGAATTCCGCCTGCCGTTCGGCACCGCGCCCTATATGGCGCCGGAGCGGCTGCTCGGCGTGCGCGACGAGCCGCGCAGCGATCTGTTTGCGCTCGGCGTGCTGCTGTATTTTTTTACCACCGGCGTGCGGCCGTTCGGCGAGACCGAGACGATGTACGGCATGCGCCGGCGGCTGTGGCGCGATCCGCATCCGCCACGCAAGCTGCGGCCCGACTATCCGCCGTGGCTGCAGGAGATCGTGTTGCGCTGCCTGGAGATCGAGCCGGCGTGGCGCTACCCGACCGCGGCGCAGCTCGTGTTCGATCTCACCCATCCGGCCGAGGTGAAGCTGACCACGCGTTCCGAGAAGCTGAAGCACGATCCGCTGCGCACCGTGTTGCGGCGGCGCTTCAACAAGGAGCTGACCCGGCCGCGCGCGGTCGAGTCGATGGCGGCGCATCTGGCATCGGCGCCGATCGTGGCGGTGGCGATCGACGTCGCCGAAGGCTCGCCGGCACTCAACGAGGCGCTCCGCGTCACCGCCTCTCGTATCCTCGCCACCCTGCCGTCGGCGCGGCTCGCCTGCCTCAACGTCCTCAAGCTCGGCCGCATGACGATCGACCGCACGCTCGACGAACACGGCCATAACAAGCACGTCGATCGACTGGTGCAGCTCAGGCATTGGGCCGAGCCGCTGAAGCTCGAAGACGATCGTCTCACCGTGCATGTGCTCGAAGCGGTCGATCCGGCGTCGGCGATTCTGGAATTCGCCCAGGCCAGCCGCGTCGATCACATCCTGATCGGCGCGCGGCGCAGCTCGGTGCTGCGCTCGCTGCTCGGCAGCGTCTCGGCCAAGGTCGCGAGCGAAGCGAGCTGCACCGTGACCATTGTGCGCGAAGCGCAGCCGGCGCCGCCGCGCAACGCGCCCCGACCGGCGGCGCAAGAGGCGTGATCCCGCGTTGGGAAGCGCGAGACGCTCAGCTTCGCACAGCCCAAATCAGTTGATCATCAGACGGTCATCGACCGCTGCTACGCCAGGGGTCGACCATGCGGCATTTTGCGCTGCGCGGCGTTCGTCCCAGGTGTCGACCCGGCCTTCCAGGATCACGATGTTGCCGTTCTTCACCGTGACGCGGATGCTCTTCGATCCGATCTCGGCGTGGCGGCGAAGCGCCGACTCGATCTTGGCACGGATGCACGAATGATCGGCCAGCGGATTGTTGATGACGATATTGTTGGTGACGCCCATCACGCCGGCGAGTTTGCGGACGTCGTCCTCTGCGGCGGCTCGCTCGAAGTGCCAGTCGACCGTTCCGCTCAGCGTCAGCCAGCCGTTCTCGACCTGCACCTCGATCGAGCTGGCGGGCACCAGCACATTCCACTCCAGCAGATCGCAGGCCCGCTGCGCGATCTGATCGTCCGCGGTTCGATGGAACGGATAGCGGACTTCGATGTGATCGACGATGGCGTGCACGCCCTTGACGCGACGCGTCGCCGCGACCGCAGCGACCTTCTCGGCATAGCTGATGACGTGACCGCTGAGGATCACTCTGCCGCTCTCGACAGCAACCTTGACGTGGCCGCTGTTGAAGCTCGGATCGAATTCGAACTCGTCAAGGATGTTTTGACGAAGCTGGGACTCGGACATTCGTGGCCTCGAGAGTACCGCTACGCTGACGCGCGGCATCTTGGTGTCTCGTCCTGCAATCACATTGATCAGAATCAACAACGAGACACCGCCGCGATTGATCCGCATCAAATATCGTGCCGGTTCGTCCGCTGCAGCACGCTGTTCGAGGTCGGTGCATGTCTCGCATGCGCGCGAAGCGATCGTCGCGACGGTTGCTGCAGGAACGCTCACATTGCGTAGCGTTCGCGCATGACTATGTCACGCAATGCTGACATTGTTTGCGTCCATCATCGCCGTGCGCGGGGGCGCGCCGCACCGAGACGACGTGGAAGCAAACCCGCCTGCGGGGCAAGTCCCCGCACCAGCGCCAATCCGGCGCATACCTGCCCGATAATCTGGAGATGATGATGTCCGACGTGTTGTCCAACGATCTGTTGCAGAAGATGGACGCCTATTGGCGCGCCGCCAACTATCTGTCGGTCGGACAGATCTATCTGCAGGACAATCCGCTGCTCGATCAGAAGCTGCAGCTCGAACACATCAAGCCGCGCCTGCTCGGGCACTGGGGCACGACCCCGGGACTCAATCTGCTCTACGTGCACCTCAATCGGCTGATCACCGAGCACGATCTCGACATGATCTACATAATCGGACCCGGCCACGGCGGCCCGGGCATCGTCGCCAACGCTTACTTGGAGGGCACCTACACCGAGCGCTATCCGGCGATCGAGCGTAGCCGCAACGGCATGCAACGGTTGTTCCGGCAGTTCTCCTGGCCGCACGGTGTGCCGAGCCACGTCTCGCCGGAAACGCCCGGCTCGATTCACGAGGGCGGTGAACTCGGCTACTCGCTGGCGCATGCCTTCGGTGCCGCGTTCGACAATCCGAATCTGATCGTGGCCTGCGTGGTCGGCGACGGTGAAGCCGAGACCGGCGCGCTGGCGACGAGCTGGCACTCCAACAAGTTCCTCAACCCGGCGCGCGACGGCGCGGTGCTGCCGATCCTGCATCTGAACGGCTTCAAGATCGCCAATCCCACGGTGCTGGCGCGGATCGCGCCGCAAGAGCTGACCGATCTGATGCGCGGCTATGGCTACGAGCCTCACTTCGTCGAGGGCGACGATCCGGCGGTGGTGCATCAGACGCTGGCTGCGACGCTGGAGCGCGTGCTCGGCGAGATCAAGGACATTCAAGACAAAGCGCGCCATCACGGGGCGACCGAGCGGCCGCGCTGGCCGATGATCGTGCTGCGCACGCCGAAGGGCTGGACCGGTCCGAAGCACGTCGACGGCAAACCGGTCGAGGGCACCTGGCGCGCCCATCAGGTGCCGATCGCCGACTTCAAGAGCCCCGAACATCTGACGCTGCTCGAAGACTGGATGCGCAGCTATCGCCCCGAAGAGCTGTTCGACGCCACCGGCAAGCTGCGCGACGAGCTGCAGGCGCTGGCGCCGACCGGCCGCCGCCGGATGAGCGCCAATCCGCACGCCAATGGCGGCGAGCTACTGGAGCCGTTGTCGCTGCCCGATTTCCACGACTACGCGGTGACGCTGAGCGCGCCCGGCGCGCTCAAGGCGGAAGCAACGCGGGTGCTCGGCACGTTCCTGCGCGACGTGATGAAGAACAGCCTCGAGAGCGAGAACTTCCGGCTGTTCGGTCCGGACGAGACCGCGTCGAACCGGCTCGACGCGGTGCTGCAGGTCTCGCCGAAGGAGTGGATGGCGGCGATCGAGGACGTCGACGTCAATCTCGGCCCCGACGGCCGTGTGATGGAGGTGCTCAGCGAGCATCTGTGCCAGGGCTGGCTCGAAGGATATCTGCTGACCGGACGCCACGGCTTCTTCTCGTGCTACGAGGCGTTCATCCACATCATCGACTCGATGTTCAATCAGCACGCCAAATGGCTGAAGGCGTGCGCGACGATTCCGTGGCGCAAGCCGATCGCGTCACTGAACTATCTGTTGACGTCGCACGTCTGGCGCCAGGATCACAACGGCTTCTCGCACCAGGATCCCGGCTTCATCGATCACGTCGCCAACAAGAAGGCGAACGTGGTGCGGATCTATCTGCCGCCGGATGCCAACTGTCTGCTGTCGGTGGCCGACCACTGCCTGCGCAGCCGCAACTACGTCAATCTGATCGTCGCCGGCAAGCAGCCGGGGTGGCAGTGGCTCGACATCGACGCCGCCGTTCGGCACTGCACCACAGGAGCCGGGATCTGGCATTGGGCCAGCGACGAGGGCGAGCCCGACGTGGTGATGGCCTGTGCCGGCGACGTGCCGACGGTGGAGACGCTGGCGGCGGTGACGCTGCTGCGCCAGTACGTACCGGACATCAAGATCCGCGTCGTCAACGTGGTCGATCTGATGGTGCTGCAGCCGAGCTCCGAGCATCCGCACGGCATGGACGATCGCCGCTTCGACGAGCTGTTCACCACCGACAAGCCGGTGATCTTCGCCTTCCACGGTTATCCCTGGCTGATCCACCGGCTGACCTACCGCCGCCGCAACCACGCCAACATCCACGTCCGCGGCTACAAGGAGGAGGGCACCACCACGACACCGTTCGACATGGTGGTGCTGAACGATCTCGATCGTTATCGGCTGGCGCTCGACGCGATCCTGCGCGTTCCGCGGCTAGCCGACCAGCGTGACGCCGCGACCGCGCGCTACTGGGCGACGATCCAGCGCCACAAGCTGTATGTCGGCGAGCACGGCGACGACATGCCGGAAGTGCGCGACTGGCGCTGGTCGGCCTGATCCGCTCACGAACCGGGCCGGCGCGATCCTGATAATTGCGCCGGTCCGGTCAAGCAGCCGTCAACCACCCGCGCAGGCAGAACTGCGATCGCGGGTCGTTGAGCTATCGTATTAACCGTAGGTTGCAGCAGATCCGCTATCGCTCGGCGATCGGAGGATCGGGGAGGACCGAGCGATGCGCAGCGATCAACGGCCCGTCGGGGAGCAGGTCGCCCCGCAAACCGACAAGGTGCTCGGACTGCTCGATCTGCTTGTCGTCGACGACGATGCCACGCAACGCATGCTGATCGCCGGTGCGGCCGAGAAGGCCGGCTACATGGTGACCCATGCAGAGTCCTGTGCCGAGGGCACGGCGCTGGTCCGGGTCAAGCATTTCGACTGCATCACACTGGATCTGAAGCTCGAAGATGGCGACGGCGCCGACGTGATGCGTGCGATGGCGGCGGTCAAATACGATGGCCCGATGATCGTCATCAGCGGCATGAATTCGCAACATCGCCGCGCCTCGCGCGATCTCGCCAGATCGCTCGGCATGGAGCTTTTGCAGAGCTTCCCGAAGCCGATCGACCTCGCCGCGCTGCGAATTTCGCTCGCCAATCTGCGCAGCACGGTGGCCGGCTTGCCGATCGTGCATTCCTGGGGCGAAGTGTGCGGGCCCCGCTTCGAGTGCAACGGCTGAGCACGCCGGCGTGGTGTGGCCGCCGGTCAGGCGCCGCTCGTGCACGCAATATCCGCCAGGCGAGACACGAACGACGGCGCGTTGGATCTGGCGCGCTTGTGCGCGTCGCCGGCCCCGCGTTCGCAGCGATCGAATGTCGATGATCATTCAAGCAGGCGAAGCCTTGCGAGCCTCGATCGCGCTGCGGTTCGGCACCACTAACTTCGTACTCCTACGTGGCGCAAAATTAACGAGAGCGTAGGCGGCGGGGGGATAAGGCTGGCAGTGGACGTCATTCGCGCCGGTTGAGCGGGAGTCCGTCCGGTCGGCACAGGTGCAGGCGAAAGGCGTAACGCGTATGGACGATCTTCTTCGTGAGTTTTTGACGGAGACCTTCGAGAGCCTGGACACGGTTGACAACCAGTTGGTCCGGTTTGAGCAGGAGCCGAACAACGCGAAGATATTGGACAATATTTTTCGTCTTGTTCACACCATCAAGGGGACGTGCGGGTTTCTAGGATTGCCGCGGCTGGAAGCGCTTGCGCATGCGGCCGAGACCCTTATGGGCAAATTCCGGGACGGGATGCCGGTGACGGGAGAGGCGGTGACGCTGATCCTGACCACGATCGACCGGATCAAGGACATTCTGACCCAGCTGGAGGCGACCCAGGCCGAGCCCGAGGGCGAGGACGGCGACCTGATCGGGGAGCTGGAGCGGCTGTCGATGCGCTCGCCGGAGGAGATCGCGGCCGAGCTCGCCGGCGCGGCGCCGGCGGACGTTGCCGAAGTCGGTGTGGCCGAAGCCCCTGCCGAAGCCGTTGTGGCGGCTGCGGCCGACGCCAATTCGACCGAAGGCACCCTGGTGGCGCAGACGCTGGAGCGTCCGCTGCGGCCTGGTGAAGTGTCGCTGGACGAGCTGGAGCGCGCCTTCCGCGAGACCGAGATCGAGATGGCTTCCCCGCCGCTGCAGCCGGCCGTGAGCGAGGCTCCGGCGGCCGTGGCCGAGGTTGCCCAGCCTGAGCCGAAGCCGGCCAAGCCCGCCAAACCCGCCGCCAAGCCGGCGGCGAAGAAGTCCGGCGGCGACGGCGAGGGTGCGGCGGAAGGTGGTGCCGCCGGCGGCGTCGCCAACCAGTCGATCCGCGTCAATGTCGATACCCTCGAACACCTGATGACGATGGTGTCGGAGCTGGTGCTGACCCGTAACCAGCTTCTGGAGATCAGCCGCCGCCACGAGGACAACGAGTTCAAGGTGCCGCTGCAGCGGCTCTCCACCGTCACCGCCGAGCTGCAGGACGGGGTGATGAAGACCCGGATGCAGCCGATCGGCAACGCCTGGCAGAAGCTGCCGCGGATCGTGCGGGATCTCGCCGCCGAACTCGGCAAGCACATCGAGCTGGAGATGCACGGTGCCGACACCGAGCTCGACCGCCAGGTGCTCGACCTGATCAAGGACCCGCTCACCCACATGGTGCGCAACTCCGCCGACCACGGGCTGGAGAAGCCCGAGGACCGGGCGCGCGCCGGCAAGCCCGAGCAGGGCACCATCCGCCTGTCCGCCTATCACGAGGGCGGCCACATCGTGATCTGCATCGCCGACAACGGCCGCGGGCTCGACACCGAACGGATCAAGGCCAAGGCCTTGGCCAACGGTCTGGTCACCGAGGCTGAACTCGAGAAGATGACCGAGGCGCAGATCCACAAGTTCATCTTCGCGCCGGGGTTCTCGACCGCTGCCGCCGTCACCTCGGTGTCCGGCCGCGGCGTCGGCATGGACGTGGTGCGGACCAATATCGATCAGATCGGCGGCACCATCGAAGTGAAGTCGGTCGCGGGCGAAGGCTCGGCGATCACCATCAAGATCCCGCTGACGCTGGCGATCGTCTCGGCACTGATCGTGGAGGCCGGCGGCGACCGGTTCGCGATCCCGCAGCTCGCCGTGGTCGAACTGGTGCGGGCGCGGGCCAACTCCGAGCACCGCATCGAGCGGATCAAGGACACCCCGGTCCTCAGACTGCGCGACAAGCTGCTGCCGCTGATCCATCTGAAGAAGCTGCTCGGCATCGACGAGGGCGCCAACAGCGAGCCGGAGAACGGCTTCATCGTGGTGACCCAGGTCGGCAGCCAGACCTTCGGCATCGTGGTCGACGGCGTGTTCCACACCGAAGAAATCGTCGTCAAGCCGATGTCGACCAAGCTGCGTCACATCGGGATGTTCTCGGGCAACACCATCCTGGGCGACGGCGCGGTGATCATGATCGTCGATCCGAACGGGATCGCGCAGGCGCTCGGCACCGCGGTGTCGGCGCAGCACGATATCTCCGATCAGGCGGCGGCGAGCCGCAACGCCTCGGCCGAACAGCTCACCTCGCTTCTGGTGTTCCGCGCCGGTTCGAGCCAGCCCAAGGCGGTGCCGCTGTCGCTGGTGACGCGCCTGGAAGAGATCGCCGCCGACAAGATCGAGAGGTCGAACGGCCGCTACATGGTGCAGTACCGCGACCAGCTGATGCCGCTGGTGCTGATGGAAGGCGTCGATGTCGCGACAAGCGGCGTGCAGCCGATCCTGGTGTTCGCCGACGAGGACCGGTCGATGGGCCTTGTGGTCGACGAGATCGTCGACATCGTCGAGGAGCATCTGCACATCCAGGTCGGCTCCAGCCGCGAGGGCATTCTCGGCTCGGCGGTGATCAAGGGCCAGGCGACCGAAGTGATCGACGTCGCGCACTTCCTGCCGATGGCGTTCTCCGATTGGCTGGCGCGCAAGGAGATGCGGCAGACGATGACCACGCGCTCGGTGCTGCTGGTCGATGACAGTGCGTTCTTCCGCAACATGCTGGGTCCGGTGCTGAAGGCGGCGGGCTACAAGGTCCGCGTCGCGACCTCGGCGGTCGAGGGTCTCGCCGTACTGCGCTCGGGTGCGCAGTTCGACGTGATCCTGACCGACATCGAGATGCCGGAGATGAACGGCTTCGAGTTCGCCGAGGCGATCCGCTCCGACACCAAGATGTCGAACCTGCCGGTGATCGCGCTGAGTTCGCTGGTGTCGCCGGCGGCGATCGAGCGCGGCCGTCAGGCGGGCCTGACCGACTACATCGCCAAGTTCGACCGTCCCGGCCTGATCGCGGCGCTGAAGGAACAGACCACGATGCATGCGACGCCCGAAGTGCTGGAGCAGGCGGCATGAGCGAGACCAGGAAGGACACCCCCGCGATGAGCCGCACCATCGACGCGATCAGCGGCAACACCACCCAGTTCGCCACCGCGATGATCGGCGGGCAGCTGTTCGGCTTGCCGATCAGCCGGGTGCAGGACGTGTTCATGCCGGAACGGCTGACCCGGGTGCCGCTGGCGCCCGATGACGTCGCCGGCGTTCTGAACCTGCGCGGCCGGATCGTCACCGCGATCGACATGCGGGCCCGTCTCGGGCTGCCGAAGAACCAGGACGGCAAGCCGCCGATGGCGATGGGCGTCGACCTGCGCGGCGAATCCTACGGCCTTCTGATCGACTCCATCGGCGAAGTCCTGACCCTGCCCGACGAGGGCCGCGAGACCAACCCGGTCAACCTCGATCCCCGCATGGCATCCTTCGCCAACGGCGTCCACCGCCTCGACGGACAGCTCATGGTCGTCCTCGACGTCGACAAAGTCCTCGAAATCGCAAACCAACGTATCGCTGCATGACCTAACGCGCGCCGAACCAGTTCACCGCTCACGCTCTGTCCGGGAAGAATCGCATGACACCGCTCGATTACGAGTACTTGCAAAAACTGCTGAAGGACCGTTCTGGCCTGGTGTTATCGGCCGACAAAAAGTACCTGCTCGAAAGCCGGCTGCTGCCGCTCGCGCGCAAGGCGGGTGTGCCGGGCATCACCGATCTGGTGCAGAAGATGAAGGCCGGCTCCGAGGCGTTGATCCACGACGTCGTCGAGGCGATGACCACCAACGAGACGTTCTTCTTCCGCGACAAGACGCCGTTCGATCACTTCAAGGACAGCGTGATCCCGGAGCTGATCAAGGCGCGTGCGGGGCGAAAGTCGCTGCGGATCTGGTGCGCGGCGTCATCCACCGGCCAGGAGCCGTATTCGCTGGCGATGCTGCTCAAGGAGAAGGCCGCCGAACTCGCCGGCTGGCGCATCGAGATCATCGCCACCGATCTGTCGCCCGAAGTGCTGGAGAAGTCCAAGGCCGGTCTCTACACCCAGTTCGAGGTGCAGCGCGGTCTGCCGATCCAGCTTCTCGTCAAGTACTTCAAGCAGGTCGGCACGATGTGGCAGCTCAATGCCGATGTCCGATCGATGGTGCAGTATCGCCAGTTCAACCTGCTGCAGGACTTCGGCTCGCTCGGCAAGTTCGACGTGATCTTCTGTCGCAACGTGCTGATCTATTTCGATCAGGCGACCAAGTCGGACATCTTCAACCGGCTGCAGCGCGCCACCGAGCCGGACGGCTATCTGTTCCTCGGTGCCGCCGAAACCGTGGTCGGCCTCACTGACGCCTATCGGATCTGCCCGAAACGGCGCGGCGTGTATCTGCCGAACACCGGCGCCGCGGCGTCGTCGCCGAGTCTCGCCGCGGCCGGCCTACGAGCGGGCGCCCTGACGGGGCGATAAAGGAGACCGACGTGGCGTCCGAGACCGGGGCTGAGAGGGTATCGTTCGGGCGTGGCTACAACGTCTGGATTATGGGTATCGATGGCACCTGGCGGCGCAACTGTGTCCTCAAGGCGGTTTCCAGTGTCGACGCCGAGCTCGAGCTGGAAGGCTCTATCGAAGGGCTGAACCTGAAGGAGTTCTTCCTTTTGCTGTCGTCCACCGGGCTGGCGTATCGACGCTGTGAGCTGGTCCGCGTCAATGGCTCGGAGATCGACGTCCGCTTTCTCAGCACGCGAAACAAGAACAGCAAATCGCCGGCTCGCGACGACCACACCGCTTGACGATTCACGACAATGCCGGCGAACGGAGTAGGAAATTGCTAACGATTTCCTTCGTCTTGACCGAAGTCCGGCATCTGCGAACAGATCGTTCAATAGTCGAGTGGTAACGTCGGTTCGCGTTCTGGTTGGCGCCCGAACCGTTTCGGCAGACGAACGGGGCGGCGGTGTCGACCGAGGCCGTGCCGAGATGCTCCCAAAGCGAGCCACCACGATGCAAAATCGAAATTCCTCCGACCCGGCGGTCGACGTTCTGGTCGTCGACGACGACCCGCTGCAGGGTGCGATCATCAGCGGCGTTTGTATCAAGCTCGGCTATCGCCCGCATTTCGCCGCGTCGTATCACGAGGCCGCCGATCGGCTCGCGGCCGACCGGTACGACTACGTCACGATCGATCTGTCGCTCGGCGACCACGACGGCATCGAGCTGTTGCGGCTGATCGCCGACCACGAGACCAAGCCCCGGCGGATCATCGTGATCAGCGGCTGCGACCAGCGGATTCTCAATGCGACGGTGCGGATGGCGCATGCCGTCGGCATGCTCGACACCGTGTCGCTGCCGAAGCCGATCGACCTGGCGCTGCTGCGGAGCGCGTTGTCGACGCTTCCGGAAGCGGCCGCGCTGCGCCGCCGGTCCGAGGCCGGAGCGGCGCGTATCACCACCGCCGATCTGGCGCACGGCATCGACAATGGCGAAGTCTATGCGGCGTTCCAGCCGAAGATCGACCTGTCGAGCGGCAAGGTGATCGGTTGCGAGGCGTTGGCGCGCTGGGACAGCCCGACCTTCGGTGCCGTGGGGCCGGATCTGTTCATTCCGCTCGCGGAGCAGGGCGGGCTGATCAAGGCGGTCACCTTTGGCATGCTGCGTGACGCCATGCGGTTCGCGGCGGCGTTCATTGCCACCGAGCCGCGGTTCGTCGTTGCGGTCAATTTGTCGGCGTCTCTGTTGTCCGACACCTCGCTGCCCGAGGAGATCGAGCGCCTGCTCGCCGAGATCGGCGTGCCGGCGCGCGCGCTGATGATCGAAATCACCGAAACCACGGCGATGGCCGACGTCGGCCGCGCCATGGACGTGCTGCTGCGGCTTCGTCTGAAGGGCGTCGGCATCTCGATGGACGATTTCGGCACCGGCTATTCGTCGCTGTCGGCGCTGGCGCGGATGCCGTTCAGCGAGCTGAAGATCGACCGCTCCTTCGTCAAGGATTGCCTGACCGACGCCGACATGTGGAAGATCGTCTCGTCGTCGGTCGCGATCGCGCATCAGTACAACATGAAAGCAGTCGCCGAAGGTATCGAGGACGCCGCCACTTGGCGCGCGCTCGACGCTCTCGGCTGCGATATCGGCCAGGGCTACGAATTCTCGCGTGCGCTGCCGCGGGAGGCCTTCGTCGACTGGTATCGGGGCTGGACGGCGAGCCACCCTGCGACCCATGGCAATACGGTGACGGTGCTGCAGCGCGGAGCCTGACCCGGCAACTCTCGTCCGACCAAGCCTCCTCAGGCCAGCTCGACCAGTTCGTCGTCGGCCGATGGTTCGCGATGGGCCGCCGCGAAGGCGTCCTTGATCCGGCCGGCCAGCGCCAGATAGTCGGTCTGCGTCAGGTGCGGTGCGGCTTGTTCGAGCTCGCGCGCCAGCGCCGACAGCTTATCGAGACCGAAAGTGGCAGCCGCGCTCTTGAGCGAGTGCGCTTCGCGCTCGATCCGGCGATGGTCCGTCGTCACCTCCAGCGTATCGAACAGGGCGATCCGCGATGCGGTGTCGCGCACGAACACCGACAGCACTGCCAGGGTCGCATCCTTGCCGATCTCGTCGACGAGATGGCCGAACGCCTTGCGACCGACATAGAGCTGTCCCGCCTGCACGGTTTCCGGTGCATCCGCTGGGACTGCGGCGGGCGCCGGAGGCGCTTCGACAGTCGCTTCTCGGGGCGGCGGCAGGGGCGGCTGAGCTGCGGGCGACAGCGGCGGCAGAGCACGCAGAATCGCTTCCACCAGCGCCTTCTTCCGCACCGGCTTGGCGACATGATCGTTCATGCCGGCGGCGCGGCAGGCCGCGGCGTCCTCGGCGAAGGCGTTCGCGGTGAAGGCGATGATCGGCACGACGGCGAGCGCGCCGCCCTGCGCGCGGATCGCGCGGGTGGCGTCGAGCCCGTCCATTTCGGGCATCCGCACGTCCATCAGGATCACGTCGTAGCTGAACCGCGTTGCCGCAGTCACGGCCTCGGTGCCGTCGCAGGCGGTGTTGGTCTGCACCCGGAATTCGCCGAGCATCTGCGCCGCAATGGTGCGGTTGGTCGGATTATCGTCGACCACGAGCACGCGCAGCGGTCGGCCCGACGCCTCGATCCGGGCGCGGAACTGGGCGAACACATCCTGGTCGTCCTGCTCGGGCGGGGCGGCATCCTGGGCGATCGGCAATGTCAGTGAAAAGTGGAATTCGGAGCCTTTGCCCGGCGTCGAGACCACGCCGATCTTGCCGCCCATCTGCTCGATCAGTCGCTTGCTGATTGCGAGGCCGAGACCTGAGCCGCCGAACCGCCGGCTGATCGAACTGTCGGCCTGGACGAAATCCTTGAACAGGGATTCGATCTTGTCGGCGGCGATCCCGATCCCGGTATCGGCCACGATCCAACGCATCCGCGCGCTAGTCGAATCCCGCTCCACGCATTCGGTGGTGACCACGATCTCGCCGGTCGATGTGAACTTCACCGCGTTGGAGAGCAGGTTCAGCAGGATCTGACGGATGCGGCCGGCGTCGCCGGTCAGCGCATCGGGAATTTCGCCGCGCATCTGCTGGCGGATCACCAGCCCTTTGGCGACGGCACGCGGACCGATCACGCTCAGCGTGTTGTCGACGATGCTGTGCGGCGCGAACGGAATCGGCTCCAGACTGAGCCGGCCGGCCTCCAGCTTGGAGAAATCGAGGATGTCGTCGAGGATCTGCAGCAGGTTGTCGCCGGCGTCGTGAATGCCGGCGACCGCCTGGCGTTGCTCGGCGTCCAGGCGCGTCTCAAGCAGGTTGGTGGCAAGCCCGATCACCGCATTCATCGGAGTCCGGATTTCGTGGCTCATCATCGCCACGAAGCTGGATTTGGCGGCGCTGGCCGCTTCGGCTGCCTCGGCGTAGAGATGCTGTTTGCCCCACCAGCGCGCGATCGCGACGCTGCCGGTGATGATCACCAGGGCGCTGATCAGCGACATCGCGATCATCAGGATCGCCATGTCGTGCCAACTCTCCAGCGCGCTGTCCACCGGCTGCGTCACCCGCACCACGATCGGATAGTTCGGCAGAACGCGCGTCACCCGGAGCTGCGAGCCCATGACGGCCTGCTCGTGCCCCCGGCCTCCCGCCGCCACGGCGATCCGTCCGCCGTCGGTCACGGCTGTGCCGATCCTGTCGGATGAAGGATAGCTGACCAGCAGCATGCCGTCGGAACGCACCAGCGAGATCTCGGTGCCGCCGCCGTGCGTGGTCGCGGCGAAGAAGTTCTCGAAATACTGCAACGACAGGGCGCCGAGCAGCACGCCGACGAACCTGTCGTCGCCGGTGGTGACGCGCTGCGCCAGAAAGATGTTCCAGTTGCCAGAGTTGCGGTTCCTCACCGGCGCGCTGACGAAGCTCGAAAGCGTCGGATCGCTGCTGAGCGCCCTGAAGTAATCGCGATCGGATACGTCGACGTCCGGAACCGGCCGGTCCCGTGAGAAGTTGACCAGCTTGCCGCGGTCGTCGATCAGGCCCACGGCCTCGACCTGCGGCATTCCGGTGATCTTTTCGCGGAGCAGCGTGCGGGTGCTGTGCTGCGACATCATCTGCCGGTAGGAATCGCTGTCGGTGACACCGGCCCGCGCAACGTAGTCGCGGATGCTCGACAGCAGCAGGTCGACCGATTTGAACGAGCGGTCGGCTTCTTCCGCCAGCGTCAGCGTGTAGCGGGACAGGTTGGTTTCCGCGGTCTGCAACGTGGTTTCGCGCAGGTTGCTCAGAAAGATCAGATTGGTGCCGACGATGGTGATGATCAGGACCACGGTCGTCAGCCGCAGCGTCACCAGCGAGCGCTTCAGGTTGGGGCGGGCCTGCGGCAGCATCGATGGAAGCCCTCGGTCAGCGATGCAACGGCGAGATCGCAGTGCGCCGCCGCTCGGAGCGTGCCCTTGCGGCGAGCCGGTGTCGGGATCGCGGGCCCAGCGCGGCCGGGTTATCCACGCGAGACCCTGCCGAAATAGATGGTTTGCTTGCTCGAATCCGGCTCATAATGATATTCGGACCGTTGTGGTTCTCAACCGTGGCATGAAACGCTTCGAGCTCCTCGGTCGTATCCGATGGTGATCTGCGTGATGGTATTCGGGCGTGCAGCGTTGAACTTGCTTTTCAGTTAGTAGAGTGGAGGCAGATAGCACCGCTGACCTCGCAAATTGCCCGATCACTATAACGGTTTGGTGCTGTCTTCGAGTTAACTTGGTTCCCCGTAGAACTACGGATTCAAACCAAGCGGTGCGTTCCATCAAAGTTTTTTACCGGGAGGTCGTGCAATGAACGAGCAATCATCGGGGGGAGAGGTCTTCGTTGTCGATGACGACCCGGCTGTGCGTGAAACGCTGTCGATCGTGCTCTCGGCGGCAGGCTATCAGGTGATTTGCTTCGCCGATGGTGAATCGCTTCTTGCGGTCGCGCGCAACCGCAGCCCCGCCTGCATCCTGCTCGATGTCCATATTCCCGGACGGTCAGGCCTGGATATTCTCGCCGAGCTTCACGCCGAGGACTATCCCGCTCCGATATTCATGATCTCGGGAAAAGGCGATATCGCCATGGCCGTCAACGCCATCAAGAACGGTGCGCTCGATTTCATCGAGAAGCCGTTCCGCGGCAAGGAGATCGTATCGCGGGTCGAGGAGGCGATCGAGGCGTTCTCGCGCCGCCGCGACGCCGGCCAGGCCAGCAAGGCGCCGTCGTACAACTTCGCCGGCAAGGAGCCGCTGACGCTGCGCGAGCGGGAGGTGCTGGAGCTGTTCTCCTCCGGCAACACCAACAAGGAGGCCGGTCGCCAGCTTGGCATCAGCCCCCGCACCATCGAATATCACCGCGCCAACATCATGAAGAAGCTCGGGGCACGTAACGCCACCGATCTGGTGCGGACTGTGATGACGGCCCAAAAGTAAGACGGGCCATGCGCCGGCAGCGTCGCCGCTGCCGGCCGAGACGTTGGGGCGATCTTTACATCGTGCCGGGGAAGGCGCCGCCGTCGAGCAGCAGGTTCTGGCCTGTGATGTAGCCGGCGTGGACGCTGCACAGGAACGCGCAGGCCGCGCCGAATTCCTCCGCGGTTCCGAACCGGCCCGCCGGGTTTTCGTTCTTGCGCGCTTCCAGGATCTGCTCGGCTGGCTTGCCGGACGCCTTCGCCTGACCGGCCGCAACGCCGCGCAGCCGATCGGTGTCGAACGGGCCGGGGAGTAGCGCATTGATCGTCACGTTGTGGCGGACGGTCTTGCGCGACAGACCGGCGACGAAGCCGGTCAGGCCGGTGCGCGCGCCGTTGGACAGGCCGAGCACGTCGATCGGCGCCTTCACGGCCGCCGAGGTGATGTTGACGATGCGGCCGAACTTGCGCTCGATCATCTTATCGACCGTCGCCTTGATCAGTTCGATCGGCGTCAGCATGTTGGCGTCGAGCGCCTTGATCCAGTCGTCGCGGCCCCAGTCGCGGAAGTCGCCGGGCGGCGGGCCGCCGGCGTTGTTGACCAGGATGTCCGGCTCCGGGCAGGCCGCCAGCGCGGCGGCGCGGCCCTCGGGCGTGGTGATATCGCCGGCAACCTCGATGATCTCGACATCGGGATAGGCCTTGCGCAGTTCGGTAGCGGCCTGCGCCAGCGCTTCGGCGCCGCGTGCAGTCATCGTCACATGCACGCCTTCGGCGGCGAGCGCCGCAGCGCAGCCGCGGCCCAGTCCTTTGCTCGATGCGCACACCAGCGCGCGGCGGCCTTTGATTCCGAGATCCACGGTTCACTCCAGCTTGGATGGCGATGTCGGCGAGGGCGGTACTGTAGCCAAGCCGTTTCGGCATGGTAAGGGGAGGGCAACGCATAACGCATCAACGGGAAACGCGGCATGGATCCACTGTTCGACGTCAGCAGCGAAGTCATTCTGGTCACCGGCGCATCGCAGGGTCTGGGGCGGCAATTCGCCCGCGTGCTCGCCGCGCGGGGCGCCGCGATCGTGCTGGCCGCGCGGCAGATCGACAAGCTGCAGAGCCTGGAGCAGGAGATCAAGGACGGCGGCGGTCGCGCCGTCGCGGTGCGGATGGACGTCACCGATCTCGGTTCGATGGCGGCCGCGCTCGATCAGGCCGAAGCTGCGCTCGGTCCGATCACCGTGCTGGTCAACAATGCCGGCGTCGCCACCGAGAGGCTCGCGGTCGACACCAGCGAGGCGGATTGGGACAAGGTGATCGGCGCCAATCTCAAGGGCGCTTACTTCCTCGCCACCGAAGTCGCGCGCCGGATGATCGCGCGGCAGCAGGGCGGCAACATCGTCAATATCGCCTCGGTGCTCGGCCAGAGCGTTTTGAAATTCGTCTCGCCCTACGCGATCTCCAAGGCCGGCATTATCCAGGCGACCAAGGCGATGGCGCTGGAGCTCGCCAGCTCGCGCATCCGCGTCAACGCGCTGGCGCCGGGCTACATCGACACCGACATCAATCGCGAGCTGTGGGCGACACCGGCCGGCGAGAAGCTGGTCAAGAGCATCCCGCAGCGTCGCGTCGGTCACGAATCCGATCTCGACGGCGCCATCCTGCTGCTCGCCTCGAGCGCCTCGCGCTACATGACCGGTAGCGTCGTCACGGTGGATGGCGGATTCTTGCTCGGGTAGCAATGAGCACCACGTTTCAATGGTCGTTCCGGGGCGCGAGCGCAGCTCGCGAGCCCGGAATTCATAAGCCCTGTGGCGCGAGGGGAAGCATGAGTGTTTCTCACTCATGCCTGATGGTGAATGCATCCTGGAACGACTGAACGGGACGTCGATTACGCGTCGGGGGGCGGCGCTCCGTCGTCATTCCGGCGCGCTCACGAAGTGATCGAGTCCGGAATCTCCATCTGCAACAATCTCGGGATTCCGGGTTCGCGCTGCGCGCGCCCCGGAATGAAGTCACTAGCAAGACGACGTCAGTTCGTCCGCATCTCCTCGCGGATCATGTCGGCGGCTTTCTCGCCGATCATGATGGTGGGAGCATTGGTGTTGCCGCCGATCAACGTCGGCATCACCGAGGCGTCGACGATGCGCAAGGCCCCGATGCCATGCACGTTCAGGCGCGGATCGACTACCGCCGTCGCGTCGCTGCCCATCTTGCAGGTGCCGACCGGATGATACACCGTGTCGACGCGGGCGCGCAGGATGGCGCGGATGTCGTCGTCGGTGCGGACATTGGCGGTGAACAGATCCTTCTGCTGCAGGGCGCGCAGCGCCGGCGTCTCCATCAGCCGCTGTGTCGTCTTGTAGCCCGCCACCATGGTTTCGAGATCGTCCGGATCGCCGAAGAAGTTCGGATCGATCCGCGGCGGCGCCAAGGGATCGGCGCTGGCGAGCCCGACGCTGCCGCGGCTCTTCGGCCGCAGCAGACAGAAATGGCAGGAAAATCCCGTGCCCCAGTGCCGCTTGCGGCCGTGATCGTCGACCATCGCCATGCCGAAATGCAGCTGGATATCCGGCACGTCGACGTCGGGACGTGTCTTCAGGAAGCCGCCGCATTCGGCGAAGTTGGTGGTCAGCGGTCCGCGGCCCTCGCGGCGATATTGACCGATCGTCGACAGCAGCCGGGCGATCCCGGTGAAACTGGTGCCGGTGAAATACGGGCTGTCCGACTGATAGGCGAAGATGAAGTCAGGGTGATCCTGCAGGTTCTGGCCGACGCCCGGCAGATGGTGCACCACGTCGATGCCGTGCGCCTTCAGCGCGGCGGCATCGCCGATGCCCGACAGCATCAGTAGCTGCGGCGATTGGAAGGCGCCGGACGCGAGGATCACTTCGCGGCGCGCGCGGATCTCGCGGATCTGATCGTTCTGCCGATACGCGACGCCGACCGCGCGACCGCCTTCGATCAGAATCCGGGTCGCCTGCGCGTCGGTCTCGACCCGCAGATTGCGGCGCGCTCCGATGTGCGGATGCACGTAGGCGCGTGCGGCGCTCCAGCGCTCGCCATTGTGCTGGGTGAGCTGATACAGGCCGAGGCCTTCCTGCTCCTCGCCGTTGAAATCGTCGCGGATGCGAAACTGCGCCTCGCGCGCCGCTTGCAGGAAGATCTCGTGTGCCGGATTGTCGGTCCGCAGCTTGTTGACGTGCAACGGTCCGCTCTGGCCGTGATAAGCGCCGTTGAAATCGGAGTTGTTTTCCGAGCGCTTGAAGTAGGGCAGCACGTCGGCGTAGGACCAGCCGGCATTGCCGAGTTCGGCCCAATGGTCGTAGTCCCATTTGTGGCCGCGGATATAGACCATGGCGTTGATCGCCGACGAGCCGCCAAGCCCTTTGCCGCGCGGCTGATAGCCGACGCGGCCGTTGAGGCCGGGCTGCGGCACCGTCTCGAAGTGCCAGTTGTTCAGCTTGCTCGGCACCATCAGCGACAGCGCGTAGGGCGTCTTCACCACCCAATTGTCGGCCGTGCCGCCGGCTTCGAGCAGCACCACCGAGGTGCCGGCATCCTCCGACAGCCGGCCAGCCACGGCGCAGCCGCCGGAGCCGCCGCCGACCACGACGAAATCCACTGTTTCGCTCACGAGCGTTTCCCTCCGCGATGTTGTTTTATTACTTGCCGCCGGCTTCTTCGGCCGTGCGGGTGTTGTCTTGTTACGACATCAGGCGCAGCACCTTCGACATCCGCGCGATCTTGGCGCCGTAGGGCGGATACAGATCGGCGAACCGGTTGTAGGGCGAGCGATAGAAAATCGGCTTCATCTTGGTGAAGGTGTTGAAGCCCCATTCGCCGTGATAGGCGCCGGTGCCCGAGGCGCCGACGCCGCCCATCGGCTGATTGGCTTGGGCGAAATGCACCAGGCAATCGTTGATGGTGACGCCGCCCGAGACGGTCCGCTCCAGCACCTGGTCGCGCGCGGCGTCGTCGGTGCCGAACCAATACAGCGCCAGTGGCCGGTCGCGGCCGTTGATGAAATTGATCGGCTCGGTCGGCTCGCTGTAACCGAGGATCGGCAGCAGCGGACCGAAGATCTCCTCCTGCATGATCTTCATCTCGGGCGTTGCCCCGAGCACGAGGGTCGGCGGGAATTTGCGCTTGCCCGCCCACGCGGCATCGTCGGCCGAGGCGGGCTGCAGCAGCCGCGCGCCGCGTGCGACAGCATCGTCGACCAGGCTCTTCAGCCGCGCGTAGTGATGCTCGGCGATGATCGAGGTGTAGTCCGGATTGGCCGGGTCGGTGCCCCACATCTGTTGCATCGCGCCCCAGATCTTGCCGGCGAGGGCTTCGACTCTGTCCTGCGGGGCCAGCACGTAGTCGGGCGCGATGCAGGTCTGGCCGGCGTTCATCAGCTTGGCGTAGGCGATCCGCGGTGCCACCTCGTCGAGATCGGCCGACCGGTCGACGATGGTCGGCGATTTGCCGCCGAGTTCGAGTGTAACCGGGGTGAGGTTCTTTCCAGCTTCAGCGGCGACGATGCGGCCGACGCGAGTCGAGCCGGTGAACATCAGGTGGTCGAACGGCAGCCGCGCGAAGGCCTCGGCGACGCCGGCCTCGATCCCGGTCACCATCATCTCGCTGGCATCGAACTTGGCCGCGACGGTCTCCTGCAGCAGTGCGGCAAAGTGCGGCGACAATTCGCTCGGCTTGATCATCACCCGGTTGCCGGCGGCGATCGCGCCGATCGCAGGCGCGACGGTGAGCTGCAGCGGATAATTCCACGGCGCAATCACGCCGACCACGCCGAGCGGTTGCGGCAGCAGCCGGTTCTTGCCCGGCAAGAACTGGAGCTGGGTCGAAACCTTGCGCGGCGCCATCCAGCGCTTGAGATGCCGCGAGGTGTGCTTGATGTCGCCGAGCAGGCTGAGCGTCTCGGCGATCAGCGTCTCGGTCGAACTGCGGTGACCGAAATCGGCGGAGATCGCCTGCTCGAATCGTTTTTCGTTGTCCTTGATCAGCGCGCGCAGCCTGGCGAGCCGGTCCTGACGCTGCTCCAGCGTCGGCGGCGGTTCGGCGCGCGAGATCTCGAACATGCGATGAAAGCTGTCGTGGAGCGCATTGCCCCCGAAACCGCCGACCGGCTGGTCCATCTTTCGCTCCCTGCGATGCCCGTTTGGCTCGAGAATGGGCTGATTTTCGCGAAGTCTCGCAGGGGAAGAGGATTCCGGCAACCACACCGGGTTCCGGCGCTGTCATATAATCTTGAAAATCTTCGCCGAAATCGTCCCTTGGGGCTTTCCAAATCCCCCGGGCATTGCTAGACACCCCTCGCGCCCCGGGCATTCGCCCCGGGCACCTTCTCAGGAAGCCTCCGGGAGGATCGATCAGCGCCTTTAGGCGTTGATGGTCATCGGTTTTCTGAAAGCCGCGCAAGGTTTAACGCGGGGTGGAGCAGCCCGGTAGCTCGTCAGGCTCATAACCTGAAGGTCATAGGTTCAAATCCTATCCCCGCAACCAAATCTGGATCGTCAGATCAGTGATCGAGCCCGCCGCGTGCGGGCTTTTTCATGTCTGGCGGCTGAGGCGATTGGGCAGACGGTCATGCGGCGCTGGACGATCGTGCAGCCTGCGCGACAGCCAACGCTGAAGATCGGCCAAGAGATCGGCCAAATCCGCTCGAAGACCACATTTTTGTAAGCTATATCAATACATTGCGTGAAATCCAAAACGGCCAAACTGGCGGCGTCGTCCGCCGTCGATGGTCGCAAGTCCACCCGATAGGCTGTCAGCTTGGGCTGGTGACGCAACTGTCTGCATGCAGTTGTCATACGCGCAATGGATCAGCCTAACGCCACAACGGTTCTGAGTGTCCGGGTCAGCCGCGAGGAGCGCGCGATGCTCGAAGCTGCGGCTGAGCAGTCGCGCACCAGCCTCAGCGAGTTCGTGCGCTGGAAGTCGGTCGAAGCGGCGGAGATCGATGTTCTCAGTCGCAGCGTCGTCACCATGCCTGCGAAGGACGTCGGCACCCGTGGGCGAACCACGTCAGCGGTGCCTCGCGGGTCAACGTCATGACCGACCCGAAATCACACCGGATCATCGGCTATGTGACGCTGAGCGCCTGTCAGATCGAACGGGCCTATCTGCCGAAGCCGCAGCAAAGCAACCAGCCGGATCCGGTCCCGGTTCTGCTGCTGGGCCAGCTTGCGGTGGACAAGGCTTATCAAGGTCGGGGGCACGCCGCTTCATTACTGCAGTTTGCGTTGAAGTCGGCGCTGCGTGCCGCCGAGATCGTGGGATGTGTCGGCGTGGTCACCCATCCGCTCCACGACGGAGTCCGTAGATTCTATGCGAGTTGGGGCTTCAGGGATCTGCCGTTTGATCCTCAGCGTGCGGTGATCATTCGGATGTCTGAACTGCAACAACATCTCGGTGTCGCGATCGGATGAGCACCTTCCGCCATCGCCTCCCGGCTTGATCCTCCCGCTCCCGATCTGATCTAACGGACACGACCTCAGCCGCCAGCGGGCGCTGTGCTTGCACCGCTGGTGGCGAACCGGACATCGACTGTGAAATCGCTCGGCATCATCTTTCTGCTGGCCCTGGCTGTGTTCGCCTACGGGCTGTATTCGGACATCACGCTGACGCGCTGCGCGCGCGGGACGATCACGGCGGCGCTCGGCCTGTGCTCAGGCGGTGAATGACGCGCGGTCGTTCGCAACCGATCGGGCTTGCGGACGTAATTCATCGCGATCCAATCGAGGAGAGCCGGGCGGCCCGAACGCAGGCAGCCGCTAACCGGCCGGGATCGCATGGCCATAGCGGTGGCCCGCCGCCAGCTGAACCATGCTATGGGACGCGATCTCCCGTTCGAAGGCCTTCGATGATGGTTTCAACCAGCCGGTCTGCTGTCGCCTCCGCTTCTATGATCGAGGCTGCAAGCCGTTCGTCGGCGAACTCGTCATATTCGATTGCGACCGTGTGGGTGTCGTTGATGCCAAGATAGGCCAGCGGCACTTTCAGTCCGGCTTCGACCAGGTTGGCAGAAGCGAGCCGCCCGCCCGCGTCGTAACCATAGTCGCCGCGCGCTGTGAGGATGACGAGGCGCTTGCCCGGCGGCAGCATGGGCCAATACGGCTCGCCAACGCGCGCGCGGTCGAAGCCGAAGGTGACGCCGACCCGAACGACATTGTCGATCCACGCTTTGAGCTGCGCAGGTATTCCGAAATTATACATGGGCGCGCCGATGATAATCAGATCGGCGGCAACCAACTCGCCCGTCAGTTCATCGCTTTCAGCTAGCACGGACAGCTGCGCGGCGTCGCGCCGCTCGGGCGGACAAAAAGCGGCGGCGATCCAGGCGCCGCTGACGGGCTGCGGCGGCTCGATGCCGACGTCACGATAGGTAACGATATCCATTGGCCGGGTGACCGACCACCGGTCGACAAAGCGGCGGCTCAGGCGCCGCGTATGCGAGCCATGGCGTTCGCGGTTCGACAGGCCAGATCGCGCGCTGGCATCAATGTGAAGAATGCGCAATGGCGAAGACGTGAGCATGAAGCAACCTCGTTCATCTGTATTGAAGTCGAGGTTCGAATTAACATCTTGAAATCGGTATTAACGAACATGAATATCTCACCTGATGGCTGAATATGATTCACCAATGAGGCGCCGCCGCCTTCCTCCTTTGGCTGCACTGCGGGCGTTCGAGGCAGCGGCACGGCATTTGAGTTTTCGCAAGGCAGCGGAGGAATTGGCCGTCACGCCAACCGCTGTCAGCCATCAGATCCGCCTGCTCGAGGAAACGCTGGGTGTCGCGCTGTTCGTGCGGCACGTCCGGCGCGTCGACCTGACCGAGCTTGGTCAGCGCCTCTATCCCGTGCTCAGGGATGGCTTCGATTCCTTCGAGAAGGCCATTTTGGCCTTAAACCCGCAGAGCCGACGCAAAGCTGTAACGTTGACGGCGCCGATGCTCTTTGCCGCCCGCCGATTGTTGCCGGCGCTTGGGGCATTCCGCCTAACTTATCCGGCCTTCGACCTGCGCCTTCATGCCGCTGACGAGTTGATCGATCTGCAGTCCGGTCTGGCGGATATCGCGGTTCGCTATGGCCCCGGCCCATTTCCTGGTCTCGTCGCTGAGCCGCTCCTCTCGGAGCGTTTCGGTATACTGTGCAGTCCGCGGCTTGGCCTGTCCGGACCGGACGATCTCAGGGAGGCGGTTTTGATCCACACGGAATGGAAGCGTCCGGGGATGGCGCCAGATTGGAAACGCTGGACGCGCCTGGCTGGAATGACAGGCCTCCCCATCGGGGAGGGGCCGCGCTTCACTGACGATGGCCATGCTCTTCAGGCCGCCGTTGCCGGCCACGGAGTGGCTATCGCCAGCCTCATTCTGGCCAAGCCCGAGATCGAGGCAGGTTTGCTGGTCCAGCCCTTTGGGCCTGATATTGCTGGAGAGACTTATCACATCGTTGCCACTCCGGAGAACATGGCTTGCGCCGATGTCCAGGCTGTACGGGAGTGGTTATCAAAGCAGTATGGCCCGCTCCCGATCTGATCTAACGGACCTCAGCCGCCAGCGGGCGCTGCGCCTGCACCGCTGATAGCGAACCGGACATCTGACGTGAAATCGCTTGGCATCATCTTCCTGCTGGCCCTGGCTGTGTTCGCCTACGGGCTGTATTCGGACATCACGCTGACACGCTGTGCGCGCGGGACGATCACGGCGGCGCTCGGCCTGTGCTCGGGCAGCGACTGACCTCGGCCGTTCGCAACCGCTTGGGTTTGCGGACGTAACTCATTGTCATCAATCGAGGAGGGGCTGGCGGCATGAGCGCAGGCGACAGCGGCTTTTACGAGGGCGTCGCGGTGTTTCGCGGCTTCCGCAGCCTGATGGATCCTGCCCTCTACGCGCCGCTGCCGGACGATTGGATCATCGGCGTCGCCGACATCGTCGATTCCACCCGCGCGATTGGGGAGCAGCGCTACAAGTCCGTCAACATGGCCGGCGCGGCGGTGATCGCGGCGGTGACCAACGCGCTTCAAGGGCGCGAATTCCCGTTCGTGTTCGGCGGCGACGGTGCCAGCTTCGCGGTGGCGCCGGCCGATCTGGCGGCTGCCCGCGATGCGCTGGCGGCCACCGCTGCCTGGGTGCGTGACGAGCTCGACCTGACGATGCGGATCGCGCTGGTGCCGGTCACGGCGATCCGCGCCAACGGGCTGGAAGTCCGCGTCGCGCGGTTCGCGCCGTCGCCCCACGTCAGCTACGCGATGTTCGCCGGCGGCGGATTGGGCTGGGCCGATGGGGCGATGAAGCGCGGCGAATTTTCGATTCCGCCGGCGCCGCCGGGCACCGTGCCCGACCTCTCCGGCCTGTCGTGCCGGTTCGAGGATATGCCGGCGCGGCGCGGCGTGATCCTGTCGGTGCTGATCGTGCCGACCGCTAAGGCCGATGGGGCGGCGTATCGCAGTCTGATCGAAGATATCGTGGCGCTGGTCGAATGCAGCCCGGAGGCTGGACGGCCGGTGCCCCGCGAGGGCCCGGGATTACGCTGGCCGCCGCAGGGCCTCGACCTCGAAGCCCGCGCCGAGCACGGCGGATCGCTGACGCTACGCCGCGCCGGCCTGCTGGTCCGGACGCTGTTCAGTTACTTGATCATCCGCCTCGGCATCACGGTGCGCGGCTTCGTGCCGCGACGCTATGTGGCCGAGCTGGTGGATAACTCCGACTTCCGCAAATACGACGACGGCCTGCGCATGGTGCTCGACTGCGCGCCGGAGCTCGCCGACGCGCTGGAGCAGAAGCTGGCCATCGCTGCGGCCGCGGGTGTTGTCCGCTACGGCGTGTCGCGGCAGCAATCAGCGATGTTGACCTGGTTCACGCCCTCGGTGATGCGCAGCGATCACGTCCACTTCATCGACGGCGCCGGCGGCGGCTATGCGTCCGCCGCGCTGGCCCTGAAGGAGATGCCGGAAGGGGCGGTCGGCTAGCGGCTGAGCGTCCAGGTCTCGCCGCCGCACAGCGTACCGACGCAGCCTTCGACCAGCAACGTGGTCGGGCCGGTGTGCGAGATGCTGCTCTGGTAGGTTTTGCCGTCATCGGCGTTGTAGATGTGACCGCTCCATTTGCCCTGCGACACCGGGCGCATGTCGCCGAAGATCTGCAGGCCGATGATCGGGCGCGAGGCGAGCTGCGGATCGGCGTTCTTGTCGTCGACCTGCGGTTTGCCGGTGTTCGGATCGGTTGGCTGCTTCAGCCAGACGATGCTACCGCAGAGCGCGTTGCCGCAGCTCTTGATCCGGACCTTGGCGTCGCCGGCCTGGGTCAGCCAGGTGCCCTGCGGGCCAGCCGACTGGGCCATCGTTGCGGCGGGCGACAGCGACACCAGGGCAACCAGGGCAGCAATGACAAAACCGGACCGAACGGCCATTCGATATCTCCAAACGATACGTGTGGGAGCCGCGAACAGCATTCAGACGCAGTGCGGCGGGCGGTTGGATAACAGAGCGCCCGATTCGTGCAATCGTGTGACCCTTGCTGCGCGCTGGGGATAATTCTGATTCACTTGACCCAGCGTGTCAGATGGACCGCGGCGGCGCTGCCGAGGCCATAAACCACCATCGCGGCGGCCACCATCACGAACATCGCGGACGCCGGGGCGCCGAAGGCGACCAGTGCCGAGCCGCCAACGGCCACCAGCACCAGCCTCGCGGTCGCGGCCAGCACCGGCCCGCCGACCTTGGCGGCGCCTTGGCTGGCGAAGTACAGCGTCACGCCAAGGCCGAAGAAGCCGAAGCCCGGACCGGCGAGGTGGAAGTACGAATGCGCGGCCGCGGTGACGGCCGGATCGGTGGTGAACAGCGATACCCACAGCGCCGGCCGGATCGCCAGCAATGCCCCGACCAGTCCGACGATCACGGCGGACACCGCGCCGGCAGTCCAGGCCACCCGCCGCGCACGCGCCACGTCGCCGGCGCCGATCGCCATTCCGACCATCGGGATCGAGGCGACTCCGACAGCGAACGCGATCGGGATCAGCAGAAATTCTAGGCGCGAGCCGATGCCGTAGCCGGCGAGCGTGGTGGTGCCGTAGCTCGCCAGCACCTTGGTGAAGATCAGGATCGTCAGCACCGATTGCAGCGGCGCGAGGCAGGCGAGGGCGCCGACCTTCAGGATGTCGACGAAGATCGGCCGCTGCAGACTGAACGAGCGCACTTGCAGCCGCAGCCGGCTGCGACCGCTGCCGAGATAGATCAGCAGAAACAGCGCGCCGAGCGTGAAGGCGACGGCCTGACCGGAGGCGACGCCCGGCATGCCGAGCCGCGGCATGCCGAACAGGCCGAGTCCGAACGTACCGCCGATCACCACCTGGAGAGCTGCGACGCCGAGCAGCACCGCTGCCGGCAGGATCATGTCGCCGGTGCCGCGCAGAATCGAAGCCAGCGTGTTCACCAGCCAGATCGACACCGCGGCCGAGAACAGCACCACCGAATAGCTGCAGGCTTGTTCCAGCACTTCGCCGCGGCCGCCGAGCAGCGCGAACAGCGAGCGGCCGAACGTCAGCATCACCAGCGAGAACACCAGGCCGCCGCCGATCCCGATCAGGATCGCGTGCAGTGCCAAGACGCCCGCGCGGACCGGGTCGCCGGCGCCGAGCGCGCGGCTGATCGCCGACGAGACCCCGCCGCCCATCGCGCCAGCGGACATCATCTGCGTCAGCATCGCGAACGGAAACACCAGCGCGATCGCCGCCAACGGCTCGGTGCCCAGCCGGCCGATGTAGGACGTCTCGGCAACCGCCACCAAGGCGGTGCCGAGCATCGCGATGGTGTTCGGCGTCGCCAGCCGCAGCAGCGTCGGCAGGATCGGTGCGGTCAGCAGCCGGTTCGGCGGCGGAGCGGGGCGCGACGTGTCGGCCGGTGCCTCGATGGTCATCTGATCGCTCCCCGGATGCCGCCTTGGATGCGCCGGCGGTCTTTTGTATGATGGTCGAAATACAATAAGCGCAGATGCCGATCGGGCACAAGTGCCGTGGCATTGCGCGCGGCGCGGGCGCGGCGGCGTTTCGCGCAGGTCTCGTGGGCGCGCGGGGTCGGCAGGCCTCACCCCTGCATCTTGCGCAGAACCCGGATACCGCGGGGATGGATGGTCAAATCTCCCAAACCAAGGCATGAATGCAGACAAATATTCTCCCGGGAAGGAATTCGCTCATGAAGGCTGCTCAGCTCAGCCCGTTTCAGCGCTGGTCGATCCTGATCGGCGCCTCGGTTCTGCTCAGCCTGGCCATGGGCATGCGGCAGAGTTTCGGGCTGTTTCAGCCCTCGGTGATCCGCGATGTCGGTATCACCAGCGCCGACTTCTCTTTCGCCACAGCGCTGCAGAATATCATCTGGGGTGTAACCCAGCCGATGGTCGGGCTGCTCGCCGATCGCTACGGCACCCGCTGGGTGATGCTGGGCGGCGTCCTCGTCTACGCGGCCGGTCTGGTGCTGATGATGGTCGCCGACTCGGCGCTGATGTTCACACTTGGCTGCGGCGTCTGCGTCGGCATTGCTCTGTCCTGCACCGCCTCCAGCATGACCATGACGGTGACCTCGCGCACGGTGTCGCCGGCCAAGCGCAGCGTCGCGATGGGCGCGGTGTCGGCCGCGGGCTCGCTCGGTCTGGTGCTGGCCTCGCCGCTGGCGCAGACGCTGATCTCGACCGCCGGCTGGCAGATGGCGCTGATCGGCTTTCTCGGCCTTGCAGCGGCGATGCTGCCGTCGGCGCTGTTCGCCGGCCGCGCCGACAAGCTGGAGATCGACAAGGCCGATGACGTCAAGCAGTCGGCAGGCGAGGTGGTGCAGGCCGCGCTCGGCCACTCCGGCTTCGTGGTGATGGCGCTCGCGTTTTTCGTCTGCGGTCTGCAGCTGGTGTTCATCACCACGCATCTGCCGAACTATCTGGCGATCTGCGGCCTCGATCCGTCGCTCGGCGCTTCGGCTCTGGCGGTGATCGGGCTGTTCAACGTGTTCGGGTCCTACGCATTCGGCTGGCTCGGCGGCAAGTTTCCGAAGCAGTATCTGCTCGGCGGCATCTACATCGTGCGTTCGCTGACGGTCGCGGCGTATTTCTACTTCCCGGCCTCGGCGACCACGACCATCGTGTTCGCCGCCATCATGGGCTCGCTGTGGCTCGGGGTGATTCCGTTGGTCAACGGCCTGGTCGTGCAGCTTTTCGGGCTGCGCTACATGGCGACGCTGACCGGCATCGCCTTCCTCAGCCATCAGGTCGGCTCGTTCCTCGGCGCCTGGGGCGGCGGGGTGATCTACGACCACCTCGGCAATTACGACCGCGCCTGGCAGGCCGCGGTGCTTATCGGCCTGATCGCCGGCTGTGCCCAGATGCTGATGAACGTCCGCCCGCCGGCTAGGCGCGAGGAGCTGGTGGTGCCGGTGACCGCCTGAGCGTGCAGCGGGCCGCCGCAGCCCGCGGCGGTAGCATCGCCCACCTGCGGTAAGCTGTTCATGTCGCAGCGGTATCGGCTTCGGCGCCGCCACTGCGACACGCTGTTGCAAGTTAGAATAGATATTGGGTCCAGGCTGGGAACCTTTTATAAGGGTTCCCGTTAAGACGACGTCCCCCACCCATCGTGGAAATGAATCATGACCTTCACGCTTCCCGAATTGCCGTATGCCTACGACGCCCTGCAGCCGTACATGTCGAAGGAGACGCTGGAATATCACCACGACAAGCACCATCAGGCGTATGTCACCAACGGCAACAACCTGCTGAAGGGCACCGAATTCGAGGGCAAGTCGCTCGAGGAGGTGGTCAAGGGCTCGTTCAATAAGAACGCCCCGTTGTTCAATAACGCCGCCCAGCACTACAACCACATCCACTTCTGGAAGTGGATGAAGCCGAACGGCGGCGGCAGCAAGCTGCCCGGTGCGCTGGCCAAGAAGATCGACGAAGACCTCGGCGGCTTCGAGAAGTTCAAGACCGATTTCGCCGCCGCCGGTGCCGGCCAGTTCGGCTCGGGCTGGGCCTGGCTGTCGGTCAAGGGCGGCAAGCTCGAGATCTCCAAGACTCCGAACGGCGAAAATCCGCTGGTTCACGGCGCCACCCCGATCCTCGGCGTCGACGTCTGGGAGCACTCCTACTACATCGACTATCGCAACAAGCGCCCGGACTACCTGAAGGCGTTCATCGAGAACCTGATCAACTGGGAGTACGTCGAGGAGATGTACTCGAAGGCCTGATCGGCGCAGTTCGATCACGACATGGAAAAGGCGGTCGCGGTGCGGCCGCCTTTTCTTTTGGCAGCGGCACCCGGCTATGCGGCTTGCGGTCGCACCCGTGCTGCTGCAAGAACGAAGTCAGGGCAACGATCGGATACGGAGCAATTCTCGAATGGCCTATCTCGTGGTGTTCGTGGGCGGCGGGCTCGGGGCGATGTTTCGCCACTTCATCAACACGTTCAGCGGCCGGTTGCTCGGCACTGCGTTTCCCTATCACACCTTCTTCATCAACGTGACCGGCTCGATCGTGATGGGGCTGATCGCCGGCTACTTCGCCTTCAAGGGCGGCTCGTCGCAGCACGTCCGGCTGTTCCTGATGACCGGCATCCTCGGCGGCTACACCACATTCTCGGCGTTCTCGCTCGACGCGGCGCTGCTGTACGAACGCGGCGCGGTCGGGCTCGCGGTGCTCTACGTGCTCGGCTCGGTGGTGCTGGCGATCGCCGGCCTGTTCGCCGGCATGGCTCTGATCCGCGCGATGACTTGAGTTTCTTCGTCATTGCTGTGCGAGTTCACTAATTCGT